>CAYWYC010000013.1:0-33214 GCA_964462565.1 uncultured Candidatus Sumerlaeota bacterium | reverse complement strand
TCCGGTTCGGAGGGAGGGGGGACCCAACCAATGGGTCCTCCCTACCCCTATCAAATAGCAAAAATCGGGATGGCGACATAAAAAAGGGGTGGGAGGATTCCATAAAAAGACGTGAGGGATCTTGGCTCGGGCCTTCAGCCCTCTATTTTCGGTCGGGCCCTTGGCCCTGAATATGAAAACCTATTTTCATTATTCAGAGAATCCTTCCATTCATCGCTTCAGTTAAATCAGCCCCCTATTTATGTCGCCACCCGAAGCCTGCCTGCTAAAACTTTCTTTTGCATGTCATCTTGTTTTATGAGAAGTTTTTGCAGGATTTTTAATGGTTGCTTGTTGCTTTATTGAATCAGCGCGGAAAGCGAAGATGGCTTCACCCGAAAATCGCAAAAGCCTCTGGCTGAAGGCTCAGGCGAAGAAGTTCTCCTGGGAGGAAGCGGCTATATCTTTGGGTATTGTGCTTCTGATTTTTGCCGTGTGGTACGTGGTGGCGTGGTTGGAGATTTACAAGCGCTATTTTGTGCCCACGCCCTACAGCGTGTGGAAGGCTTTTCTGGAAACCTGTACGGTGGGCTACCGGGGCAAGTCCCTGCTGGAACATTTCGAGATCAGCATGGTCCGGGTGTTGGTGGGTTTTCTGGCGGCTTGCGCCACGGCCATACCACTGGGGCTGGCCATGGGCTGGTATCCACGCATCCGCGCGCTTTTCGATCCCCTGCTGGAGTTTTATCGCCCCCTGCCGCCTCTGGCCTATTATACGCTGCTCATCATCTGGCTGGGCATCGAGGATGAATCGAAGATCGCGCTGCTGTACCTGGCGGCATTTCCGCCGCTGGCCCTGAGCGCCCGTGCCGGGGTCAAGCGCGTGAGTGAAGAACGCATCCATGGCGCGCAGTCGCTCGGGGCCAATCGCTGGCAGGTTTTTCGCCATGTGGTTTTTCCCAGCTGTTTGCCCGAAATTTTCACCGGTATGCGGGTGGCCATCGGATTTACCTATACCACCCTCGTGGCTTCGGAGATGGTCGCCGCGCGGTCGGGCCTGGGCTGGATGGTGCTGGATGCCTATAAATATTTGCGCAGCGACGTGGTGTTCATGGGAATCATTGTATTGGGCCTTACGGGAATAGTGCTGGATCGCTTGCTGCGGCTGGCGGAGCATTTGGCCGTGCCGTGGAAGGGCAAGGAGACATAAGGGCAAAGGGGAGAATACCCATACTATTTCAAGAAGATGAGGAAAGGATAGGGCCATGTCAGATTTAAGAAATGGATTGAAAATATGCTTGGCGGTTTTGGCGCTGGTATTGAGCATGTGTATGCTTGCGGCTTGTGACAAAGGAGATAGGGAAAACGGACATGAAGGGCATGATCATAATGCAACAACAACGGAAGAACTTAAAGAAATCGTTATTGGCTTTCAGGCGATACCCAATGCCACCATCGTAGCCAAGGATTTCGGCTGGCACGAGGAAACGCTGGGTGTCCCGGTGCAGTATGTGCAGGTGGATTCGGGGCGTGATCTGAATGTGGGGCTGGGCAGCGGGAGCATCCATATCGGCCTGGGTGGCAGCAGCCCATCGGCGCTGGCTCTCTCGCAGGGCGTTCCGGCCAAAATGATCTGGATTTACGACATTATCGGCAAAAACGAAGCCCTCGTTGTTAAAAAGGACAGCAATATTCAGAGCCTCGCCGACCTCAAGGACAAGATTGTAGCCGCGCCTTTTGCATCGACCACCCACTACCACCTGATGGCGGCATTTGAAGTATATAATGTGGACATGCCCGAAAGCAATATTCTGGACCTGCAACCGCCGGACATGCTGGCTGCCTGGACACGGGGCGATATCGACGCCGGATTTGTGTGGGAGCCGACCTTGTCCAAGATGCTGGAGCAAAACGGGCGCGTATTAATTTATAGCCAGGAACTGGCGGACAAAGGCTATGTGACGGGTGACGTTTGCCTGGCCCATACTGATTTTCTGGATAACTATCCCGATCTGGCCGCGAAATACCTGGAAGTCGAGAATCGGGCGGTGCAGTATTGTCGCGAGAATCCCGAAGACGCGGCGCGGAGAATCGCGCGGCAGTTCAGCATCGACGCCAGTGAAGCCCTCCGCCAGATGCAGAGCCTGGTGCTGCTGGACGGTGAAGAGCAACTGGGTGAAAAATATCTGGGAACATCGGACAAGCCAGGCAAGATGGCCGAGACCCTGAAGCAGACCGCCGATTTTCTGGTGGAGCAGAAAAAGATCAAGAGCGCGCCGGATCTGGAAAATTTTCGGACCATGGTGAGCCCGCAATATCTGGAAAAGGCGATGGATAACTAAGCCCAGGGCCCGAAGCACGCTGAAGACAGGTATATGAGCGAAGACAATCTTCTGGATATCCGCAACGCCACGGTCGAGTTTCAAACTTCGGAGGGGCCTTTGCGCGCCCTGGAGGCGGTGGATTTGTCGGTAGCGGAGGGGGAATTTGTTTGCGTGGTGGGGCCGTCGGGTTGTGGCAAGACGACGCTGCTGAACCTGGTGGCGGGCTTTTCGAAACCCTCGTCTGGCACGGTTTTTTTTGGCGGTAAGCCCGTGAAAAAGCCGGAATCGGACCGGGGCATCGTCTTTCAGCGGCCATCGCTCTATCCCTGGCTGAACGTGCGGCAGAATGTGGAATTCGGCCTGCGCATGCGGGGCATCGAGAAAAAAAAGCGCCATGAAGTTTCGAAGCATTTTCTGGGAATGGTCAAACTCTGGGAGTTTCGGGAAAGCAAGCCCTACGAACTATCGGGCGGTATGCAGCAGCGCGTGGCGGTGGCGCGGGTGCTGGCGAACGACTCGCGGCTCCTCCTCATGGATGAGCCGCTGGGCGCACTGGATGCGCTGACCCGCGAGCACATGCAGGACGAACTTCTGCGCATCTGGCGCGATACGCGGAAGACTTTTTTCTTCATTACGCACGATGTGGAAGAGGCGGTTTACCTGGCCACGACCATAATTGTCATGTCGCCGCGACCGGGCCGGATCATCGAACGGATCGAGCCACCCTTCAGTCGCGATTTTGCCAACATGAAAACGCGCGCCATCAAGTCCCATCGCGATTTCGTCAAAATGCGGGAAGAAGTGCTGCAATACATCTGGCATTAGGCTAATGGCGCGATAAACATGATAATTTTGTCTCAAAACCTTTTGCCGGCAGGATGCGGGCGGTACGTAGCGCCACCATCCTGGTGGCATTGGAGCGCGTGTTGTAGAGCAAAAGGGGATTGGCGGGATTGGTAATTTTGTCTCAAGACCTTTTGCCGGCAGGATGCCGGCGGTACGTAACGCCACCATCCTGGTGGCACTGGAGCGCGTGCTGTAGAGCAAAAGGGGATTGGCGGGATTGGTAATTTTGTCTCAAGACCTTTTGCCGGCGGTACGTATCCGCTAATCCGCCTTCCGCGTGAGCCATCCTGCCAGACGCTTAACGTAATGGTTGTGCGGGGTATCGCGCCGGCTTTGGGCGACTTCCAGGGTGTGGGCGATTTCTTTTTGCAGGGCGTCGGCCGCGCCGGAGCGGTCGACCGCGTTCAGGGCCCAGAGGCAGGCTTCGCTCATGGGGTCGCCGGCGTGTTTGGCCAGGCCCTTGAGTCCGATTTCCTTTTCGCCCATCACATAGAGCGCTTCCGCCGCCACCACCTGTGTCCACAGGCCGGGATCGTCCAATCTTTCTTTCAGTTTTGCCTCTGCCGGTTTGGATTTTCCTTCCAGCGTTCGGCAGCCACAGGCGGCCCAGAAGCGGACGTCGGGATCGGGATCATCGAGTCGGTTGATGATCTCGGGCAAATCTTTTACCGTGGCCCCCGCGCCGAGCTTGGCCGTATCCAGGATGCGTTCCAGCGGATAGGCTCCCGGCTCACGCTGCGCCACCCAGCCCCATTCTCCCACACCGCTGCGGTGATAGCCGGTATCCACCACTCTCAGCGCAAAGGCATCGGCGCGCTTGCGCATCTTCTCCAGAATTTCGGCGTAGTCGGCATTGTCAGCCAGGTTGTAAATCTGGTGGGGGTCTTTTTTCACTTCATAAAGTTCCTCGAAGGGCCGGGTCTGGAAGAAACGTTCCTGAAGTTCGTTCAGTTTCCCTTCATCGTGGAGCCGTTGCCATTCCTGGGTGGTGGGAATTTGCCAAGGGGTTTTCATGCGAAGCCCGTGGGGAATAAAGGGCCAGAAATTGCGGATATAGAGAAACTCCTTGTCGCGCACGGCCCGCACCAGATCGTGGCGTTCGTCCATGCGTCCACGGTTGAAGTGCAGGGCTCCGGGTTCGGGATCCGTCTGGGGTCCGAGGAAGATATCGCCCTGCATGTGCTCGGGTGGTTGCACGCCACACAGGCTCATCGAGCAGGGCGGAAAGTCGATAAAGGAGACGAGGCGTTCGATTTTTTCGCCGGGTTTTCCGGGGGCGAGGTGGCTGAAATTTTTTCCGAAGCGGACGATAAAGGGCACCTGCGTTCCGCGATCATAAAGCCAGCGTTTGGACCAGGGCAGGATGCCGCCATGATCCCCGTAGAAAAAGACGATGGTGTCGTCGGCCAGGCCGTCTTCCTCGAGTTGCTTGAGAATGCGCCCGACGCTGAAGTCGAGGGACTCCACGCGCTGATAAATCCACGCGATATCCTCGCGCACCACCTGCGTGTCGGGCAGGTATGGCGGGACCTCGATATCTTCGGTGGACTTGCTGGGCTTGCTTCGGCTGCGGAGGGTGGACTCATGGGTCTGGCCGAAGTTGAATACCGCGAAAAAGGGCTGACCCGGCTGTCGATTGCGCCAGTGGGCGTCCTTGCTGCTTTCGTGCCAGTTCATCTCCACGTTCGAGTTGTAGTCGGTCTTGCTGTTGTTGGTGCAGTAGTATCCGGCCTCGCGCATGTAGGCGGAATATCCCATCACGCCGGGCGGCACATCGCCCCGCGCGCGCATTTCCTGAGCGCGGCCGCAGCAGACGGGATAAATGCCCGTTGCCAGCGTGAAGCGCGCGGGCGCGCAGACGGGTGAATTGGCAAAGGCGTTCGTATAGACAAAGCCCTCGGCTGCCATGGTGTTGAGGTTAGGGGTATTGGCGCGGGTATCGCCATAAGGCGCCAGAATGGGACTCAGGTCTTCGGCGGTAATCCAGACGATGTTGGGGCGTTTGGCGGCCGCCTGGCCCCAGCTGAATTGCGAAGCCCAAAGGCCCAGACCGGCGGCCCCGGCGGTTCCCAGAAAATTACGGCGATTCAAAGACATAAATGCGCTCCTCCGGAGTTGGGATGCGTCAAGTATGGATGGAAAGTATCACTTGAGCAAGGAATAAATGAACAAATATTGATAATTATCCGCAAAATCAGGAATCGAAGAGGAGGGTTTCGGTGATGTTGAGTTCGCGGGCAATGTGACGGGCGATGCGCTGATTAAGCATGCTGGGGTAGTGGGCGTCGGAGCTGATGACGAAGCGAAAGCGATCAAGGTGGGGCTTGAACATGGCGCGCCAGTCGGCTTTCCAGGCGTAGCGATTGCTGACTTCGATAAGGCAGTCGGGGGGTACTTTGCCGAGATCGGTTCCCATCATGCCTGGATGGGGCACGATCACGGGTTTGCCCGTTTCGAGAAGCCATTCGAGGGCGCGGTATTCATTCGGCTCATCGTCGGTATGAAAGATAAAGTATTCAAAGGGATAATCGAGCGCCTCCTCCACCCAGGATGAGTTGAGAAGTTCGATGCCGGCATGAAAGCCGTGGGCCTTGACGTCATCGATATATTGCTCGATGGTTTTGTCCCAGGAGAGGCAGTCGAAGTGGTCGCTGATTCCACATATTTCCGCATGGGCCACTTCGCGAATGAAGTCGAGGGTCTGCTGGGGGGCGACGGCGGGGTCGCGGGTGGAATATACGGTATGGATATGCAAGTCCTGGGGCAAGGGCTCGCACCGATAGGGTTTTTCTTTATTCATGAACTCCGCACCTACATTTCCTGGATGATCTGGGGGACCTTGAAGTGTCCTGCTTCTGCTTCGGGGGCGTTTGCCAGTGCTTCTTCATTGTTGAGGGACGGGCGCACGTGGTCCTGTCGGAAGACGTTTTTCTGGCGCAGGGCGTGGGATGTGGGTTCTACGTTTTCAGTGTCGAGTTCGTTGAGTTTTTCCACATATTGCAGAATTTCGTTGAGGTCTTCGGCAAAGCCGTGGATTTCCTCATCGGAGCAATCGAGCCTGGACAGCAGGGCGATGTGCCGGACTTTTTCTTCGGTGATCATTTCTTTCATTCGAGTTTATTCTTCCTCGGTTTTTTCTTCGGACCCAATGGCGTTTATTTTTTTGAGTTTGGCGTATTTGGCCATGAGTTTCTTTTCGCCTTCTTCGGCGAATGTGATGACGAGTTTGGTGTCTTCGCCGGCGCCGGTGCGCTGCATGATTTGCCCCTCGCCAAACTTGGGATGGGTGACGTGGTCTCCAACCTGAAGATCGTCAAACGTACTGTTGTTTTTTGTTTCAGCCATATTGTTCTCCTGTTTGTTATCCCGTTAAGGGGTTTTTGTTTTTCGGTTTCCGGGACAGAGCCCTTTTGCCGATGAGTTTCTAAACGTGTCCACCCATTCTGCGCACCAGGGCCTGCGTGGTGCATGGTTCGTCCTGGTGGAGAAAATTAATTTTGATCCCGGCGTTGTCCATCATTTCCCGCACGCCTTCAGGGAGGTCTTTTTCGGCGGCGTTGGCGTACCAGCGCGCGTCGGGCAATTTACGGCTCCACGTGGTGAGGAGGGCCTGGGGCTCATCGACGGCCTGGACGGCATCGAGTGTGCGAAGTGACGCCAGAAGCCTTCCTCTTTCGTCAGGCTTGAGGAGTCCGCTTGCCATTTTTCCTCCGGTGGAGTCCTGCAGCGATTGCGGGTCCATGAGGATGAGGGCGACCAGTGTATCACAGTTGGCCCTTGCCTCTTTCAGAAATCGTATGGCGCCTCCGTGTATGAGTGGGAATGTGCCGATGGCTATGCCGATCCGCTCGTCATTGTATGCCCTTCTCGCGAGTTCTTCGCAGAGGGGCATGGAATTTTCTTCGACAGGGACGGTAGCCAAATGGCGCTCCTCGAATGCAGGCGTTGGCCTGCTTGTGCATCGGTTTAGTTTCCGGAAAAATGAAAAGGTCCGCCGCCGGATTTTTTGTCCTTATCCTTGGGGGCGTCCGGGCTTTCTTCTTCCTCATCCACCCGGAAGACGAATTCATGGGAGTCGTTGTTGTCTCCGGGATTATCTTCTTCATGGGGTATATCAGATTTTTGCTGCTTTTTATGCTTCTCGGGTTTTTCTTCTTTTTTCGCGGCGCCGGGCTGGGGCAGCATGGGCTTGTCTTCTTCGCGTTTTACTTCTTCTTCCGTTTCCAGTTTGACGGATTTGATAGGTGGATTGTCTTCGTTTTCGATTACCTTTTGGGTTTCCATCTCGAGTTGCTTGGCTTTTTTGGAATTCTTAATCAGGCGCACGGATTCGAAATTGATGTCGATATCGGCAATGCGCGCGATGCCGAGTCCGTCTTCGGCGGCGGACTGGGCGCGGGCCAGGATGACATCCTGCATGTTGCTGAACTGGCCGGTGGTTTCGATCCAGATATTGGCGTTGATGACCAGTGCGCCTCGGGTGGCGGAGCAGGTCATGGGGACTTTTTTGACAAAGGGAAGCTGCATCAGTTCGTCGCGAATGTATCCGGTTACGGCTTCGGATCGAATCTTGAGTGGCTGGCCGCTGCTGGTTTTGAGGATGAGGTAGTCCTTTTTATACTGGGCCCGCAGCGCGAGATAGAGCGCCAAAAGGGGCAAAATGGCGGCCAGGGCAAACAGAAGAATCCACCACAGGTACATGGGCATCACGAATTCAAGATATTCTCGCAACCAGAGTTTCGCCTTTTGCACCATGTCGGCGGGCAGGGTCATCTGCAGGATCTGGTACAGGCCAATGCAGAAAAGAAGCAGCCCCGTGAGAAAAACGAATAATTTTTTGAAAAATTTCATGGTGTTTTCCTTTTCAGACAGTTTTTTACTGCTTCAGGATCCTGCTCTGGCGGGACTTATGGTCAGGATTCGTTCGGGGTATTCACCGCCTGGTCGGGGCGTAAGGGTTCTTCGCCGTCGAGTTCTTCTTCGACGACGACGTTGTTGACGCGTACGTTGACCTTGTCCACATTGAGGGATCCTGTGAGTGCTTCGACTTCTTCCTTGATGAGCATCTGGAGTTTGTGCGCGGCTTCGTAAATGGTGACTCCGTATGCGACATTGACATCGAGGTTGATGATGACATGTCCGGTGTTTTCGTTGATTTGTACGCTGACTCCGCGGTTTCCGTGCTCGCGGCTTCCGAGCAATTCGGACCAGCGAAAGGATGATCCGACGACGGATATTCCCTTGACCTTGGCAGCGGCGCGTGCGGCTATGGTCGCGATTACGTCATCACCGATTTCGATGCGCCCGATGCTGAGCGATTCGGAATCTTCTTTGGAAATGGGGGAATGAGCGGGTTTTTCTGCTGAACTCATGACTTGCACTCCTTGCATACGATAAATGAAATCAACCGACCGCCTCAAGGGGCCAAGGTATCGCTCTTGAGGTTTTCGTCGATAAAACTGGTTCCGAAATCACCGGATCGGAATACTTCGTTCTGCATCACCCATTGATGAAAGGGGATGGTTGTTTTGACGCCTTCGATTATGTATTCCTCGAGCGCGCGGTTCATGCGGTCCATGGCTTCTTCCCGGGTTGAGCCATGGACGATGAGTTTGGCGATCATGGAATCGTAGTAGGGGGAAATGACGTATTGCTGGTAGGCGTGGCTGTCCACGCGGACGCCGGGGCCTCCGGGCGCATGGTACGATTCAAGGGTTCCGGGGCTTGGCATGAACTTGCGCGCGGGATCTTCGGCATTGATGCGCGCTTCGATGGCATGTCCCCTTAGTTGGATGTCCTTCTGTCGATACTGCAGAGGCAGGCCCGCGGCCACGCGGATCTGTTCCTTCACGATATCGACGCCGGTCACCATTTCGGTAATGGGATGTTCGACCTGGATGCGGGTGTTCATTTCCATAAAGTAGAACTTGTTGTTTTTGTCGAGCAGGAACTCAACGGTTCCAGCCCCGACGTATCCGACGGCCTTGCAGGCATCGACGGCGGCGCTTCCCATGCGATCGCGGAGTCGCGGCGTCATCACGGGGCAGGGAGTTTCTTCGATGAGTTTCTGGTGGCGGCGCTGGACGGAGCAATCGCGCTCGCCAAGGTGAATGACATGTCCGTGGCTGTCGCCTAGAATCTGTATTTCGACGTGCCTGGGATTTTCGAGGTATTTTTCGAGATAGACTTCATCGTTTCCGAACGCGGCGGCGGCTTCGGCCTGCGCGGTAACGACTCCGCTTTTGAGTTCATTGTCATTACGGGCAATGCGCATCCCGCGTCCACCACCTCCCGCAACGGCCTTGATGATGACGGGGTATCCGATCTCACCGGCTTTCTTGGCGATTTCGTCAATATCATCCACCATGCCCTCAAAACCGGGAACAACGGGCACCTTGGCCTTGCGCATGGTCTGCTTGGCGGCGGCCTTGTCTCCCATCTGGTCGATGATTTCGGGCGTGGGGCCGATGAATGTGATCTTGCACTCTTCGCATATATGGGCGAAGGTGGAATTTTCGGCGAGGAAGCCGTAGCCGGGGTGGATGGCGTCGGAGTTGGTGACTTCGGCGGCCGTGATGATGTTGGGTACCTTGAGATAAGACTGATTGCTCGGGTTACCCCCGACGCATACGTGTTCATCTGCAAAGCGCACATGGAGGGAATTGACGTCTGCCTCGCTGTACACGGCTACGGATTTGATGCCGAGTTCACGGCAGGCGCGTATGATGCGGAGTGCTACTTCTCCACGGTTTGCGATGAGTATTTTTTTGAAAAGCGGCTCTTGCTTGGTCGCCATATCTACTTTTTGCCTTCCCTGATTTTTGCAGCGGCCCTGATTCTTATTCTCTGGATTTCGACCATTTCAGATCGAGGAGTTTTTCATCGAGGGGAACCATTTCAATGCGTCCGTCCTGGAAATGCATGATGGCGTAGTCCTGGTGCATTTCGAGGCGTCGTACTTCCTTGGGGCCGAATGTGACAGCGGGGGATGTGGGGGTTTCCTGGGTTTCGTAGCTGACATAGCCGTTCGGCAAGCGCACGGACCGGGGTCCACACGCGGCCAGCGCGACCATTGCCAGTGTGAGGATGGCCAGAATAAGCCAATGTTGAACTTTCATGCTCTTTGCCCTCGCTTTCGTTTTGGCTGCCCGGGCTTTATTTGCCAGGTGTGCAGTATTTTAGAACGGTTCCACCAGGAAAAGGGGCTGGTTGTATTCGACGGGTTGCCCGTTTTCGACAAGTACGCGTAGTATTTTGCCGCGCATTTCCGCCTTGATTTCGTTCATCAGTTTCATGGCTTCAACGATGCAGAGCACTGTATCGTTATTGATAACGGACCCTTCGTCCACATAGTTGGGCGCATCGGGCGCGGGGGCGCGGTAGAATGTGCCGACCATGGGAGATTTGACTTCGACGCCTTCGATTTCTTCGGGCGCCGGTTTTTCCTGTTTTTCTTCCTGGGCCGCCTTGGGCGCTTCCTGTTTGGGCGCTGCGGGTCCGGGCAGGCTCGCAGGTTGTGGGACGGTTGCTTCCTGGGCCTGTGGGGCCTGGACTATATATTGAGGCGGCGGAACCTGGGGATAGCTCATGGCTTCAGCCGGCTTTTTGCTTTTTTCGGGTCCGCTTGCGACGATCTTGACCTTGGTACCCTTTTGTTCCAGGTCTATTTCGCGTATTTTATTTTTTCGCATTACGGAGATCAGTTCTTTAATCTCGTCCAGATTCATGGCGCTTCCCTTCGATGAGTAATATGCATAATCAACCACGCATTTTCCGAAGGATGTTGCGGGGTAAGCCAAAGAGGGCTAAGCCTGCTCACCTTAGCGGAAAATGCCAAACAGCCTTACCAAGCCGCGTTTATTCTCTATGCTCTGTTCATACAAGTCAAGACTTTCTTCGCAGTTGGGGTTTTGAGGATGGGCCGGAAGGGTGTTTTTGTTATGCAATTTGGCTTGCGCTTTGGATTTGGCGCTGCCAGAATGGCTTCTTCGATTTTTGAAGAACTGGTTGAAAGGAAAATACCATGTCGCAGGCCCTGATTATACTTATTTGCATCTTTTTTGCCGTTATCACATCGATTGCCTCGGCGGCGGACTATCCGGCGCTGCGGGATTATAAGGGCGATAGTTCCCAGTGGGGTAAGCATATCCAGCGGACCATGCACCTGCTGGAAACCAGCACCCCTGAAAAACCGAACAAGGTGCGGATTCTTTTTTATGGGCAGTCGATCATGGGGGGCCGCTGGCACAAGCATGTAGAGACGTGGCTGCGTGAAAAATATCCCCACGCCGACCTGGAAATTGAAAACCGGGCCCTTGGCGGCTTTGCGGCGCAATATCTGGTGTGGCCCGCGCAACACGATCTTTATCCCTTTTATCCGGACCTGATGATTTTTCATGTGTATGGCGATCACATGCGCTACGAGGAAATCATCCACAACACCCGGCAGCGGACAACGGCGGAAGTGATGATCATGACGGACCACTGGAACCGCAAGGCCTATGTGGACGGCGAATACAAGATCAGCGACTGGGGACGCTTCTACGATGAAAAAGTGCTGCCTTTCGTGGCGAAGCGCTACGATTGCGAACTGGTGGATGTGCTGCATCCCTGGCGGGAATATCTGGAACAGAATAAGCTCGAACCCGGCGATGTTCTCAAGGACAACGTCCACCTGAACGACCACGGCCTGTGGCTGATGGCCGAACTTTGCATCCGGCAGATGGTGTATCGTCCCGAGCTGATGACGGACACTTCGAAAAGTCTGGTGAAGGATTATCGGATCGGTGGCGATGTGAAACTGGAGGATGGCAGGATTTCCCTGGGCTTCGAGGGCAATCGTGTGGACCTGATCAGCAATTCGGCCGGAACCGCCGGATTTCAGGTGCTGCTCGACGGCAAGGCGCCCTCGAGCTATTCCGATTTCTACGCCTTTACGCGCCCCACCGGCGTGATCCCGCCGGATTCCTGGCCCAGCATTTATCGCGTGGATTCCCAGGCCCTGCCGCTGGTGGAAGACTGGACGGCGGAAATCCTGAGCATCGAAGAGGACCACAGCAAGCTGACCTTCAAACTCACGGGGACGCGCACCGGTGAGGACGGCGAGGGTTCGAGCGAAGAAGACTTTGTCTCCAAGTCGGGCCGCATTGCCATCGAGTCGGAAAACTGGGGTGTGGAGCGTTCGTGGAAATTGAAGCAGGTTCCGGCCAAAGCCGGCATGAAGATCGACTGGAGTTGCGTGCCGTATTTTGTGGATGTCTATACGCCGCCCACGGCCCTGGGCAAGGAAAGCGCCGTTACGCTTTTCCAGGGCGGCGCCCGTCGCCAGGCCACGCTCGAACTGATCGCGCGCGGTGATATTTCGGAAGCCGTGCATACGATCCGCGTTTATTGTCCACCCGTTCCGGCAGGCGAATTCAAGCACATGGGCCTGACGCCGAACATGCAAGGCGAACCGGATTTTTCGGAAATCATCAAGCCCGACCTGGACAAGTAGGGACCGGTTAGCGTTTGAAACAGGCGGCCGGGATTTGCAGGAGGCGGTTGATGCCTTTTGCCAGATGAGCGCGTGGGCTTTGGCGGGCAAGCAGGATGGCCTCACGGAGGCGGGTGTAACTTTCGGAATCGCCGATCAGGCTTGCCACATCGCAGGCATTGGGATTCCAGCAGAGGCCCGTGGTGTGGCGACATCTTTTGCCTGACATGGCGGCGGCATGGCCCAGAATCATGACGCGCCGGATTTCGTCGCGGTATCGCTCGAAGGCCTTTCCTTCCCATATTTCGCGCAGGCTTTGTTCCTTCACGTTTCCCAGCGGCTGCACGCGCTCGTCCGATATGAGCATGCAGCAGGGATAAACGTTGCCCGAACCACGAACGGCCAGGGAATACCAGGGCATCAGGCAGAAGCGGTAGGCGTCGAGGGATGGTTCCGGGGTGTCGGCTGGTTCCACGGCATAGAGTTTTTGCGTAAGGGCATTGCCCGGTGGCCCCAGAATGAACATCATGAAATAACGATCGCGGGCTTCCATGGCGCGGAACTCGATATTTCGGCAGAATTGGTCAAGGGCTTCGGGCGATAGATTTGTGGCGGCGCCGGTTCCGGATATGAGGCCGAAGCGGACGGCAGTGGGCTGGATGCGGTCGAGGACATCGAAGAATGCATCGGGCTGATTCACATTTGCGGGCGTTATAAAAAACTGGATGATGAGCTGGCATTCTTCGCGAACGCCCTTTTCCCAGAGGCCCTTGCTGTAATTTTCAAGATTCTGGAGCACGCGTTCAAAGGCCGATTCGGGCACGCCCATTTCGGTACGGTATTCATCGCTGCCGGGAAAGTTCAGGCTGGTCATGAGGAATCGGGGCTTCGCGTCCAGAACGGCTTCCATGCGTTTTCCATCGAGGGCAATGCCGTTGGTGGTCAGGTTGTCCAGAATCAAAGGGCTGTCTTTCAGCCAGGAGAGCATGGGCAGAATATCCGGATGGACCAGGGGCTCTCCGCCGCCGGAAAGCCGCACGCTTTTCAGGCCGCGCTCGATTCCATCTTCCCATAATTTCCGGATCACTTCCCAAGAGAGTGTATTGTCGGCGCGCGTATTCTGGTTGTTGCAGAAACGGCAGCGGGCGTTGCATTTGTCGGTGGGGTCCATTTCCATGTGGAAGGGTCCGGGAACATTGCTATTCCGCGCGAATATGGCATCGACGAGTTGGTGCTTTTCTGCAGGACTCAGATATTCCCAGCCGTTCATTTTTCGACATCCCTTTCCCCGACTTCGCCGGTCCACTTGTCCACCCGGCGTGGCTGGAAGTTGAGGAAGCGGTCAAGCATTCGGACAGGATCACTCTCGACCATAATCATGGCGCGGTGGCGGGACCGGATGAATCCCTCCTGCACGGCATGGTCGATGAAGCGGATGAGGCCGTCATAATATCCGGCAATGTTCAGAAAGCCGCAGGGCTTGGCATGAATGCCCAACTGGCCCCAGGTAAACATTTCGAACATTTCATCAAGCGTCCCCAGGCCGCCGGGCAGGGCGATGAAGGCGTCGGACAGGTCGAACATTTTCTGCTTGCGGGCATGCATGGTGGGCGTTACGTGGAGTTCGGTCAGGCGGGTATGGCCGACGCGGGCGCTGAATTGTTCGGGAATGACGCCAACGACCGCCCCACCCTTTTCGAGGACGCTACCGGCAACGGCTCCCATGAGTCCGCAGGTGGCGCCGCCATAGACGAGGCCGATGTCGCGGGCCGCGAGCAAGTCGCCAAGTTGGGCGGCGGCGTCCATATATTCCGGCCGGGCTCCGCTGCTGGATCCGCAATAGACGCATATTTTTTCGATTAGCATGGGCTTTCCACTTTTCCAGAATGCTTTTGCCGGAATGCACCGGCGCTTTCTTATTGTGCAACAGATGGGCGTGTGAGTCTATCGGGTTTTGCGCGGTTCCGGCTTTTCCTTGATCTTTCATACTGGCAGCGGTCTTTTGCTTTTTGGGCAAGAATTCATCGAACTCGCTCTTGTAATCGAATCCTGATCCTTATCCGCGTCATCCGCGTCATTCGCGGTTCATTTTTTTAACCGCGGATAGCGCGAATGTCGCGGATATTATGGGTCTTTTATGCTGGCAAAAGTTCATTTTATGCACGGCTCAAATCAGGACGGGATTCACGGCGCTTACCGCGAGCCTGTTATCCTTATGTCCGAATGGATTCTGCCGGCAAGATGCCGGCGGTACGAGGGGGATGAAAAAAGCCCCAAAGCCGGGGGTGGGCTTTGGGGCTTTTTAGATCGAATCGGAATTCGATCCTGCTCGCTCGCTACATTTTACTGATTCTGACGGGGGCCTTTTTTTCGTCCTTCGCCACCTTCGCGGGTTCCGCGACGCGGGGGCTTGTGGTTGATCAGTTCATCCGAGGTGAGCTGGCCATCGCCGTTGGCATCGATTTTCTCGAATGCTTCTTCGGGGCCGCGGAATTCGTCGGCGGATATCTTGCCATCTTCATTCGCGTCCAGGTGCTGGATCATGCGCTGCACCCGTTTTTCCGGATCAATCTTCCGGCGCTGTTCGGAGGCGTCACCCTCAGGTGCGTCAGGAGCGGGTGCGTCGCCTTCGGGGGCCTCACCGCGGGAGTTGCGGCGTTGTTTCAGGCGATCGCCTTCTCCTCCGGCTGCGTTGAAGCGCTGGCGCATCTGGTGCAGGGCGTCTTCGATCTCGGCGGCGTCCACCTCACCGTCCTGGTTCACGTCCATTTGTTTGAAGCGTTCTTCCGGACCCTTCCATTCGGCAGCGGCGATTTTGCCGTCTTCATTGGCGTCCATGCGTCCCATCAGCATTTCGCCCAGGTCAGGCCGGCCTTCGCCGGCTTCTCCGGCCATACGGTTGGGACGGCTGTTTTCCAGTTCCGTCGCGTCGATCACGCCATCCTGGTTCTTGTCGAAGCGGTTGAAGACTTCATCGAGGGACTGGGTGAATTCTTCCTTCGTGATGGTACCGTCTTCATTGGCATCGGCCCGTTTCAGCATGTGGCCAAAGGGGCCTCCACGGGGGCGATCGGATCGATCCCGCTGGGGTCTTTCCCCATCCTGCCCGAACTGGGGTCCACGTTCGCCAAGTCCGAAAGCCGGCCCGGCTTGTCGCCGGGGATTATCGGCTCCGGCCTGGGGCGCCGCCAATGATACGGCCGCAAAAAACATGACGGCCAAGGCTGCCGCGATAATGAGCACGGTGTGTTTCTGTTTCATGATTCCATCCTCCTCTCAAAAATTCCCGGAGCCTTTTGTTTGCTCCTTCGTACCTGACATGAGTAGGAGCAAAAGTTTTGCCCGATTGGCACGGAGGAGATAAACACCCCATAAGGCCAATGAAATCATAAATGCAGGTTTTACGAAAAATATGAGAGCGCATATTTTGCACAGCTTCTGTGCACCAAATGGAACGGATCAAGCGCCTGATTTCCCGCTTGCGTACAAAATATCAATTGCCCGGCGTTTTTTGCGGAACCCCGAAATAACTCTGTTTGATCTGCTCGATCAATTCGGCAAGATTATCTTCGAGGGCGTAGCGCGTGCCTGCCGAGATGTTCAGGGCGCGGGAAATTTCGGAGTTTTCCAGCAGGTTCGCCCGGTAGGGGCCCAAGCTGTATCCCAATTTGCGGGTCATGAGGTTGGAGAAGTAGGTGACGATGACAGGTTCATCGTGTTGGGCAATGTTTTCGTCGTCGTTATGCAACCGGACCACTTTCTCAAAAGCAGCCGAATATTCCCATTTTTGCATGAGTTTACTTCCGGCTTCATGGTGGGACGCATTCATGATTCCATTGATCATGGGTTCATGGAGTTGTTCGCGTGGCCACTTTCCCTGGCTGAGCAATTCTTCGATGCAAAGGAGGATCAGGAGTTTGCCGATATCATGGAGCAGGCCCATCATGAAGTAATCTTCACTGTTGGGAATTTCCAGCATGTGCGCGATGTTTTCGTTGCAATAGGCGGTGCAGAGGCTGTGCATCCAGAGTTTGGCCATGGATTGCATGAGGGCCTTGTTTTTGGTTTTGAAGAGGTTTTCGGCCACGACTGCCTGCAAGACGTTTCGCGTTTCGCGCAGGCCCAGTCGGGCAACGGCCTGGTGCAGGTTGCGGATGCGCTTGAGTCCGGCGTACATGGCGGAGTTGGATACCTGAAGGACACGGGCGGAGAGACTTTGCTCGATGCCCACTTTTTTGGCCAGTTCGTCGAAGGAACAATTCTCATCGGCCGCCATGCGCTGGACTTCCATGCCGATCTGGGGGAGCACCGGCAGAATCACCTCGTCGCGTTCCAGGATTTCGTCAATGGCCCGGGTCAGCATGGCTACGCCTTCGGCCAGTTCGGTCTCATCTACGTTACTACTTTCGCCTTCTTCCGCTGTGTCCGCGCTTGTCGTTCCACCATTGGCCTTATTGTCGAGAAATCTTTCCAGATCATGAATGCGTTTTTGGTTGCGGGAAATTTCGCGCTCCAATGCCTTGTTTTCTTCTTCCATTTTATGGCAGAGACTTTTCAATTTGCTGTTTTCCAGGGAAACATCCACCGATGGCGCCGCACCGGTGTGGTTGATAGCGCCCTCCAAGGCCAGGAGGCGGACGATTTCCTGGGAATTGAAACCGGACTTCAAAATCTGGTGAACACCGGCGGCATTGACCAGTTTATCGGGCGATACCTTGATGCCTTCCGAATTCATGAGCAGCACGCGCAGGGTCAATGGAAAAGCCTTGCGGATTTCCGCCAGAAATTCAGGACCGGCCACGTTTCCCAGATTGCTTTCCACAATCACCATATCGAAAGGATTTTTGTCCATGGCCTGCTCGGCTTCGGTAACACTGGATACGGCAAAGGCTTCCAGCCCCTGGCGTTTCAGGTTCATGCTGATGCTGTCGGAAGTGCTTTTTTTCTGGCAGAGAACCAGAACATTACCACTGATGCCCATAGTGCACCTGTTATCTGGAAATGAGAAAGCGTTTGCAGACAATTCTCGAATCGTATCATGCCCGCATTTTTTCCCATCGGCAGATTTCTTGAGGATAAAAAGGTCTTTTTTCGCGGGTCGGGAGATTTTTCCAGCTTGCTCATGGCAGCAGACTTGGGCGTGTATATAACAATAATTATTACTAAGAGTGCGGGTTTTGGGACGATAATATTAAATTTCAGAGGCCAATTTGTCGATAAGAAACCGCTAAGCCCGGAAAGCCGGGCGGCATTGCAAAATCCTTCGCGAGTGGATTGCCCTTGCGGGGAATGTTTTGGGGAGATTCTGGCCGAAGGCCAATTACCTTATCGGTAAGCTAGGGGCGAGAGGTGGGCTTATGAAGAAAAAAATACTATTCGTAGATGATTCGCAGAAGGTGCGAGACAATGCGCGACGGGCCGTGAAGCCGATGATGCGGCTCTGGACGCTGGAAACCGCCGCCGACGGACAGGAAGCCATTGGGGCGCTCCGTGAGCGGGAATTCGACGTTATCGTGGCCGACTTGAAAATGCCCGGGATGAGCGGGGCTGATCTGCTCAACCAGGTGAAGAAGCGTTTTCCGTCGGTGGTGCGCGTGGCGCTGACGCCGCTTAATGAAAACGTGCCGGCTCATGAAGTGGCGCGATCGGCGCATCAGTATATTTCCAAACCCTTCGACTTTGACACGCTGCAGGGCCTCCTGAACCGGGCCGTGCAGACCAGCAAGCTGATGACCAAGGCCCGGCTGCGCAAGATGATCAACAACATCGAGGCACTGCCCAGCATGCCCATGCTCTACAATCAGCTGATTGAGGAAGTCAACTCCGAAGACGGCACGGTCCAGTCGGTAGGCGCGATCGTGAAGCAGGATCCGGCGATGACGGCGAAGGTTTTGCAGCTGGTGAATTCGGCCATGTTCAGCCGCGGCCACACCATTTCCGATCCGTCCCAGGCCATCGGTCTTCTGGGTCTGGACGCGATTAAGGCGCTGGCGATTTCGGACTTTGCCTTCAAACAGTTCAGTGTATCCAAGAAGCAGGCGTTTTCCATGCAGGATCTTTGGAGCCACAGTCTGACGGTGGCGGTTTACGCGCGGTGGATTGCCCAGGCGGAAAACCAGCCGCCCGAAGTATGCGAGGACTCTTTTATCGCGGGATTGCTGCACGACATCGGCCGCCTGGTGCTGGCCTCGCAGCTGCCCGATGTTTTCGAGGCGGCGCTCAAGGTGTCGCTGGAGCACAATTTAGACATGTATTATGTGGAAAATCGCACCATAGGCGCGAGCCACTCGGAGGCCGGTTCTTATCTGCTGGCCCTGTGGGGATTGCCCGATTCGATTATCGACGCGCTGATTTTCCATCATAATCCATCGGACCGTCATGCCAAGGAATTCAGCCCGCTCACGGCCGTCCACGCGGCCAACTGCCTGGCTCATGAATTTTACAATTGGCAGACTGGTTCCCACGCGGCTCTTTTCGACAAGCAATATCTCGAACAGATTCGCAAACCTTACCAGATCGATGTGTGGCGCGATGTATGCCAGGAAGGCATGCGGCGCAATTGGGGCTACGCCTGCTAAGAGGCGTAATAGGATCCATGCGGTTGAAAAAAGGTCGTTCCCTCCCGGGGGATCGGCCTTTTTTCTGTTCCGGGGGAAGCGGCTGTTGGGCCTGGGGATTGGGATCCGGCGCGCCTTGCTTGGGGATTGACAATGGCTGCGCAAGGGGTTATGATTTGCTTTTCCGACTGACGGGAAAGTGAAGCGTTTGGATGTTGATATTGGAAAGGACATAGCGATGGCGAAAAAACCGGTGAAAAAATGTGTGTTGGCTTATAGTGGCGGCCTGGATACTTCTGTGATTATCCGTTGGCTGATCGAGAATTACGGCTGCGAGGTAGTGGCTTTTTCGGCGGACCTGGGACAGGGCGAAGATCTGAAGCCCCTGCGCAAAAAGGCCGTTGAGACGGGTGCTTCGAAGATTATTATCAAGGACCTGCGCTCCGAATTCTGCCGCGACTTTATCGCTCCGGCCGTTCAGGCCAACGCGCTGTACGAAGGCAAGTATCCCCTGGCTACGTCGCTGGGACGTCCGCTGATCGCCAAGTGGCTCGTGGACATTGCCAAGGAAGAAGGCGCCGACGCCATCGCCCATGGCTGCACGGGCAAGGGCAACGACCAGGTGCGCTTTGAGGTAGTGACGAACGCCCTGGCTCCGAATCTGCAATGTCTGGCTCCGGTTCGGGAGTGGGAATTGAAAACGCGTGACCAGGAAATCGCCTACGCCAAGAAGCACAAAATTCCCGTGAAGGCCACGGCCTCGAAGCCCTGGAGCCTGGACACGAACCTGTGGGGCACCTCGATCGAATGCGGCGTTTTGGAAGATCCCGCCGCGGAACCGCCGGAAGGCGCCTGGCAGGGCACGACCTCGCCCGAAAAGGCTCCCGACAAGCCCCAGGAAATCGAAATCGGCTTCAAGGAAGGCGTGCCCAATCGTCTCAACGGCAAAAGCATGAACCTGGTGCGCCTGATCGAGGAATTGAACAAGATTGCCGGACGTCACGGCGTTGGGCGGATGGATATGGTGGAAAACCGTCTGGTGGGCATCAAGTCGCGGGAACTCTACGAGGCCCCGGCGGCGGTGACAATTATCTTCGCGCACAAGGAGCTGGAAGCCATGTGCCTGGATCGCGAAGTGGCCCACTTCAAGCCGGTGCTGGAAGGCAAGTTTGCCGAGCTGGCTTATTACGGCCTGTGGTACTCGCCCCTGCGCGAGGCCATCAGCGCCTTTATGCAGGAATCGCAGAAATACGTGAGCGGTACCGTGCGCCTGAAACTGTACAAGGGCAGCATCAGCGTGACGGGGCGTGAATCGCGTTCGTCACTCTATGACACGTCGCTCGCGACATACGACGAAGGCGATGCCTTTGACCACACGGCGGCGGAAGGCTTTATCAAACTTTTCGGCCTGCCCTCGAAGGTCCTGGCACGTCGCCACTAAGGAAATGATAATGAATCGCCGGACACTTTTTTTAATGTTTGTAATTCTGGTGAGTACGGTTTGGACGGGGCTGGTTTTCGCCCAGAAAACGAGCCCCGCCGACAAGGAAGACGATCTCGTTTTTCACTCGGTGGAGTGGGTGAAGTCAAGTGAAGCCAAGCCCGATGAAGGCGTGGCGGTTCAGGCGAAGATAGTGACGATTCTGGATGATGACGCCATCATCGTGAAAGACTCGCGGGGCGCAATTGTCCTGCGCACGAAGAAGGGCATTCCGCAAAAGCTGGGGCTGGAAGCGGGACAGATGATCCAGGTCATCGGGACGAAAATCCTGAATGACGACGGGCAGCCCGAGATTCGCGCCGATAATATCCAACGATATATTGACGCCGATATGCCGGAGACCGATGCTCCGCAATCGCAAAACCCGACTCCCGCCGAGGCCCGTATTCCGGTTCCCGATCGCATTGCCTTTGTGCTTAAAAACGCAAAGGAAGAAGAGATGGTGATGGTGGAGGGAACGATTACCGAAATCAAGGAAGAAGATACGTTTATCATCCGGGATGAGACGGAGAAGATAAAAATCAAGGCGGACCAGGATGTTTTTTATCGGCTGGCGATGGAAGTGGGAATGCAGATTCAGGTGCGCGGCATTTACCGGGACCCCCTGTTCTACTCGCCGCGCCTGATTGCCCGTCAAATTATCCTGGCGGGGAATATTCCGGGCGACGACGACGCCATGGAGCGCGAAGTTTCGATCACGGTACCGGGTGCGGATTTTTCCATGGAAGAAGATGAGGGCCCGGTCAAGATGGAAAAGCCGGCGGAGGAAGATAAAACCTCCAATTTACCGGAAACGGATGATGGCAATCAGGAAGAATTTTACAGCGAGTCTTATGTCCCCGAGTCCCACAGCAAGATTCGTCCGATTAAATGGGCCAATGAAGAAGTGAAGGACAAACAGATGGTCACCGTACAGGGACGGATAACCGAGATCCTGGGCAAGGGCAAGCACAAGGGCACGGGCCGTTATCGGCTGAAGGACGCGAGCGGGGACATGGAACTCTTTGCTAGTCCCAAGGTTTTCTACAAGCTGGGCCTGAGTGTGGGCGACACGGTGACGGTAACGGGCGAAATGGACCGGCACTGGATTTATACGGATAAACTGATCGGGCTTTATATCACCAAGAATTCCGACGTGCCCGATTAATTCGGCGCATCATCTCATTATCTCTTTTCATAGAAACAGGACATTATTATGAACCGGACGAGACGCGATTTTTTGATCCAGAGCGGGGCTTTGATGGCCCTGACCGCTTGCGGAGGCAGCCGGTATCTGGCGGGTTCCGGCGGGAATCCCGGTGGACGGCCCAACCTGGTTTTGATTTTTGCCGACGAGATGGATACGAGTTTTGTCGGTGCTTATGGCGGCAAGTTTCCGACGCCGAATCTGGACCGCATGGCGAAGCAGGGAGCCCGCTTTGATGAGGCCTATTGCGTTTCACCGGTCTGCGCGCCGAGTCGCTATTCCGTTCTGACAGGGCAGTATCCCGGACGTTGCGACAATCCCGACTTCACGGAAAAATATCCGAAGGATGAAAAATACGTCATCGGCTGGAACACAACCATGTGGAAGCAGTCGCCCTCGCTGGCGCGGATGCTTTCGTCGGCCGGCTACTTCACGGGCTTTGCGGGGAAATGGGGCGTTGGCTTCGACCGCGAACTGCGTGAGAATTATTCGAACCAACCGATTGACAAAAATGCCGACCTGGATGATCCGGCAGTGGACAGGAAACTGCGCGAACACCAGGCGCAGACCGTGGAAAATGTAAAGCAGACCGCGGGTTTTGATTTCGCGGCGAGCGTTTTTCCGGGGAATGTTTCGGGACGGATGCCGGAACGGCTCCATCATCACAATATCGAGTGGATCACGAAGGGAGCGGTGGAATTTCTGGACGAAGCGGCGAAACGGGACCAACCCTTTTTCCTGTATCTCACCCCGACCACGGTCCATGGCCCCGACCATTCCAAGGACCTCGATGCCGATCCGCTTTACACCGTCGGCGGCAAACTGGACAAGCCGGTGGCGGCGCATCCTTCGCGCAAAAGCATTCGCGAGCGCCTGGAAAAGGCGGGCGTCGAAATCGAATCGGAAAGCGTGGGCATGACCTTTTTCGATGATCAGGTGGGCGCGATTCTGGACAAGATCGAAGCCATGGGCGTGGCGGATAACACGCTGGTCGTCTTCATGCCCGATCATGGGGTGGAGCCGGGCAAGGCCACCTGTTTTCAGCAGGGCGTGCAGATTCCCATGCTGGCCCAGTGGCCGGCAAAGATCCCGGCGGGAAGCGTGGTCAGCCAGCGTGTGCAGAATGTGGACGTGATGCCGACCTTCCTGGCCGCGGCCAAAACGAGCCTGCCGGAAGGGCCGACATTTGACGGCATCGACATGACGCCGTCCATGGTGGCGGGCGAAAAAATCAAGCGCGAACCGCTTTATTTCGAGTTTGGCGTCACCCGCGCGGTGCTGAAGAATAATTTCAAGTATGTGGCCTTTCGCTATACGGACGAGGCCATTGCCAAGATGGAAAAGGGCGAGGTGGATGTGGCGCTGGATTATCTGCAAACGACGCGGCAGTTGCATTCGGACATTGCCATCCGCTATTTCCCCGCTTATTTCGAACCCGACCAACTCTACGATCTTTCGATGGACCCGAACGAGCAGCGCAACCTGGCGCAGGATCCGCGTCACGCGGCGATCTTTCAGGATATGCAGCGGGAACTGGAAAAGAAGATCAAGTCTATCGGCCATCCCTTTTCCCTGGAAGTGCCGCGCTTTATGCGGTCGGCGAAGTTTCGCGAGTTAGCGAAAAAGCGGCAGGCGGCTTCGGCGAATCGGAAATGGTGGCATGAAGACTTCAGCTGGCCCGAGCCGCCCAAGGAATATCCGAAGATTACAGATCCTCAGTTGCGCCCATAAATGGGCTTGGGGGCCTGAAGAAGGCGAGGTATGGTGGATGTCTGATCGGCATAAAAAGGCGGTTTCGGTTTATGCGGTTTTGCTTGGAGCGGTCTGGTTATTTGCGGCGGGATCTTGGGGTTTGGATTGGCCGCAGTATCAGGGGCCCCAGCGCGATAATGTGCTGCGTGAAGAGGGCCTGCTGGAAAAGTTTCCCGACGCCGGCCTGAAACTGCTTTGGTCCACGCCCATTGCGACGGGCTATTCCGGGCCGGCCGTGGCTGATGGACGGGTTTACCTGATGGACCGGCTTTCCACGGAGGGCCTGCCGACGCAGGAGCGCCCAAATTCCGGGCGTCGCCATGAACGGGACGGGCTGGAACGCGTGCTGTGTCTGGATGCCGATTCGGGCGAGATGATCTGGGAGCACCGCTATTCTTCCTATTACAAGATTTCCTATCCCTCCGGTCCACGCGTGGCGCCGACGGTGGATGGCGACCGGGTGTACACGATCAGCGCCATGGGCGATATCCGCTGCCTGGACGCGGCGAAGGGCGACCTGATCTGGAGCAAGGACCTGCCGAAGGAATTTGGCTGCAAGGCGCCGATCTGGGGATTTGGGGGTTGCCTGCTGGTGGACGGGGATCTGCTGATCAGCCTGGGTGGCGGCGATGGCCGCGCGGTGATGGCCTTTAACAAACATACGGGTGAAGAAGTCTGGCGGGCGCTGTCGTCGATGGAAGGCGGCTATTGCGGCCCCATGATTCACGAGATCGGCGGCAAGCGCCAGATGCTTGTCTGGAATCCGACGGCGCTGAGCGGGCTCGATCCGCAGACGGGCGACGTTTTCTGGTCGGTGCCTTTTGAGGTGGGACTGGGTATGTCGATTACCCCTCCGGCGCAACAGGGCAATCGGCTGGTCGTGTCGGGTCAGTTTTGCGGGGCCATGCTGGCGGAAGTAGCCGACGATTCATCGAGCGCCAAGGTGATCTGGAAACACAGCGACGGCGGACGCGGCAGGCGCGGTCCCGATAGCCTGGGCTTTAACACGGTAATGAGCACGGTTTTTTATCGGGGCGATTATATCTATGGCATCAGCACCTTCGGGACGCTTGTCTGCATAGACGCCAACACGGCCAGGGCGCAATGGGAAACGATGGAGTTCACGAATCCCGAGCCCTCCCAACGGCTCAAGTGGTGCTCGGCGTGGATGTATCCGCGCGGAGATCGGGACTGGCTTTTTAATGAGCACGGCGAACTGATTATTATGGAATTGTCTCCGGAAGGTTTTCAGGAAATATCGCGGACCAAAATTATCGAGCCCGATATGCCGGCTGATGGGCGCGGCCACAGAATGGTGGTATGGTCGCCTCCGGCCTTTGCCAAGCGGAAGATTTACGTGCGCAACGATTCGGAAATCCGCTGCCTGTCTATTGACGCGGAAAATTATTGAGGCCAGGTTCTTGTCATCCATCGATTATCGGTGCGGTTGAGGGTTACTGGACAAGACGGGAGCTGACGAAGAAGAGCATAAACCAGATTCCGCCGAGGGCGGCGAGTATCCAGCCTTTTCCGATGCCGAAGCTGCCGAGGAGAAAACCGGTCAGGGCGACGAGGGCGGAAAGGCCCATGAGGCAGGCGTACACAATGCCGAGCCGCGTTAAGGATGGCGCTTCGACCACATCTTTTTCGATGGCGCTGGCTTCAGCAAATTCGGCCTTTTCTTCGGGGCTTTCCTCTGTGCCCGTCTTTCCGGCTTCGGCCATCTGCTTCTCGCCTTCGGCTTCCGCCTCCGCTGTTATTTCGGTGGACTCGCGATAGACGGATTCCTTCCATTCCTTTTCCGCAACGGTCAGCATGGTTTCGCACTGGGGACAGGGCACGCGCTTTCCGGCGGCGCTGTCGGGCAATTCGATCTCCTCGCGACAGACGGAACAATAATGTTGAATCGTCATGATCGAAATCCTCTACCAACGCATCCGGTCATGCGTTGATCTCCGGCATCCAGGGCTTCAACTTTTGCTGCCGGTCCAGCAGGCGCAGGATGGCCAGTGTATTCAGTACCGCCTTGGGAACCATGGAACTCCAGTCCACATATTCGGCCTCGCGGGAGCCGTCTTCGCTGGTTTCGGCACAGTGGGCGTTTGCGCCGGAAGGTCCCATTCCGTCGAGGGTCGGCACCTTGAGGGCCAGCATGTTTCCATCGGACAATCCGCCGCGGCTCGTTGGCAGGACAGAACCGCCCATCATCTCCGCCGCCTTGCCATAAAGCTGCAGCAGATCCTTGGTCATTTCATTTTGTGGCCAGGGCAAAACTTCGCTGTACTTGCGCACATGAAGGGTCGAAGCAAAGCCGTCGCTCGCGCTTTTCACGGTGGACGTTCCGTCGAGCGCCATCATTTCCTCGATTCCTTTCTTCAGCACCTCCGGATCAAAAGCCCGCATTTCGACGAGGGCTTCCGCAAAATTGGGGACACCATTGGCCACCGCCCCGCCTTCGATGCGTCCCACGTTAAAGGTCAGGTCGCGCTTGTAGTCGGTCATGGCTTCGATTTTTTCGATGGCGCGGGCGAGTTCGCGGATGGCATTGGCACCTCGATCATGGTTGGATCCCGCGTGGGCGGCGCGGCCCGTGGCATATACGCGAAAGACGCTGCGCCCCTTGCGCGATTCCACCAGGGAAAATTCTTTGTCCCGAACCACGCCCGATTCAAAGACCAGACAGGCCAGCGTATTGCCGCGCAGGCGCCCAAGTACGCCTTCACAAAAATGGGAAGAAAGGCATTCCTCGCTGGCGTTGAAATGGGCCAGCCAATGGACCTGCTCGAAAAGCTCAGGCCAGAAATGGCGCAAAGCCGAAAGCACCAGGTGCATAAGCACGGTTCCGCCCTTGATGTCCACCACGCCGGGACCATAGATACGGTCGCCCTTTCGGGACCAGGCAAAGTTGTTGCGGAGGCAGTCTTCCTCGGAAAAAACCGTGTCCAGGTGCGAGATCATGCAGATGGTGCAATCGCTACGTCCATTGTGATGCATGTAGAGATGGTCGCCGTATTGGGGCGTTTTCGAGTGGACAAATTCTGACTGAAAGCCCAATTGCTGGAAGTAAGTGGCGGTTATCTGTCCCAGCCGCAGCACCCCTGAACGGTTTTCCGTGAAGGAATTGACGGCCACCATCTGCTGGAGCATTTTCATTGCGCCGGGCAACTCATTCTCGAAATATTTTTCCAGCATTGCTGGCAAAGCCATAATGTATCCTTAAAGGTCCGTCGCTTATTGCACCTGGACCCATCCGCCCATCTCGCGTCCCTGCTTCAGCGTGTCTTCGGTCCAGTCACGGTTGAAGTCGAAAAGCGGGATGCCCTTGTCCACGGTGTTCCGGTAGATTTCTTCCATGTCGTTGAGGTGGGGCTGGCTCATGGCGATACCGTAAACGCCCCGCATCTCGCACATGCTCTTGATGTAATGGTCGCCGCGACCGCAAAAGTGGATCACGCCGCCGTCGAATTCGTCAAGCAGGCGCTGGTCGTAGGGGCGCACAAACTCGTCGAAGAGATCGGGCGAAAGGTTCATGGCCGAGTCGTCGCGGATGACAATCTTGCCCTTGTGATGGAAGGACCAGTGGGCGTTGTACACCGGATTAAAGGGCACAATCTTTTCCCACTTGCGCATGAAGGCGATATAGGTTTCGCAGATCAGGTCGAGGAGCTGGTGGATGGCGCCGGGATCTTCGTAAAAAGAATAGAAGAGTTGACTTCCGCAGATCAGCTCGCAGATATCGAGGGGGCCCTGGGTGTCGGGGTGGTAGATGGTGACGTATTTGCCGATTTTGGGATAGCGGCGGGCGATCTCGGCAAAGCGTTCGCCCATTTCAAAAACCTGCTTGCCAAAGCCCTTTTCCAGGTCGGGCACTCCAGCGTCGAGCACCCTGGCGATAGCCCCTTCTTCTTCCAGGGGCAAGGTGGTGGGCAGGGTGTTGCTTGCGTCGCTCATGCGAAACAGCTTCGCGCCAAAGAGCGACGACATGATTCCGGTACCGTAATTGCAGCGGACCGTCAGCGCCTTGCCCGCGCCTTTGCGCAGGATGTCGGCAACTCCGGCGTACTGCTGCAAGGCCATCATGTCATAGTCTTCCAGCGTTTCGTTTACTGAAACTTTCGGCCATTCCAGTTTGAATTCCGAAGCCTGTTTCCGCTCCGGATCAAAGTAGCGGTCGATGTGTTCGCCATCGATAAATTCTTTCCATTCCGCGCGAATGGCGTCTTCCGTTTCCGGGTCGATCGCCTGTTCCAAATCATCGAGATATTCCTGTAACTGCGCCATTTCCCTCTTCCTTTCCAAAATAATGATTTTCCCTCATTGCCCAAAAGTCATTACATTTTCAGCCTATCGGGCCGGGTTAAAAGGGGCAAGAACTATTGTGTCTTTGCCGGATAAATTGCTATTTTTTCATACACGATTCCGCCATGATCATGGCTGCCGTGCCCATCAGGGTCAGTTCGACCTTGGCCGCGTCTTCCTCCGAAAGGCCCGGACCGGGCAAGGCGGGGTCGGTAGCTCGGTCAAAATCCGGAACGGGAGGTGCATCTACGCCCAGGGACTCGTAGAGGCGCTCGTTCCGCGCGCGGGTGCGGATGGTTTCGCGGACCCGGGGGTTGAGAGCCGGGTTCAGGGCGATGCTGCCTTCCACAAAAAGCACCGGCGGCACGTCCCCCGACTTCAGACCCATCTCGATCATGGTGGACAGGACGCAGTTTGCGAGGACGTTGATCGCGCGGTCAGCGATACGTTCGGAAATCCACTGGAGTTCAGCAAAGGCTTCCGGTCCCACAAGATCCTTAATGCGCGCCGCCGATTCTTTCATCTGGCCGCCGGGGACAATGGACTCGTATATTTCATAGACGTGGCGCGTATCTTTGTCCGTGGCGAAATAGGGGTCGAGGGTTTCAGGTTTCAGATTGGAGTCGCTTTCCTGCGCCTTCAGGTGAATGGCCCGGCGCATGAGCCCATAAGCGCCCTTGCCCGCCACCAGATATTGATACTGACCGCCTTCCATTTCCTCGGCAGGATAAAGCCGGTCGTCATCGTGAATAATCGTATTCGTAGCGCAGAGCACAAAGTGGCGGCTGTTGGCGCAGGCAAGGCCGTTGCCGCAGACGAGAAGAAAGGAGGTTTCGCCATCCTGCAATTTCGCCGTGGCCACGCCGCCCAGATGCGCGATGATGGCATCGCCCTGATAGGCCAGGCGTCCCTGTTTCAGGCCCCGGCTCTCGAACCATTTCGCCATGTTTTTGCCAAAGTGGTGGGTGGAAGCGTCGCGTTTCAGGTCACGCGCCACAAAGCCCTCGATGTTCGGGATTTTTGTGGCATGGTTCGGCACCCCGTCGGTAATGCCCACGGCAATGGAAAAGCCCAGACAGGGCTGCTCGCTGGTATCCATGTATTCGCGAAAGATGGGGTCGTCCAAAATCAGGTGATCCAGATAATCGAAGAGGGGCGTCATGGTGGTGGGATTGGGCATGGTGCGGACATGATGCACGATGAACCGACCGTCCTTGCGTTCCGCCAGCATGACCTTGGTGTTTGACCCGCCCACGGAAAAGGCCAGCACCGGCGGATGATTCTCGAAGTCTGCCGGGCGTTCGCGGGCAATGCGATTGTGCTCCTCCAGGCCCGACGGCAGCATGGCCACGCGTCCGGCCTGAAATTCCCGAATCAGGCGGCCCAGGTCTTCGTCTCCGCTGAATGCAAAACGCTCCTCCAGTTTCTTGCTCATTGCCTTGCTTCTCCTGTTATTTCCGAAGTTGGATAGCACAAAATCCAGCTTTAATCAGACATATCTTAACGCCCATCTGAGATAGTGACAAGCATGAATTATGAAAGAGACGCGGGAAATGCTTCCGCAAAAATGGGCGAAATCGTAGGACAATATGGCGGAATCACGCCTTCGATAATGGTGAAGACGAATGGCGATGGATGACGCGCATAGTGAATTCAGGATACCGAAAACAGTGCTACCCCTGGAGCGGTCCGGCGTAGGGAGCTTTTTCATAGCGGCAGTCTTCTTCCATTACGCGCGGGTCATCGTGCTCGCGAAGCACTTGCATCAAGCGCTCCGATAAGTCTTTTTGTATGAGGGCATAGTCTTTTTCGCCGGCCACGTTGTGCATGTACCAGGGATCTTTGCGCAGGTCGTAGAGTTCTTCGGCCGGACGCTTGCCAAAGCCGAGCTCGAAGAGGGGCAGCACCGGCTCTTCGGCGCGGTGGTGGATCATCCAGGCCTTGGTGGGGCTGGCATCGAGGTCGGCATAGGCCACAAAGGTATCGTTGGCCAGTTTGTCATAATCGGGTGCTTCGGCATGGACGTCGTCCAGTCCCTTCGGATCACCCATGGGCCAGCGGTCGGGCGCGAAGTTGCGGATATAGAGATAATGCTGCGTACGAATGGCGCGCTGGGGATAAGGCAGGCAGCCTTCCCGCGCGGCAGCCACATGGCGTTCGCGGCCCGTCACCACAAAGTCGCGCTCCTGCTGGATCTGGCCGGATGCTTCACTTTCCAGCAGCGGCATGATGCTCTTACCCGACATGCTCGACGGAATCGCCACGTCCATGGCTTCCAGGTAAGTCGGAGCCAGGTCCATGAGGTTTACAAAATCGTCCACGATGCGTCCCTGCGGAATACGTCCGGGCCACCGGGCCGCCAGGGCCACCTCGCAGCCGATATCGTAAAGATTGCACTTGCCTCGTGGAAAACCGGGAATACCATGGTCGCCGCTGACCACGACCAGTGTATTGTTGAGCTCGCCGATTTCTTCCAGCCGCTCAAGCAGTACGCCCAGCCCTGCATCCACCGCCTGGCATTCGCCCAGATAATCGCACACATCCTCTCGCACCTCCGGCACGTCCGGCAGAAAATCCGGCATCCGGCCTTCGAGCGCATCGGGTTCGAGCCCCCAGATTGCCTTGCCCGATCCCTGCTCCCATCTGCGATGGGTGTTCTGAGGGCCCCACCAGTAGCAGAAGGGGCTGTCGTCGGGCCGTGCATCGAGAAAGGCATCGAAATTATCACGAACCTCTTTGAGTATCTCACTCCGGGCTTCTTCGACAGACATGTTCTGCATCAATTCCGTCACGTTTTGCGAAAAATTGTCGAAACGCTTGCCTGCTCTTTGATAGGCCGTGCGCATGCCGCCGTAGGGCGCGTTTACGGCGCGACCCGGCGACCAGACCTTGTAGGAATAGCCGATATGATATCCCGCCTTTTCCAACTCCAGGGGATAGGAAGGAATATCCTCGTACCACACGGCCCCTTGCAGAATCGCCCCGAGGCCCGTCTGCCAGAAGTATTGACCCGATAGCAGCGAACTGCGGCAGGGAGTGCAGCTGGGTGCGTTGACAAAGGCATTGCGGAACAAGACGCCCTCACGGGCCACGCGATCGAAGTTGGGGGTTTCCAGCAGGTGATTGATTGACTTGGGGCCTTCCAGCTCGGCATAGGCGCCGGCATAGCGCCCCCAGTCATCGGCAAAGGCAAAGAGGATATTCGGGCGCATTCTTCGGTCTCCTTTGGAAAAATAAAAATCCTGTTCAGGCTACCGGAGCTTTTTGCGAAACACAAGTTTCATGTTGCGATAATAGTGGCCTTCCTACCCGCTTGCAGGCATAGTGTGGTGTCTTGAAAGGACGGGGCCCATCTTCCCCAAGGAGACGTCCATTGTCACAGATGCATGATGATTTACAAAAAAACATTATCCTCATCGGAATGCCGGGAGCCGGCAAAAGCACCATCGGCGTGATTCTCGCCAAATGGACCTGCCGCGACTTTGTCGATACCGATGTCCTCATCCAACTCCAGGAGCATCGCACGCTCCAGGACATCATCGACCACCAGGGCTACATGGCCCTGCGCAAGATCGAGGAAAAACTCCTGTCCACGCTCCAGTTGCGCAACCACGTCATCGCCACGGGTGGCAGCGCGGCCTATAGCGACGCCGCCATGGATCACCTGAAAGAGACGGGGCCTGTCGTTTTTCTGGACGTGAGTCTTGATGAACTGCGTCGAAGGATCAGCAATTATGACAACCGGGGGATAGCCAAGCGGGCAGACCAGACTTTTGAAGAACTCTTCGCCGAACGGCTGGCGCTCTATCGCAAACACGCCGACATCATCCTGCCCAGCAACACGCTGACGGCGGAAGAGGCGGCCATGCGGATCAGCGAAGAGATCGGCTGATGGGCCGATTTTTGGGGGGCTTTTTCGTTGCTGGATTTTGCGGAACGGGAGGAAGGGGGTTTTTGGAAGATTTTGGTCCGGATTCGACGCCCCTTGGCCTGGCTTGCGATTTTGGAGGGTCTCATGCCGGATTATCGGCGTATGTCTATTAATATCAGACATGTAAGTAATTTTTGTCAGGTGAATATTCATTTCCTGATAGATTCGCATGGGTGATTTTTATTATCTTTGCTTGACAGGACTTGATGTGCTTGATAGTTCTATTTCAATTTAGCTCCCGGGAGGACCCTTTCGAGTGACCCAAAAAAAAATAGCGCGGCTGATGTTGGAAGATGGAATCTGGTTTGAGGGATATGCCTTTGGGGCAGAAGGCGAGACCGGCGGGGAGGTTGTTTTCAATACCTCCATGACCGGCTATCAGGAAATCGTGACCGATCCTTCCTACAGCGGCCAGATGGTCACCATGACCTATCCCCTGATTGGCAACTATGGGGCCAATGAGGAAGACCAGGAATCGGCAAAGCCCCAAGTGGCGGCCCTGATAGTTCGAGAAATATCAAGCCTCTACAGTAATTATCGTGCCGGCTTTTCGCTGGACGATTACTTCAAAAAGAATAACGTGATGGGATTCACAGGCATCGATACGCGTACCCTGGTGATTCACATCCGCAACCATGGGGCCAAGAATGGCTTCCTCAGCACGGAAGATATGGACCTGGATTCGCTGCTGAAAAAGGCAAAGGCCGTGCCCAGCATGAAGGGGCTCGACCTGGCCCAGAATGTGAGTTGCAAGGAAAACTTCGACTATAGCGGATCGCGCCGCGGACTGCCCGAAGATGGACGCCAGACGCTCAAGGTGGTGGCCTACGATCTGGGCATCAAGCACAACATTCTGGACCTGATGCGGGCGGAAGGCTTTGACGTGACCGTGGTTCCGGCGCGGACGCCTGCCGAAGACGTGCTGGCGATGAATCCGGACGGCGTTTTCATCAGCAACGGTCCCGGCGACCCCGAGCCCTGCACCTACGCCATCGAGGCCACGCGGAAGATACTGGGCAAAAAGCCCCTCTTCGGCATCTGCCTGGGACACCAGATCATGGGCCTGGCCTTTGGCGGTAAGACCTATAAACTCAAGTTCGGACACCGCGGCGCGAATCATCCCGTGCGCGACGAAAGCACCGGCAGGATCGAAATCACCAGCCAGAACCACGGCTTTTGCGTGGATGGCGACAGCATCGATACCGACAAGATCGAAATCACCCACTGGAACCTGAACGACATGACCGTGGAAGGCCTGCGTCACAAGGAACACCCGGCCTTTTGCGTCCAATACCACCCCGAAGCCAGCCCCGGCCCCCACGACGCATCCTACCTCTTCCCCCGCTTTCGGGAGATGATTGAGG
>CAYWYC010000012.1:0-33876 GCA_964462565.1 uncultured Candidatus Sumerlaeota bacterium | reverse complement strand
ATCGGAGATTCTATCCAAGGCCGGTCCGGAATAGCAATGAGAAATCCGGACGATTATGCGATGAGCGAATCTGCTCCAATCAATAGAGAAGTTCTCACCCGGAAATACAATGGCGACGAATCATGGAGTGCGTTGGCTTGCCGACGCCTTTTTTGCGTGGAATGCAATCATCGAGACCAAAGCCTAACAACAGCAAGGTGAGGGCAAGAAACACAGGGGTTAAAACCTCTGGCTATTATCGGACGGGCCCTTGCCCTAAGGATGAAAAAGTATTTGCATTACTCAGAAAACTCTTCGATTCGTTGCTTCAGATTTAACCCCGCCCCCATTTATGTCGGGCACCCTTGCGATTTTTTGGCGCAAAGAAGATTTGCACACATCTCCCCAATGGCCTATAATGCTTTGTTTCGCCGGTCACAGACCGGAGGAATTTGCTGTGCCACGCATTACGTGAGAAAGAAGCCGGTTTTGCAGAATTCCATGTTCCAGTCGATCCATACGCTCCTGACCCAGCCGTCCCGACGCAGGCGGTTCTGGAAGCGGGCGAGCAAGCGGTATCGTGGGTATCGGCGGCGGGTGCGGCATTTTCTGGCCTACGCGCTTACCCTTCCTCCGACCAAGCTTCTCGGCATGCTTCCGGCCTCCTGGGGACGCAAAACGGGTGGCGCTATCGGCAGGTTCATATTTCGTTTCTTGCCGGGAGAACGCAAGCGCATCCTGAAGCATCTGAAACTGGCTTACGGCGAGTCCATGCCGGAAGAAAAGCGGCTGGAGATGTGTCGGAATATATTGATAAACGCCGGGCGCACCATGGGCGAATGGCCGTGCCTGGAAGGCGGACGCTTTGAAGAACTGCTGGCCAATGTGGAAATGAAGGGCATGGACAACCTGGAAGCCGCCCTGGCCACGGGCAACGGAATCATCTGCCTGACCGCCCATTACGGCAACTGGGAACTGATGGCTCCCATGATGCCCAAAGTCATGCAGGATCGCGAGGTGGCGGTCGTCGCGCGGGACCTGTCCAATCCCTGGATCAACCGCCGCACCATCCGTATGCGCGAGAATGGCGGGGTTCGTGTTTTTCCGCGGGGATCCACCGGACGCGACTATATTCGATTCCTGCGCAAAGGCAACGTCCTGGCCGTATTGGGAGACATGGACACCGACAAGGGCAGTGGGATTTTTGTGGAATACTTCGGCAGGCCCGCCTGGACACAGAGCGGGATCGCCCGTCTGGCGCTGCTGGGCAAGGCGGAAATACTGCCGGCCTTTATCAAGCGCGACCCCGAAAATCCGGACCGTCACGTGATCGATGTCAAGCCCATGCTCCAAAAGCCCGATACGCGGCAGGAAGAGGAATTTACCCGCATTGTGACTCAGGACTTTACCAATGCGATCGAGGATGCCGTGCGCGAACGGCCCGAACAATGGATGTGGATGCACCAAAGGTGGAAGCGCCAGCCGAAAGGCGACCAGAATTAAGATGCCTATTCAGACTTTTTTTATTTCCCCTCGACTCCTGTTTATTATCGTGCTTTGCTTGGCGGTTTTGTGCGTTGGGGGCTGTAATTCCGATAACGCTAGCGATCCGATTGATATCCCCGAAGAGCAGGAACCGCAGGAACAGTGGCTGGAGATAAGTGGTATTCGCGCGGAAATTTACGAGGGCGCCAGCCTGCAATCGCGTGTGGAGGCCACATCCGCCTCCATCAAACTCGAAAGCCATGCCGTGGAACTGGGCCCGACCACAACGACGCTCTATAATGAAGGCGAATGGACGGGACGCCTGACGGCGAAGGAATCGCGGGTGTATCTGGAAGCCTTTCCCGATAAAGGCCTTGGGCAGTATGACGTGGATATGCTGGGATATGAAGACGGCGTAGAACTGATCACGCGAAACGGAACGCGCATCCGCACGCCCTTTATGCGTTACGACAACACGAACAAGCAAGTTTTCTCGGGCCTGGGCCGTTTTGAGAAACGCCTGCGCCTGGGTGATCGCTTCCTTTTGATAACGGGAGCCTGGTTTCGCGCCAATAAGGAATTGACTCAATTCGATGATTATGGGAACGTCCATGTCAGGGGCGTTCCGGAAGAAGAAATTACCGACGGACTTCTGGAAGAGTCCTCGGGGGAGAAACGGAATAGCGAATGACTATGTGCAAACGAAATATATACTTTCATATATCGGCGAAAAGCCACAGCCTTTTATTTCTGATAATGATCCTGGCAGCCATGATATGGGTGTCCGGACCGAACCAGGCCCACGCGCAATTCGAGGATTTTTCCATGGAGCGCCTGGCCGCGGGAGATGTGAACCTGAAAACGAGCGGTTCGCTGCATTTTACGATGGATAAAGACTGGAAGCCCGTCAAGATGATCGCCAAGGAAAATGTGCGGCTCGTAAGCCCGGATTTTCAGCTTTTCTGCGAAACGCTGACCTTTTTGGCAGAAAGCGACCAGGCAACGGCCCTCGGCAATCCCGTGCGCATCTGGCAACCGGGAATGAACGCCAGCTGCCAGAAACTCGAAATCTATCCCCAGGAAAAAAAGTCCGTACTTACGGGCAATCCGGTTATCACGCGCGAACAGGGACCCGGCCAGGAACCCACCACCATCAAGGGCAAGGAGATAACCATTGTTCAGTTGGAAGACGGAACCATGGATATCCGCATCGAGGCGGGTGAACTGGGTTCGGCGAATGGCAAAAAGGGCGAAGCCAAGAAAAACGGCAATCATTCCGACAGCAGCAATGGCAAGGGTGATGACGAAGGCGCGGTTGTTGAATTTTCGCTGGACGATGGCCTGCGCGGTCTTGATGGCGGGCCGGATAGTGCCTTGAAAAACTCCAGCACTACCAGAACGGCGACCGAAGAATAACAGGCCCGATAGCCCCCAGCGGTTTCGGGAGGGATTCTGTTTCCATGCCGAAGTTTTTCCGCATTTTGTGGATTTTAATTTTCCTTTCTTTTTGCCTGTCCCTCTGCGGGCAGGAGGTGGCTCCTGGTGATCCACCTGATTTTATTTACCCGATGGATCGGCAGATTCAACTTCCCGTGCCGGACAATGCCTCGGCGGGCTGGGCCATCCTGGACCATGACGGCAAGCTGGTGAAAAAAGGCCGCCTGAACGTCGGTGAGGAAACACTCTACTTTGATGGACTCACTTCGGGCGTTTATTATTTTTTTCATGGGCTTTCCGAGGCGGAAGTTCCTAACGAGCGGAGCTCACTGGACGTCGCATCATCCTTCCTGCTAGTAGCTCCTCCCGATGCCTTGCCGGAAGATCATTTTTTTGCCGTGGCCTTTCCCCATGCCGCCTCCTTTATGGAAGCGGGTACTGCGGAGGCCGAATCTTTGCGCTTTCTTTTCCGCGCCATGCCCTGGCTGGGGATTCATCGCCTGCGGACCCATTTCGGTCCGCGCTACGCGCCGGTGCAGTCGGTGGAAGAAGGCGTGGCCGTGCGGGATTGGAGTTTGCTGGACCGGCTCGTAGGAATGGCGGAATACCGCAAGGTGCGCTTTATCGCCGTGCTGGACGATGCGCCGGAGGCTCTGTCTGGGAAAAACACCGGCGGGCTGGCCCCGGCATTGCCCCCGCCAGATGGGCCAGCTGCTTCTGCGGAGTCCGATGATGCGGTTTCCGGGAGCCTGGTGGACGATGGCTATGCCAAGGCGCTGATGCGGCATTTTGGTTTTAAGCTCGACGAATTTACCCTATGGCCCCAGCCGAATCGCGAGGGACGCTTCTTTTCCGCGCGCCAGTGGATCCAGCGGCTCGATCCGGTCTATACCATGATCAAGCGGCGCAATCGCTTTGCTTCGGTATCACTGGGCGGATTGGACGTGGACAAGGCCCGGATGCAATTCGCGGGCAGTCCGGCCTTTCTCGACGCGGTTTTTCACGGAGGGGCTCCCTTTTACGACGTCATCGACATCCCGGCTCCCGGGAATTTTCAGGATTCCAAAAAACTGGCGCTGGACCTGCAAAAGCGGAGCGAAGCCTCCCCCGCCAACCGCAAAGCACGGGCCGTGTCCGCCGCTGCCATACCGCCTTCGCAAGCCAATATCGCGGGGCAATACGCGCAGGCCTCGGACCTTCTAAAGAAAATCGTGTGGTATCGTTTTCATAACTATCGCTATTTCACACTTGAAAAGCTGAGCAGCCGGGGAGGTGAAACTTCCGGGCTTTTTGCGGCCGATCCCGAAACGGATAATTTTTATCCAAGGATGACCGCGGCCGTCTGGTTGCATGCCATCAGCCTGCTGGGCAATGCCAAGGCCCTGGAAGATCTCGGCCATGCCTCCGAAAAAAGCGAAATATACGCCTTTGAGCAATACAAGAAGACCATATTCGTCGGCTGGATGCCCCTCCCAAACACCCCATCCGACAACGAAACCCGCCGCATCGCCGTGACCCTGCTCTGGCCCGATGAGGCCCGGGCGCGGGTTCTGGACATCCTTGGCAAAGACATTACCAGCCGCCGTTATGTCCAAAGAGCGCCCGGAAAGCATGATGTGATCCTGACGGAAGAACCCGTTTTTATTGTGGTGAATCAGACGGGTGATGGGGTGGGCTGGTAATATACATGGATCCCTCTGCCGAGCTGCCTGAAAAACTGCGCCTCATGGCGATTGTGTCCCTTCCGGAACATCCCCGGAAAAATCTTGCCCATATAGGCGCTCTCCTCGAAGGCGGCGTCGGCGCGATCATGTTGCGCGACCATGACGCGGAAGACGGGGCCTTTTTGAAGCAGGCGCGGAAGCTGCGGGAAATCACCGCGAAACATCAGGCCCTCCTGATTATCAACAAGCGTGTCAATATCGCCGAGGCGTGTGGGGCCGACGGCGTGCATCTGGGTTTTCGCTCCTTGCCCTGGGAGCAGGCGCGTTCGGCTATCGGCCCGGAGAGGCTCCTGGGTTTTTCCACGCACAATCTTGACGAAATCGACCGGGCCCGCGAGGCAGGGGCGGATTATGTGACCTATGGCCCCGTTTTCCCGACACCCTCCAAGGCCGGCCTGGTGGAATGCTGCGGACTCGATGGACTCCGCGAGGCCTGTGCCCATGCGACGATTCCGGTATTGGCGCTGGGCGGGATTAATCCTGAAAACGCGGAAGCCCTGTGGCAGACTGGCATTGCAGGACTTGCGGCCATTCGCGCGCTGGTGGATGCGGATAATCCACGCGAGGCGGCTGCAAAAATGCTGGGATCGGGCCCAAAGACAGAGAGGCCCTAAAACGAGCATAATATTCCACACTATTGCTTGCCAAAGGACCGGGGCTTCTGGTAAAATAATTGTCTGTGTGGGTTTGGTGCTATCGGGATGGAGACAAGTGCGCTTTTGCGGCGAAGGAATGCCGCAATCTGTCACTCCATCTGATAAGACCCGAACAAGCAGAAAGAAAAATCTAGGCGAGTCTGCCTAAGAGACGAAATAATGCTCCGGAATAGCAGCGCGTCCATTCGGGTTAAGGTCCGACAAGGACTATATTCCAGAGCGAAGAGAGGACAAGATGAAGATTTATATCGACGGACAGGCGGTGGAAGCGGAAGCGGGAATGACCGTATTACAGGCGGCGCGCAAGGCCGGAATCACGATTCCGACGCTTTGCTATGATGAAAACAAGCCGCCCCAGACATCCTGTTATCTGTGCGCCGTGCGCATCAAAGGTTTCCCCACGCTCCAGCCTTCCTGCGCCGCCCGGGTGCATCCCGACATGGAAGTGGAATCGAACAGCGAAGAAGTGATCGAAGCGCGGCGGACAGCGCTGGAGTTGCTTTTTTCGGACCATGCCGGCCGCTGTGTGGCTCCCTGCGCCATGGCCTGCCCCTCGAGCCTGGACATCCCGGCTTTCCTGCGCGAAATGCGCCAGGGCAAAATGGAAGAGGCGCTGGGCGTCGTCTATGAAACCCTGGCCCTGCCGGCCATTCTCGGACGCACATGCCGCGGCTACTGCGAATCGGCCTGTGTCCGCAAGAAAACAGACGACCCCCTGGCTATCAAGTCCATGCACGGCCGCATCGCGGAGCTGCAACTGCCCGATAACATCGAAAAAGCCAGGGCCAATCCCCCGGCCGCCAATGCTTCGAAAAAGGTCGCCATCGTCGGATCCGGTCCCGCCGGACTGGCCGCCGCCTTTTATCTCCTGCGCGAAGGCATCGCCTGCGACATTTACGACGCCGCCGACAAGCCCGGCGGACTCCTCCTGAGCGATATGGACCTGGACCAGAAAGTGGTGGCCCAGGAGATCGAGCTGATCCTGGCCATGGGCGCAAACTTCAAGGGCGGATGGGCACTTGGTAAGGACGGCAGCGTGGAAGACCTGCAAAAGCAATACGACGCCGTCATCCTGGCCATGGGTGCTTCCAAAGAAGACGACAAGGGCAAGAAACAGGTGGACCTGGATTTCCTCAAGAGTCTCGGATTGCCCACGGCGGCGCGCGGCATTCAGGCCGATCGCCAGACCATGGCGACCCCGCAGGAAGGCCTCTTTGCCTGCGGCGATATCGTCATGGGCTCGTCCAATGTGGTCCGGTGCAATGCTTCCGGTCGCGTGGCGGCCAAATCGGTAGTCCAGTATCTGGCCGGAGAAGCCGTAACGGGCGAACCCAAGCCCGTCTATTTTGTCGGAGCGGAATCGGAAAGGGTGGACCTGGAAACGCTTCCGCCCACGCCGCGGGTCGGTACGGAAGAAGGCGTTGCCGATACGCAGATGGAGGCGGAATCGGAGCGCTGCCTGAACTGCGGCTGCGAAAAGGAACATACCTGCAAACTGCGCCAGTATGGCATGGAATACGCTGCAAGCCCGAAGCGCTTCAAGGGCGAAAGCCGTGGCATGACCATCGACGACGAGCACCCCGAGATCGTTTATGAAGCCGGCAAGTGCATCCTGTGCGGGCTCTGCATCGAGACGGTGCGTGAGGCGGGTGAAGAAGTCGGCCTGAGTTTCGTGGGACGCGGTTTTCCGACACGGGTGACTGTGCCTCTGAACCGGGACCTCAACGAAGGCCTGAAAACAGCCGCCCGTAAATGCGCGGAAATCTGCCCGACCGCTGCCTTTTCCCTCAAAGGCGAGTGGAAATAGGCGCAGGCTGTTGTTTTGGTGAAATGTTTCATCTAATGATGCCTGAAAGATATGCTACGAGCGAAGAAAACTTCCCCCATTCCTTCGCTCGTATTCTTTTTTGTCACTTTTTGTTGGCAATTTTGAAATTTGGGGAATAGAATATCTCCCTGTGTTTGGTGGTCGGGAAAATTTTATTTGCATAGTTATGGCAAAGTGGAACCTGAAACAAAGAATATTGTCAAAGAATAAGGCAAAACGCTTGCTAAAACGTTTAAGCAATATCTCTTATTGACCCAAATTTGCGTATGCTGAGACTAGAAGATCCAATGAAAAATTCTAAAACGATAGCCGGACGTTCGATGGGCGTCCTGAAGATCATGCTTTTTGCGGGCCTTTGCGCCTTGCTTTTGGCCGGGGTGGCCTGCCAGACGATTGGTGATTACGCCGAAAAAAGGGCCGACCTAGCCGCCTACAACGTAATTGCCGAAAAGCAGAAAGAAGCCGGCCTTGTCAATAACGTGGCATTCAGCATCGATAACGAAGTGGACGCGCTGACTTCATCGGTATTGCTGAACGCGCCCCGCGTGAGCCTGGCGCGGATGGAATATACGACCCCCACCTTCAAGTTGTCCCTGGCCGACACCATCATGCTGGCCCTGATGAACAACCGCGATTACAAGTCCCGCGAGGAAGGCCTCTTCTCAAGCGCCCTGGGCCTCACCAACACCCGTTACGACTTTGGCGCACAGTTTTCCGCCTCGGCCTCGGGCGAACTCACCCGCACCGAAGCCGGAAAGGGCCTCAAGGAAGGGCAGAACGATTACGAGGTTTTCGGACAGCATGGATTCTCGCTGGGAGTGCGGCGCATTCTTTATTCCGGCGCCCAGATCAGCCTGGACTATACCCATTCCTTTCTGAACTACCTGACCAATGAATCCCGCTCCAGCGGCTCCAACGCCGTAAGCGCCGGACTCACACAGCCTCTGCTTCGCGGGTTCGGCCCATTGGTGGCTTATGAATCGCTCCGCCAGGCCGAGCGCAACATGATTTACAGCGTCCGCGACTTCCAGCGCTATCAGCAGAATTTTGTCATTGCCATTGCCGACCGCTACTACAGCCTGCTGAATTCGCGCGAACAACTCGCCAACACCTACAGCGACTATCAGCAACGCCTCGAAAACCTCGAAAAGGATAAACTCTATCGCGATACCGGCCAGAAATCGGACTGGGAAGTGGACCAGTCGCGGCAGGAAGTTTTTCGCGCGCGCATCCGCTATACCGATGCCCAGGCGGATTATCTGGACCGCCTCGACCGCTTCAAGGACTTTCTCGGCCTGCCTATTGATGTGGACGTGGGCCCCGATCCCAAGGAGTTCGACGCGATCGCGGAACGGGGCCTGGCCAAGCCGGACATGACGCTGGAAAAGGCAATCGAACTGGCTCTGGAAAATCGGCTGGACCTGAAAACCACGGAAGACCGCCTCAACGACAGCCGTCGGGATGTAAAAATCGCCTTGCAGAATTTTTTGCCAAAACTCGACTTCACCTACAACTTCAGCAGCAGCCGGACCGATCCGGAAGAAGAATTCTCCCTGGACCTGCGCAACAATACGAACACCTTCGGCCTGGACCTCAGCCTGCCGCTCGATTGGACCCCGCGACGCAATAACTATCGCAACTCGCTTATCAGCTTGCAGCAATCGGAACGCAGCGTGGAAGCCAAGCGCACCGAGGTTATCCTGGAAGTGCGCAATGGCTGGCGACAGCTGGAGCGCCTCATGGCCAATTACCAGGTCCAGTTGGAAAGTGTGGAACTGGCGCGTCGGCGCGTGGATCGCAACGCAACGCTCCAACGCATGAACCGTGCTACCACGCAACAAGTGGTGGAGGCCCAGGACGACTTGCTGGAATCGCAAAACGCGGCCACTCAGGCCCTGGTGGACTACACCATCCAGCGCCTGCGCTTCTGGCATGCCATCGAACGTCTGGAAATCGACGCTTCGGGCATGTGGCTGGAATAATGCACATAGAACCGTTCCCTAAAGTCTTTCGTGTTGGCGGACTTTATGGAATCATACAGAAAAGAAAGATAAACTAAGAACGAACATATTTTGGAGGATTGCTCGTTCAAGCGCCAAAGACGCGACCCATAATAGCCTGGCGTTTTAACCCCAGGTCGCAAGAATTCAAAAAAGAAGAGGGCTGAAGGCCCGATCCATCTTCGAAATATTAGAAAGACTTTAAGAACGGCTCCACCGAGCTTTGATAAATAAGGAAGGCTTACAATGTTTAAGAGCAAAAATAGAAAAGGCGCGGCCGGAATTAAAATTCTGCTGCTGCTGATTATCCTGGCCGCTGCCGCCGGAGCGGCCTGGTATTTCCTGGGCGACAAAGAAGGTTCGTCCATCGATTTTTCCGAAGTCGAAAAGGTGGCTGTCAACCGCGGGGACCTGATTGTGAGCATCCTGCAGTCCGGGGAACTTGGATCCAAGCGCAACCAAGTTATCAAAAATGAAATGGACCGACAAACCAAGATTATGTATATCGTTGAAGATGGCGCGCGTGTCAAGAAAGGCGATCTTCTCGTGGAACTCGATGCTGAAGATATTCAGGATAACCTTCTGCGGCAGCAGTCCGAAGTCTCCAGCGCCGAAGCCAGCCTTTTGCAGGCCCAGAAGGGTCTCGAAATATCCGAGTTGAAGGCGAAGACGGATATGGAAGACGCGGAATTGCGTGTGCAATTGGCCAAACTGGATCTGAAAAAATACGAAGAGGCCGAGTATCCTCAGCAGAAGCGGAAGGCAGAAGTCGCCATCGCCCTGGCGGAAGAAGATCTGAAGCGCGCCAGGGACGAATATGAATCCACCAGACAGCTGGTGGAAAAAGGCTACACTAATCGCGCCGAACTCGAAGCCGACGAACTGGCCGTGAAACGCCGCGAAATCGAACTGGTCAACTCGAAAGAAGACCTGAAAATCCTGATTGAATATACCCATGTGAAACAGCAGCGCGAACTTAAGAATAATGTGAAGCAGGCCGAGGCGGCACTCGACCGTCTGAAAAAGACCCTCGAATCAGAACGGGCCCGTGACCTGGCTAACCTGGAATCACGCAAGGTATCGCTCAATTCTAGCCAGAACCGCCTGAAAAAGATCGAAGAACAAATCGAGAAGAGCAAAATCTATTCCGAATTTGACGGCATGGTTTTCTATCCTGTCAGCGGAGGCCGATGGAACCGGGGCAACGAAATCGAAAAAGGCGCGTCCGTCTATCCTCGCCAGGATCTGCTCAACTTTCCAGACCTGACCGCCTGGAAGATCGAAGTGGGCGTGCCGGAATCTATCATCGACCGCGTGAAGAAAGGCCAGGATGCCTTCGCCACCATCGATGCCATGCCCGGTCTCATTCTTGAAGCCCTGGTCCAGAAGGTCAGCGTCGTGCCCGATCGCGGCCGCTGGTACGACAGCAGCAACAAGACCTACACGGTCGAACTCGATATTCCGACGACTCCTTCGGTGGAACTGAAGCCCGGCATGTCAACCACTGTCGAGATCATTACCAGCGAGAAAGAGAACGTGCTCCAGGCGCCCATCCAGTCGGTAACCAAGGCAAACAATCGCTTCTTTGTTTTCGGTCCTCAGGGCAAGCGCATCGAGGTGGAAGTGGGCTTGAGCAACGAAGACAGCATCGAAATCGTCTCCGGTCTGAAAGAAGGCGATCAGATTCTTCTTTACGCTCCGACCGATTCCGACACCCGTGGGGGACTGAAGGAACGGCCTCTGAACAAGGCGAGGGAAGAGGGCCGCGAAACCAAGACCGGGGATACAGAATCAAGCAGTGAAAATGCTTCTTCAGTCGAAAAAGCGGAAAAGCCGCAAAAAGCCGCCCAGCCCCAAAGGGCTCGTGGCGAAGGGGGCCGGGGCGACCAGCGCCCGGAATAAGCAATCATCCCCTTAAAAAAACTCTCAACGCAAATATCTCAAAGCATGCACTCATGAAAAGTTTCGTTAAAAAATCAGACGCCGGCCCCATTGTCGAATTGCAGAACGTGGCCAAGACCTATGTGATGGAAGCCGTCCAGGTAAAGGCCCTGCGTGATGTCAACGTCGCACTCGAAGAAGGCGAATATGTCGTCATCATGGGGCCGTCGGGTTCCGGAAAGTCCACGCTGTTGAACCTGCTGGGCTGCCTCGACCGCATCACCGAAGGCCGCTATTTGCTTGGCGGCGAGGATATATCCAATCTCGACGACAACCGCCTGTCCGAATTGCGTTCGCGTAAGTTGGGCTTTATCTTTCAGTCCTACAACCTGATCCCCCAACTGAACGTCATCCAGAACATCGAGATACCGCTCTACTATCAGGACATTCCCGAAAAGGAAGCCCGCGCGAAAGCCACGGAACAGGCCGAACGCATGGGCCTGGGCGATCGGCTTTTTCATAAGCCCATGGAACTTTCCGGCGGCCAGCAGCAGCGCGTCGCCATCGCCCGATCCCTTGTCAGCGATCCACTCCTGCTCCTGGCGGACGAACCCACCGGCAACCTTGATACCAAGACAGGAGCGGAAATTCTGAATATCATTGACGAATTGAACGACGAAGGCAAAACCATCATCATGGTCACCCATGACGAAGCCATCGCTCATCGCGCCCATCGTATCCTGCGCCTGCGTGACGGCATTATCGAAGCGAACGAATGGAACGTGCCCGAGGCGGAAGCCATCGGCACCCTTCCCGATGCCATGGAGAAGGATCATAAATCATGAAACTGGTCCGCTTCGAACGTATCGCCATCATGGGCGTCCATAACCTCTGGCAATACCGAGCGCGCGCCGGACTGACCATATTGGGCCTCATCTTCGGCGTCTGTTCCGTGGTTGCCATGCTGAGTGTGGGCGAAGGCGCCAGCCAGAAAATGCAAGAGCAACTGCGCCGCCTGGGCAGCGATAACATTCTCCTCAAAAGCGTCAAACTGCCCGAAGAGCAAATGTCCGGAGGCCAGAGCCAGGGAAACCGCATGGCCACTTACGGGCTTACCTACGACGACCAGCGCCGCATGTCGCGCCTCGTTCCTCATCTCGAATCCATCACTCCCATGAAGGTCATCGCCAGCGATATCCGCTTCCGCGACCGCATGACCGAGTCCGAAGTCGTGGCAACGGTGCCCTGGTATCCCGAAATCACCAACCATCGGATGCTTCAGGGACGCTTTATCACTCACAAGGACATGCAGACCGGAGCGCCCGTCTGCGTGATCGGCGCGCGCATCGCCCGCAACCTTTTTGCCGCCGAAGATCCCATCGGCAAAAACATGAAGGTAGATGAAGACGTATATCGCGTCGTGGGGGTTATGGGCGACGTCTATAGCACCAGAGAATTCGAAAACAAGCCCCTGTGGTTTGTCGGAGAAAACCAGAACATCTATATTCCCCTGGCCACCTACATGCAGCGAAGAGGCGATATCTTTGTGGACATGGACAGCGGCAGTTTCACCTTTGAAAAAGTGGAACTCCACGAGATCATCCTGAAGATTACCGAACAGGAACAGGTGCTGAACGCCGCGGAAACGGTCCGTCGTCTCCTGTCGGAAAAGCATCCCCGCCAGGACTACGAAATCGTCGTGCCCCTGCAGCTGATTCGCCAGACCCAGGAAACACGGCGCATCTTCAACATCGTCCTCGGCTCCATCGCCGCCATTTCACTCATCGTCGGCGGTATCGGCATCATGAACATCATGCTCGCCACCGTCAGCGAACGCACCCGCGAGATCGGTATCCGGCGCGCGCTGGGAGCCCGCCGTCTGGACATTATCGCCCAGTTCCTTATCGAGACCCTGATTCTGTCCATAACGGGCGGTGTTATCGGGCTGATTCTCGGCGCTATCATTCCACTGGTTATCACCAAGTTCACCAACGTCGATACCGTACTCACGCCGCTGCACTTCATCGTGGCCTTTGGCGTATCGGTGGCGGTCGGCGTCGTCTTCGGCATCTATCCCGCGCGCCGCGCCGCACAGATGGATCCCATCGAAGCCCTGCGCCACGAGTAAGGTACAATAGCCATCAGTCCCAATCAGATTGGAAGAGCTTATCCCAGTTCCTGGCCTTCAAGCAGATAGTCGAGGTCTTCCCGGGTGAGGGCGCCATGGAAGGATTCTTCTTCGAGCACGTGCTCCACAAGTCCGCGCTTCTTTTCCTGCAATTCGAGGATGCGCTCTTCAATGGTGTCCTGGGCCACGAGACGATAGGCAACGACCGTCTTGTCCTGGCCGATGCGGTGGGTGCGGTCGATGGCCTGGGCTTCGACGGCGGGATTCCACCAGGGATCGAAGAGGATCACATGGGATGCCGATACAAGATTGAGCCCCGTGCCGCCGGCCTTGAGCGATATGAGAAAGACGCCGGGTTCTTTGGTGCTCTCAAAGTCCTGAACCAGTTCCTTGCGCTTGCGGGTTTTGCCGGTGAGTTTCCAGTAGGGATATTTGCGCGCCTTGATTTTCTTTTCCAGAATTTCCAGCATCTTGACAAATTGTGAGAAGAGCAGCACCTTATGTCCCGCGTCTAGAAGTTCTTCAATCAGTTCGAGCGCCGTATCCACCTTGCCGGAACCTTCGGCCTCGAGGCTGAGCAACGCCGGATCGCAACAGATCTGGCGCATCCGCGTGAGGGCGGCCAGGATCTGGAAGCGTTCGCGTCCGTCCATGTTTTCATCTTCGTTGTGCTCCATCATATCGCGCGTGTGCCGGAGTTCGGCCAGGTAGGCGCGCCGTTGTTCGGGAAGCATTTCGCAATCACGCCGTTCCTCGATCCGTGGCGGCAGTTCGGTGGCCACCTCGGACTTGAGACGACGCAAAAGCAGCGGCCGCAGTCGCGTGCGCAAGCCCTGGTACATGCGGTCGGCTTCTTCTTCCTTGATGCGTTTTTCAAAGGCGCGATGGGACCACAGGTAACCGGGGCCGACAAAATCGGCAATGGACCATAAATCGAGCAGGCGGTTTTCGATGGGCGTACCGGTAAGGGCGACGCGCCAGCGCGTGTCAAAGGACTTCACCGTTTGCGTGATGGCCGCGCCGGGATTCTTGATGGCCTGGGCCTCGTCCACACAGATCATTTCCCAGCGCTGGGCGGTCAGGATGTCGGCTTCGATTCGGGCCAGGGCATAATTCGTGATCACCACATCATAGGCTTCGAGATTGTCCAGAATGTTCTGACGGTTGGGGCCGGTTTCGAGGATCGCGGTCTTGAGCCAGGGGGTAAAGCGTGCGGCTTCGCGCTGCCAGCCATGGGTGACGCTGGTGGGACAGATAACAAGAGAGGGGCGCGGGTGATCTTCCTTCTTCAGTCGTGCGCTAAGCGCCGCCAGAACCTGTACAGTCTTGCCAAGGCCCATGTCGTCGGCCAGGATAGCGCCTCCGAAAATTTCGCTGGCCCAGGTGACAAAATCGACGCCAATCCGCTGGTAGGCGCGGAGTTCATGGCGCAGGTCGGGATCGATATCGGCCCCGGGGATGCCGTGAAAATTATCCTTAATCTCGCGCATCTGATCGGCAAGGTCGCCCATGCCGCCCGCTTCCAGGCGGTCCAGGATTTCATCGCCCTCGGCGACGGCCTGAATGCCGTGGATGCGCTGGGAGTCCCCCTCCGGATTCAGGCCCAGCCGCGCGATGGTGTCCAACTGCTGCTCAAACTCTTCCAAATCATCGCGGCGATAAATGCGTCCTCCAGACAGGGCGATAAGTTCGGCGTCGTTTTCGCGCAGAGCCTGACGCACCTCTTCGGGTCGCAGGGCTTCCAGTTCCTTTTGCATTTCAACAGTCACGCGAAACCAGTCGATGCCGCCCTTTTCAATCTGGACGGAAATGCGCGGAGGCTTGCTGGCGGCCAGCAGACGCTGAAAGGCCGGATTGCCCAGATATTGCACTCCGGGGGGACGCATGGTCCAGCGTTCGATCAGGCTGCCCGTCTCCTTCTTGCGGTGCTGCCAGGAAAAGGCCGGACGCTCGCGGTCATCGAGGCAGTTCTCCGCCTTGGGCGGAACAAAGTTATCGAGAAAAGTTTCGACAGCCGCCACATCTTCGGAACGGGGCATGATGGTGAGGGCGCTGTCGAGCGAGTCGGACGCGTGGTCCGTGGTGGCGTCGGCATTGGCAACGAGTCTTTCGCCTTCCAGCGATTCGAGGGGTTCGTCCATGCTGCTGCGAAAGGGGTGATCCGAATCCGTATGCAGGTCCCGCATTTGTTCCTCGCGCATCCAGATGCCCGAATGGGTGCGGAGAAAGCGATGCCCCTCGGTATCCGTGGCAAAAGGCACCAGAAGAATTTCACGGTCGGGGCTGAGGTGGATTTCGACACCGGCTTCCACGGGTACGTGACGCACCACCATGGGCAGGCCCGTGGTGTCGTTTTCGTCAAGGTCGTAATGCTGAATGAGTGCGGCGCCGGCGATGGAGCTGCGCAGACGCTCGACAGGCAGGCCGGGTGAACGCATGACGGTGGACAGAACGCGAATGGGCATGTCGCCCGTATCCAGGGGGCGCAGACGGTTTCCTTCGCGCCAGAAGGCCACGGAAGGTTCCTCACCATCCACGGTAAAGACGTATTCGAGATAGAGTTTTTCAAATTCGAGGGGCAGGATTTCCTCAGGCCGACCCGCGGATTCGGGTATGACCACATGCCAACGCAATTGCCCGTCGGGATCGGTACGCGGGCTGAGCAGGGCGCTTTCCCATACCATCTCGATGGGTGCGTCCGTGTCTTTCCATCGCAGGATTTCAGCGCCGGCCCATTGGCCCATCCATTGCAGCACGTTGCGCACGGGCATCCAGGCGGCGTCTTCTTCGCTTTCTTTTTCGGAATAATAGGCCGAATGGACATCGGTCATGTCGGAAAGAAATTCGAGCATCCGGGCTTCCCCCGGCGGCGACTGGCGCTTTCCCATAATCGAATTTTCGATCAGCTTTTCGATGTGCTTGGGGTCCCGTGGGGCCTTTGCGAGGCGCTGGGTGGTAAGGAGCATCTGCCAGTGGAGCACCTGGAGGCCGAATTTTCCCTTCTGGTGGCCCCAGACGATTTCAATTTTCTCGGGACTGTGGGAGTGCTTGCCGGCAAAGCGATCGCGCGAAAGCGATTCCAGCCATTCGCACAAAACGGAATGGTCCGCTTCCGATTCAAATTCTTCGCGCAGCTTGCGGGCCTCGTCGGAATTCAGAAAAGCGCGTAATCCGGGTTCATCAAATTTCAGAGAAAGACGTCCACCGTACAATTTCAGGTCGTTGTTCACACGAAAAATCTGGGAAAGCCCCTCGACAGGATTCGGCGTTTCCACGGTGCGTCGCACGGCCTCGCGCGTCATCCAGAGGTCCTTGGGCGGCAGGCGCAGGCGTTCCCGGAGCACATCGGTCAGCAGGACTTCCCGTTCGCGGCGATTTTGGATTTTGAGAAAGCGCCGCCACCATTCTTCGGTGGTCTTGGGGGGAGCTTCATCGCTGTCGTCCGCTTCCGGTTCCGCGCCGAAGAAGTCGCCGGCACTCTTGTAAATGTCCGGATCGGGGGTTTTTTCGCCGCGAAGCCATTCCGCCGGAAACAGAGATTCCAGTTTTTCATCATCGATATCGCCCAGGCGATATATCCCCCAGGCAACAAGCAGGATCAAGGCATACTGGTGCGCGCAGGGACCGTCGGTGGGGCAATCGCAGTCCAGACTGCCGCCCAGCTGCATTTCCACCAATCGCTTCTTGCCCGATGGGGTGGTAAGATTGGCCGAAAGCCGCTGCCCGTCCCATTGAAGCCCCTCCCAATCGCCTTCCATGGCCAGCATTTCGCCATCCTTTGCAAGGGGATAAGGATAATTCCCGGCAATACGGCCCAGCTGGTCAATTTCGAGCGAACGAAAAGGCGTCATAAAAAAAGATGCTTTCCTGCGGTGGTTTCCGAAAAAGACAAATCGAATAGAAAAGACAGCAAAATCCGGCACCGGACCGCAACCTTTCTTTTAACACAGCCGGGCGGAATCCAAAACTATATTTTTATTTCCAGGCGAATCGGAGAGCATTTGTGCGGGGCTATGGGCAAAACCAGGAGTGGAACCGGGCTTGCCCATGTTGAACTCAGAGTTTATGCTTCGGCATGCATTGGGTTTAGCGGTTCTGGAAGTGCTTTCTCCATTTTTTCTGCGTATCGGTCAGCCCCGCGTTACATTGGATGCCCGTCTGGCAGAGATCATCGTACCAGACATGCCCGGTTTGGATGTATTGGAAGAGGGTGAGGATGGGGACAAAGGCAAAGGCCAGAGACAAGAGTTTAAGCGTCTCGCGCGCAAAGGCCCTGGCAAAACCGGGCGCCTGGTCGCGGTGGTCGACCACCTTGAGCCGACAGATCAGCTTACCCGGCGTACGGCCCCAGATGGCCGTGGGGATCGCAAGAAAGATAAGCGGCCAAAGGGAGATCGCGGATATCAGGATGGTGAATGAAGCGCTAAGGCCCAATATTATGCCCTTGTCACCGGAGATGAAAATCCCCAGAATCAGATTTCCGATAAACATAATAAGCGGCAAAATAACCAAAACTATCACTATATCAATCACCGTGGCAAGAACACGCAGTCCGAGTTCCATGAATCATCTCCATCCCTTATTCTTTTGTGGGCGTTTTTCGGAATTGGCTTCGGGCTTGACGAAATCATTCGGCCTTTTGCCCCTATGCCGACAGTTGAAATTGTAGATACGTCACCACTCGTTGTCAATTGATAACTCGCTTGTCGCAGGAAGTAGTGAATTCCCGCGGGGAAGCGGATTCGATATTTGGCGCTTTCCCTTTGGGCCACAAAGCCGCAACCAATATTATCCGCGAAATCTGCGCTATCCGCGGTTGATTAAAAAGAAAGGTGGGGCCACGGGGCACGAAGAGCGGAGCGTCCGAAGGGCTTTGACGGTTTGAAAATAAAATGAGGAATATAAGACAGAATTTACAAGATGAACAGGATTTGGACTGTCAGACAATCTTGTAAATCTTGTTAATCCTGTCTCAATAGCAAAACTCGATTGCAGATATTATCTATCTATTCAGGTCCACGCCCTGATTTTCCAGGAATTTCTGGGCCTTGGTGATGTCGGCTTTGCGTGTGTCCTGGCCGTCGATAGCGGCAACGGCGGCGGCGGCTCCGGCTCCCTGACCCATGGCGAGCATGTTGCCCATGCTGCGGGCGGCGGTCAGGGCCGTTTGCGAGGCGGCGGCGCAGCGTCCGACCACGGCCAGGCCGTCGATTCCCCTGGGCAGGCAGGAACGCCAGGGAAAATGGTGGCCGTAAAAGACCTCGTGCCGTTCGAGTTTGATGTTCTGGCTGTCGGCATGGTCGCCGTAGCGGACCGAGATCACGTCGTCAAACTGGGTGCCCTCGAAGGCATCGGTTTCGCTGAGGGTGTAGTCGCCGATGATGCGGCGCGTTTCGCGGACTCCGGGATGGGGCCCGACGCGCATGAGCGAGCAGTTTTCAAGGCCGGGCAACTTGCGTTCGCGGGCGATCCGCACAAAGTCCACGGCAATCTTCACGCCCAGGCGGTCGATCACGTTGATGTCGCGGGTTTGGGTGCCGTCCATATTTTTGTCCCACGTCTCGAGGGGACCGCCGTTATTGACCGAAATGGTTCCGGGAACAGTGGTTTTGTCGAAGAAATACCACCGCGCCACCTGATAGCCTTCCTTGCCGGCCTCCTGGACGGCGGCTTCCATGACAGCGCGTTTGTCCGCGTCGTTGGCGTGGGCGAGGATGGTATCGGCATCGACATTGGACAGGGCAAAGGACAGCGACATGGGCATCATGAGTCCGTCTTCGGCGCGTCCTTTTTCGACGGGAGCACCCGCGAGAAATGCCACGTCGGCATCGCCGGTGGCGTCGATAAAGACTTTTGCCGCAAAGCGCGCGGTACCTTCCTTTTGCTGCACTTCAACTTCCCGCACCGCATTGCCATCCATGGTCACGCCAATCACGGGGCTGTAGAGCAGGTAGTGGCAACCGACGGATTCGAGCAACTCATAGGCGCAAAGACGCAGATAGTCGGGATGGATATCGAGGCCGTCCTTGGCGATCTTGTTTTCGATGCCGGGAATGTAGCTGTCAGGCTGGTACTGGTCAAAGATTTTGATAAAGGCTTCGTGGACGCCTCCACGGCTCTTGCCCCGGTTGAACATGCGGTTCATGGGCATCCACAGGCCGACCTGGGCCACGCCTCCGAAGAATGACCGCGCCTCGATGAGCAGGGTTTTGGCCCCGGCTTTGGCCGATGCCCAGGCGGCTCCGAGTCCGGCCGGTCCACCGCCACATACGATCACATCATAGTCTGCATTGTCTTCGGGTATATTTTTTCGAATTTCGTCCACGCGCATGTTCAGGTTCCTTTTCTGAAAGCAAATATTGGACGAATCATATATCCCCGCCGGGCAAAATTCAAAGACGAATTACAAGAACCCGATTATGGTCATTTTGTGTGTGCAACTATTTGCACATCTGTGGTGTGAATTTGTAACAATATTGCATAGCAGAAGAAAAACCTTTGCGGAAAAGGATATTGATTCTATTGCGCTTGCCAAATGGCACAGCCATTGCTTATAATCATTTTCAAGGGTGCAGACTGGGGAACGGGATCCCGTGTTTTAGTAATGTTTCGTTTTTTATGATTTGCCAAGCAGGACGATTGGTAATTCCGTGGCTCAAAGGAAATATGCTTATGTCCAAGCCCAGGATCATGACGGTGTTCGGCACACGGCCTGAAGCCATTAAACTGGCTCCCGTGGTGCATGAACTGCGCAAAAGGATGGATCGGATCGAACCCGTGGTCTGCGTGACGGGGCAGCACCGCCAGATGCTGGACCAGGTGCTGGGCGTTTTTGATATCGAACCCGACGTGGACCTGAATCTGATGACCTTCAACCAGTCGCTGGCGGATCTGACGGCGCTGATCCTGAAATCGATGAACGAAGTTTTCGAGCAGCACCAGCCCGACTGCATCTTGGTGCAGGGCGATACGACAACGGTGATGGCAGCATCGATCTGCGCCTTTTATCACAAGATCAAGGTGGGGCACGTGGAGGCGGGTTTGCGGACGGATAACAAATATTCGCCATTTCCCGAAGAGATCAACCGTCGCCTTGCGAGCCAGGTGGCGGACTTTCATTTTGCGCCGACACCGCGTTCGCGTGAAAACCTGCTGCGCGAGGGTTTTTCCGATGCCAACATCGTGGTAACGGGAAATACGGTGATCGATGCCTTGCTCATGGCGCGCGACAAGGCCCACCAGGCCAGGCCCATGTGGGACCGCCTGGACCCGAAGGATTTTGAGGGGCGGCCCGTGGTGGCGATTACGGGACATCGGCGCGAAAGTTTCGGCGAGGGCTTTCAGTCTCTCTGCCGGGCAATCCAGCGCCTGGCTTCCGAATTTTCTGATATCGCCTTCATCTATCCCGTCCACCTGAATCCCCAGGTGCGGGGTCCGGTTTTTGACCTGCTTTCGAACCTGAATAATGTGTACCTGATCGAGCCGCTGGAATATCTGCCCTTTGTTTCGCTGATGGAGAAGAGCCTGATTTTGATTTCCGATTCGGGCGGTGTGCAGGAAGAGGCTCCCGCGCTGGGCAAGCCGGTGCTGGTGACGCGGGACACGACGGAGCGTCCCGAGGCGGTGGAATCGGGCGTGGCCATGCTGGTGGGGACGGATGAGGAACGGATTGTGGGGGAGGCCAGCCGACTATTGAGAGACAAGGCGGCGCGCGAGGAGATGGGTCGGATTCGCAATCCCTTCGGTGACGGCACGGCGGCGGTCCAGATCATGGACTGGCTGGAGCAACGGCTGAAGAATTAACTTTTATTGTTAAGCGGAATCATGGATAATGATGCTCACGGCATCAAAATATTCGTGCAGGGGAAACAATATGCAGCGATTGCAAAGAGGCGATTTTCTGAAGATTTGCGGTGCATTTCTTTTCATATTTCTAATGACCGCTCCACTCGTGGCCCAGGACATGGGTGCGGAAATCTGGAAGTTGGAACTGCTATCGGCGCCAAATGACCTGATCACCATCAGTGATGTGACCGGTGATGGGTATCGTGATATTGTCACAGGCACCGACTTCAGCATGGTCTATTGCATCAAGAGTTTCGACGGTAGCCTGTGGTGGTCTTTTCTGGCGAATGGAACGGTATGGTCGCTTGCGGGTACAGGTGATGTGAATTTCGACGGCATCGAAGACGTGGCTGTTGGCACGGCCTTTAATGAAGTGCAATGCATCTCGGGCGGCAGCGCCGGGGGCACGGGCGTGGAACTCTGGAAGACGAGCACCCTCACGGGCGACGTGTGGGCGCTCTGCTCGATTGGTGATATTAACAACGACTCGCGCGATGAAGTTATCGCCGGGACGGCGGGGAACCGGGTGGTGTGCCTGAGCGGCGAGAATGGCTCGGAACTTTGGACGGCTGCCACGACGAGTGACGTATGGACACTGGCGGCCTGCGATGATGTGACAGGCGACGGCATTCAGGAGGTGATTGCCGGGACCGCCGGAAACCGCGTGCTGCTGATCAATGGCGCGACGGGCGCGCTGGTGTGGCAGCACAACGCCGGAGCCGACGTGTGGAAGGTGCGCGCGCTTGGCGATGTGAATAATGACGGCAAGGCGGACGTGATCGCGGGAACGGCCCTGAATCAGGTGCTGTGCCTGAGCGGAGGATCGCAGGGCGGTTCGGCAGAATTGATCTGGGACCTTCAGACGGGCGGCGACGTGCGCGCCCTGGCGGCGAGTTCCGACATCAACGGCGATGGGGTGATGGACGTGGCTGCGGGCAGTTCGGATAACCGGCTCTACCTGATCAACGGCGCCACCGGCGGGGAAATCTGGTCCAGCAACCAGGGCGGTGAGGTGTTTTCTATCGCGCCAATCAGCGATCACGATCGGGACGGCACACGGGAGATCGCCTGCGGCTCGGCCATGAGCCGGGTCGATTGCGTGAGCGGCGCGGCGGGGACCAGCATCTGGCAATATCCCTATGCCGCCATCGGCGATGTGACCCACATGGTAGCACTGCCAGACATTACCGGCGATGGTGCGGACGAGGTGGTGGCGGTGACGGAAAACGGGGTGGTGAATTGTCTGACGCGAGCGAATTTCAAGGGGGTGGCGCGTTTTCTGGTCAATCAGACGGCTACAATTTCGAGCGATGGAAATTTTACGGCGGGGGCCTGGAATTATGCTCAGAGCAGCTGGGCCGTGCCGGAGCAATCGGCCAGTGGCAGTTTGGCGTTGGAATATCCGACCGCGAACAATGAGTGGCTTTGCATTTGCCTCTATGACGATGATGCCGCGCGCTGGGCTGGCGGAATTTTTGTCATACGGCAGGAATGGGCGCCGCGCTCAGGAGCAAGCAGCAATGGGGCGATCCCGATGGCAAAACTTCCCGAAAGGGCTCCCGCTTTTGACGGCATGCAGACGTGCGGTGCGACGGGTGGAAGCTTTCGCCTGGCCGCCTGGGACTACAGCCTGAATAGTTGGAGCGCCGAGAAAGATGGTGAGGGCAGCGCTAATCTGGAATATACTTTGGGGAGCGGGGATTGGGTTTTATTGGTGGTCTATGATTACAATACGGCCCAATGGACCGAGGGTATATATATGAACCGGCAGGACTGGTAAATACAAAGCGCCTGATGTAACAGCGCGGAGACAAAGACATGAACGGGGAGAAGGTGTACAGTCTGTGGATTTGTATGTTTTGCTTCGCGGTATTTTTTTCCGGATTCGCTCTTGGTCAGTCTGTTCCGGCTGCCTTGTGGAGTTTTGATGTATTGGACGAAGGAACGGCCATGGTGCGCATTGGCGATGTGAGCGATGACGGCTTGGACGATGTGATTGTGGGAAGCGCCGCGAATATGGTGCATTGTCTGGAATCCTCCGCCGGCGGAGAATGGTGGAGCCATCCCGTGGGCGGAACGGTCTGGTCGCTGGCCGGAATCGGCGATGTGGACGGCCTGGGCCAGGAGGATGTGATCCTGGGGACCAATGCCAACGAGGCGATCTGCCTGTCCGGAGAGAGCGACGGCTTTGGCGGAGGCGTGGTGGTCTGGACGCAGGCGCAGCCGGGGGATGTCTTTTCCGTCGCTTCCATTTCTGATATTCCCGCGAGCAATGATGGACGCCGGGAAGCGCTGATCGGGCTTGGCACGGGAAACGTGAAATGTCTGAGCGGACTGGACGGCGCGACGCTGTGGACGGGTAAGGTGGGTAATGTGGTCTGGAAGGTTTTGGCCTGCCCAAGTGTCAACGGGGATTCCGTGGAGGATGTGATCGTTGCTTCGGGGAGCAACGTGGCCGCCATGCTGGACGGCGCAAACGGCAATGAACTCTGGAATTATGGTACCGGCGCAGACGTGTGGTGTCTGGACTGGATCGAGGATGTCGATGGCGATTCGACGCCCGATGTTTTAGTTGGAACCGGCCTGAACGAAGTAATATGCATTCGCGGCGGAGGCCCCTCGTCGGGCACGCAAATCTGGAAAGCAAGTGCCGGATCGGACGTGCGGGTGGTGCGGACGATTGGCGATGTGACAGGCGATGGTCGAGACGATGTGGTTTTTGGGAGCGACGATAACCGGGTTTATGTGGTGGATGGCGCGAATGGCGCGGCTGTTTACAGCTGTAGTTTGAGCGGCGCGGTACAGGCTTTGGCCCCTTTTGCCGATAAGAATTATGACGGTTTTCCGGATTTCGCGGCGGGCTCGAATATCAGCGCCGTATATGGAATGAGCGGGAGCAGTAATTTGAGATTGTGGCAGTATTATTTGCCCCAGGCAGGAGAAATAGTCGAAATCACGACAGCGCCTGATATCTCGAACGACAGCCAGGACGAGCTGGTCCTGATTTCGAGCAATGGTTCTGTCATCTGCCTGGAGTCGATTTTGTTTCGGGCGAATGTGTCGCCCATGGTTTGGGGAATGTATCGCTGACAGGAAAATCGGGATTAAGGAATATCTGATAAAGTGGGTTACGACATGATCGGCTCGTGCCTCGCTTTTTCGTGGAGAGAATTATATGCCGGAAAAATATAGAAAGTTAATCCTGCTTGCCCTGCTTTTGGCGAGTGTGCTTTTTGTGGTTTTCAATGTGCCGGAAAAGTTGTCGCGGCGATGGGCGGTGGACGATGGAAGCGCCTATGCCTCGACGGAAAGCCTGATCCCGGAAACGGTGCGCCGGTCGGCGGTGCGTTTTGATCCGTCCTATTATTACGAGGGACGTCGCCCGAACCAGGTGGCGCGGGCCATGGCGGAAAAATGGGAGTCTGCCGGAATCAATCTCGTTTTTTATCGCATGTACGACCCGAAGTACGGCGCTTTTTACAAAACCGATTACGACTTGAACAAGCAAGGCGACTTCGGGCGTTTTGATCTGCTGGGGCAGGTGATTCGCGAATGCCATGAAAGAGGCATCGAGGTTTACGCGTGGACGCCGGTGCTGAACCACGGCGGGGCCTGGGAGGCCCATCCCGAATGGCGCGCGAAAAAACGCGACGGGTCGGACTATACGGATCGCGGCCTGGAGTTCCCCCTTTGCGCGAGAAATCCCGAGGCGGCGAAGTGGTACCTGGGTTTTGTGCGGGACTTTGTGGAAAATTATCCGGAACTGGACGGGGTGGATCTGGCGGAGCCGGTGGTGAGCTGGCGTGAGAATGAGGCCTGCCACTGTGAATTGTGCCGCGCCGCTTTTAATCAGGCCGGGGCAGAAATGGACTCACGGGTTCGCGCGGAACCCCTGACGCGGCTCCTCCTCAATGCCACAGTGATGGTTCATAAAATGGAAAAACCCGTCTGCCTGACCTCCGTGCAATCGGCGCTGCCGTCGGGGGCGTTGTCCTCATGGGAACGCTTCATGGAAATCACGGGGATGGACCTGGAGGCGATGCTGGCGGCAAAGGGCGATGAGGCCATCGACATTATCTGTCCGGAATTTTTGTGGCAGGAGTGGAAGAGCCTTTTTGAATCGTCGGCGCAATCGTCTGGAACTTTTTCGCCCGAGTGGACGGGTCGGGCCGTGCGGGAATTTATGGCGCGCATCGATTCGCAGGTCGAGGTGCTGATCCATCTGGAAATTACGGACATCGAAAATATCAAGGTTGATGAGAGTGATCTGCGCGCGTCGATCCGCGAGGCTGTGCGTGCGGGCGCCACGGGGATCGACGTTTACAACTCGCACCAGTTGGATGAAAAGTCTGCCTGGGCCGCCATGTCCAATATCAATCGCCTGGAAAAACCGCAGGCCTGCCTGGTGCTTTATGATGAGGGTGAAGGGCATAGCGACGCCATCCAGGTCGGTGAAATGCTGCGCCACTTCAAAGTGAGCAAGGTGGACCTGAAGCCCGTGGGGCAATATACGACAGGCGGCATGGTGGGATATGATCGCGTCTTTTATGTGGGCGCCGTCTTTGGCGCGGAGATTCCGCGGAGCCTGATCGACGACCTGAAAAAACTGCGGACCAGCTTCTGCTGGCTGGGAGCGAATATCGACAAGGCCCTGGCCGACGCGGAATTGTCCGACATGCTGGGGCTGGAATATGCCGGCAGCGTGGAAGACCGGTACAACAAAGTCCGATACAAAAAGACGCTTCTGCCCAAGGAAGATCCCTGGACCCATGTACTGACGATAAAGGATTCGGAAAAGTGCGACGTTCAGTCGGTTTGCATGGGCGATGAATCGAAAGCGCCATACTCGCTGCGGAGCGGACGGTTCTTCTGGTACTTTGCGGACGTGCCTCCCATGTTTGCCATCGAAGGCGGCCGCTTTCTGGTCTTTGCCGATCTGCTGCACGACATCATGGAAGAAAACCACGCCGAAAAGCATCTGGCCATGGTCCGGATCGAGGATATCCATCCGCTGACCGATCCGGCCTCCCTGCGCAGTCTGGCCGATTTGCTCCATGGCGAGGGTGTGCCTTTTCAGGTGGCTGTGGTGCCGGTTTATGTGTATCCCGAAGTGGACGCCTATGTGCGCATGAGCGACCGGCCCGACTTTGTTTCGGCGCTCAAGTATATGGTGAAGAAGGGCGGCACGGTGGTCATGCATGGCTACACGCACCAGCGCTTTGCCGAGACGACGGCGGACTATGAATTCTGGGATCCGCTGACCGACACGCCGCCCGAAGGCCAGAACCGCGCCATAATCGTGGAAAAACTCTACAGCGGCCTGCGCGAATTCTGGGCCAATGATGTCTATCCGCTGATGTGGGAAACGCCGCATTATGCCGGATCGCAGCTTTTGTATTCGATTTTGCCGGAGGTGTTTTCCGTCTGCATGGAGCGCCGCCAGTCGGCAGATCGCGTGGGGACGGACCAGTATTTCCCTTACCTGATCCGGCGTGACCGATTCAACCAGCAGATCGTTCCGGAGAACCTGGGCTATGTGCCCCTGAGCGACGCGCGCGCCGGTGTGATCACGGAACCGGCCTCGCGCATGATGGTCGTTCGCGATGGAGTGGCGTCATTCTTTTTTCATGCCTTTATCGATCATGCCGTGCTCAAGGAAATCGTGCGGACCATGAAGGCGCAGGGGCATGTCTTTACGAACGCGTCGCAGCTGGCGATTGAAACGCGAACGCCCTTTGGCCTGGTGACAAACAGCGATTCACAGATCCGCGTGGAGACGGACGTCCTGGGTGGCAAGGAGGTGGAACTGGATTTTCCCGGAATCCGCCGCCACAAGGAATCAATCCCGCCACGTTCGAATGGCATCTATGAGAAAAGGGCGCGTCCCGGCAAAGGTCGGCTTTTTGCCATGTATTTTATCGACCCCTTTGACAAATCGGAAAGCAAAGGGACGGCGTCGAAAGACCTGAAGACGATGGCGAATTTCCGCGGGGAAGATTGTGTGACGCCGGCGCCGGTGATTCTGGTCCGGGACGCGGCCAGCACACAAGGCATCGGAAACGAAGCGGCGGCCTTTGTGCGGCTGTTCCAGACGATTGGCATCCAGACGCGCAAGATCGGCATCGATGAACTGGAGAATTTTTCCGAGGCGACCAACCTGGTGATTGTGCCGGAAGAAATCGCGCCGCAACTCAGCGACGGCCAGGTGGGTATGATCGGCACGGCCGTCCGCGCGGGTGAGATCAGCCTTATCACGAGCGGCTTCAGTGGACTCAGCGATGAGATTGGGATTGAAAAAAGCGAGACACCCCTGAACACGTCGAAAATCACGGACACCTTTTATCCGGGTGTGGAGATCGAGTGGCCGGCGGCAGCGTCCACCTTTGCATTTGAATCGCCGGGTAAGGCGGCCTTCATGTATTCCGACGCGGCAACGGACACACCCGTCATGATCGCGTCGCCCCTGAACGGCGGGAATTATATTTTCTCCAGCGTACCCCTGAGCGTGATGAGCGAAAATCCGGGCGAGCGCTTTCCTTATTTCCTGACGCACATGTTTCGTTCGCTGAACTTTTTTCCGGCGCTCCGGCAGGCGGGTTTCGAGGTGTATTTTAATCCGACGGATCGTGGCGATGAGATCAGTGTGGAAGAACTGGTCAAGCAATGGCGACGCAGCGGGGTGCGGGTGGTTTACGCGACGGCGTCGCATGTTTATCCGGAATGGACCTATGATTATGAGCGGCTGATCGATCTTTGTCATGACAACGCGATTCTGGTGTACGCGGTTTTTGAGCCGCCTTTTGTGCACGAAAAATTCTGGCGGGAAAACCCCGAATGGCGCGAGCAGAATGTGATGGGTGAGGCCTTTGGCGAAGAGCGGGGCATGACGATGGCCCTGAGCGATCCCTACTGCCTGCGCGCGGCCTTGCACGAGTGGCGCAACATGTTGCTTTCCCACGACTGGGACGGCGTGCTGCTGGATCGTGTGGGTTGGCAATCGACGAAAGGGCCGGAGCATCCGGAGACGCAGGCGCCATTTCACCCATCGGCGCGGGATGCTTTCTTGCAGCAGTATGGTTTTGATCCGCGTGATATTTTCAAGCCCGATTCTTATCACTACTGGAAAAAGCGTCCGCAATCTCTGGAACGTTTTGAGGAATTTCGTGCGAAGCTGGCGGAGGCCACACTGGAATCGATCCTGGGGATGATCCAGCAATTGCGGGAAGGCGACAAGTTCTATTGGGAAGTCGTCATTACGCATCGGCCTTTTGTGGAGGACGCGGGCATAGGCCTGGATGCGCTGGAAAAGATGCGGGAGCGTTACGGCTTTCTCATGCAGGCCGCGCCGGGAATGGAGCGGCAATGGGATTTCGACGCGTCGGCTTATGACATGGTGCAACTGACGATCGGCGCCGGGCAGACGAGTCACTTTATGCCGGAGGCCCCGACGGCTTATCCGACAGGTCTGTCGCTTTACGCGGAATTAGGTAAGCGTATCAAGGATCAGCAGCGCTTTACTTTGATGTCGGAGAGTTCGCTTTACGAGGTGGACATGGGCATCATGCCTTTTCTTCATGCGTCGCAAAGCCAGGTGGCCTGGACGCCACAGGGCATGCTGGTGGAGGCAATGAACTCGGTGGAGCTTGTTTTTTCGGGACTGGAAAGCAAGGCCCTGACCGTGGACAACGAATTGAGTGGCAGCTTTTACCGCAACCGCCTGCTCGCCACGGCAGGCACCCATCAGGTCAGTGTTCCCGAAGCGCTGGACGATGCACTCAAACACCTGAAGTCGGAAGCGCGTGTGCTCGATTGCTCGTCGGACCTGCTGAAGGCGGATGTGACGAAACAGGGCATCGACATTGCCTGGCGGGGCAAGCAGCGGGCCTTTGTGATATTGAATGAAAAGCCGCGTCAGGTCATGATCGACGGCAAAAAGATAGATGCCCAGGCGGACAAGGCATTGCGCGGCTGGAGGATTGTTCTGCCTGCGGGTGAACAGGAAGCCACGATCCAGACGCGGGGGCTTCTGTCATATATCCTGGTTTCGCTGAGCCTGCTTTTGTCCAACGCCATTGTTTTGATCAGCGTGGTTACGATAGCGGGACTGGTGCTGATGATTCTATTTATCAAACTGCGCAGGCATCGCGCCTAGGGGGAGTACCATCCAATATGGCCTTTATGCATCCGGCGATTGACGCCGTATTTCTGGTGAGTGTGGGCATCTTGTGGCTCATGATTTTCTACCAGCTGTTCTATACCTACATGGGCTACCTCTATCGCGTTCGCTCGCTGCGCGAGTTGCGCGCCTTTCAGCAGATGCCGGATGATCAGCTTCCCGGCGTATCGATCCTGATTCCGGCGCATAACGAAGAACTGGTCATCGAAAAGACGCTCGCCTCCATGCTCGAATTGGAATACCCGAAGGACAAACTCGAGATCATCGTGGTGAACGACGGATCGACGGACGCCACGGCGGAAATCGTGGAGCGTATGGCGCAAAAGGACGGCTGCATCAAACTGTTCAATGTTCCGGCGGACATGTCGGCGCGTGGCAAGTCGAACGCCCTGAACCTGGGACTTCAGGAAGCGCAGTATGAGATCATCGGGATTTATGACGCCGACAATACGCCGGAGCCGAAGTCGCTGCGCTACCTGGTGCAGAACCTGATCGTCAATCCCAAACTGGCGGCGGCCTTCGGCAAATTCCGCACCCGCAACAAACGCCGCAATCTGCTGACGCGCTTCATCAACCTGGAGACGCTTTCCTTTCAGTCTATGGTGCAGGCGGGGCGTTATCAGCTTTTTCGCATTGCCATTCTTCCCGGCACGAACCTGATTTTTCACCGGCGCTGCTACGAGGAAGTGGGCGGCTGGGACGAGGAAGCCCTGACGGAAGATACGGAATTCAGCATTCGCCTCTACGAGGCCGGCTATGAGATCAAGTTCGTACCCTATGCCGTGACCTGGGAGGAAGAGCCGGAGCAATGGTCCACCTGGCTGCGGCAACGCACGCGATGGGTGCGCGGGAATTTTTACGTGCTGCGCAAGTTTCTCCTGCCTTCTTTCAAGTTCAAGAAGCTGAGCCTCACTTTTGAGTTACTCCAGCTGTTCGTGCTTTATTATATGTTCCTCTTCGCTATTCTGCTGTCCCATATTTTCTTCATCGCCTGTGGCCTGGGATGGATATCGGTGCTCGCGCCGGGGCCGTACTTTCTGGTGTGGGTCTGCGCCTTTTTGCTTTTTGTGGCGGAGGTGATGATCGCGGCATCCTATGAGGACGAGGTGACGCCCAAGAACCTGGGTGTGGCCTGCCTCATGTACTTCACCTATTGCCAGGCCTGGATCGTGCTGGTTTTTCGCGCCGTGTGGCAGGAGTATTTTCAAAAAGGCAAGGTGCACTGGGAAAAGACCCGGCGCTATGCCTCAGCCGAACCAGCCGAACCGGAAAACAAAAAAGGCTGAAGCCGGAAGCACCGGGGATCTTGACGAAACAGGCGGATAAAAGCAGACTTAGCTTAGAGGCCTTTTCCAATGTCTTTGTTTTTTTGGCAAGCGCGTAAGTTTGCCCAATGCGTGAATGAGCATCTCAGGTGTGATCACATGGGTCAAAGGCTCGTAGTTAGCGACGTGAGTCGCGTCCCCTTTCTCCGCGCATGAATTTACGCGACTTACGTTGCTAACTACAAGCGGGAGCTGACTGATGGATATTTGAAACCGCAGAAAGATTTAGTAGAACCATAATATAGAAAGCACCTGATAGTGATGCGAATCTTCTTTTCTCTTTTCATATTCATATTTTTCTCCATCCTGGTTCATGGCGAGGAACCGGAGTCGCGACCGCCTGCCGGTCAGTCTGACGCGCCGCGTGTTGCATCAACCTTGCGCGACAATCTTGCCAAAAAACTCTGGGCCGAACTCTATTTCCAGACCGAATATTCCAGCCATGACGATGACAACATCATCTTCGACGCCTGGGCCAAGCAGGGCTATCGGCTCTATGAAAATGAGGGGCGATTCTGGGACGTGTATATTAAGGAACGCTATTTGATCGACGATAACCGTGACTATTGGAACAACCGCGTCGAGGCGGCCCTGGGCACGCGGCTGAAGCCTTTTCGCAAGTATGGCCTCATCCTTTTTCTGGAAGGCATCTGGGGCGCTTACACGGAACGACAGGGCGCGGACCCAAACGAGGACACCACCGCATATACCGACCTCCAGGCGGGCTACGCCTTCTGGCAATGGTTGGGACGCTACCTGTGGCAGGCGGAAGGCGCGGAGTTTTTTGCACCCTTTACGGGATGGCGTGAGGTCTATTCCGACGGCATCTACTACAACCGCGACAATCACAACTACATCGTCACCTTCGACTATAAGGAAGGGCTGATGCTGGGAAATTTTCCCTGGTTCAACATGGATGCCTTCGCCGCTTTTCAGGCCGGGATCGACACCCAGGGCGACTACTGGAATAACTATCTCGAAATCGGCCCGGGGATTCGTTTTCAGCCGATCAAGAGCCTGGACATGAAAATCAGCTTCGAATATTTTTTCGGCCACTACTACACCGGCCACATCCATGAAGACAACGAAGACGCTTTCTATCGCGACTTTGCCATCACCCTCTCGTTCTGGACCGACATCCGCGCCCGCCAGCCGGAATGATTCCTGCCGTCGCCGCAATATTATTCTTTCCCGCTCTTGAGTTTTACAGGGGCTCGGTGTATCGTTTTTGAATAATCTGTCTGCCATGCTGCACAGGCATAAACTTTTAAGCAAACGTTATAAGGAGCCCCCGACATGAATCTTGGCGTACAATATTACAGAGCACCTTTTCCCGAGGACAAATACTGGGAAGATGATTTCAAACGAATCAAGGACTGCGGCCTGAACACGGTGCAGCTGTGGATATTGTGGTCCTGGGTGGAGTCGAAGCCAGGGACCTTTGACTTTGGCGATTATGACCGTCTCGTGGACCTGGCGGCGAAGAACGATCTGAAACTCGTCCTGAGTACCATCGGTGAAATTCATCCCTACTGGATTTTCCGCGAAGTCGGCGGCGGCGAGATGGTCGATCACATGGGCAACAAGGTGGTGTCATCGAATCGCGTGGAATGCCACTTCGGCCTGACACCGGGCGGATGTACGGATCATCCCGAAGTCTGGAAGCGGATGGCGGACTTCCTGGCGGCCTGCGCGAATCAGTACAAGGACGCCGATCACGTGGTGGGCTGGGATGCCTGGAACGAAAAGCGCTGGAATGTGCATTCTGACGGTTTTGTCTGCTTCTGCAAATATACGCTCGAAGCCTACCGCAATTGGCTCGATGCGAAGTACGGCGGTCTGGACGGCCTGAACGCGGCCTGGAAGCGGCGATACGGCGCCTGGGACGAGGTTCTGCCCGGAAAAATGCACATGCGGCCCTATACCGACATGATGGCCTTCAATCATTTCATCACCTGGCGCGCCGACCAGCTTGGCATCAACCGCTGCCGCATTATCAAGGAAATCGTGGGCGACGTACCCGTTACCGTCCATGGCGGCATGCCGACACCCCTGTTCACCGGCGGTGTCAATCAGTTTAATCACGCCATCAATCGCGGCAACGACTGGAACCTGGCCGACGCTCTCGACGGAATCGGCTGCTCCAGTTTTCCCGTCTGGCAAAAATATGACGACATCGATTTTGCCGCACGCATCGAATACATCCGCAGCGCCGCGCGGGGCAAACAGATGTGGCTGAGTGAATTGCAGGGCGGACGCTCGTGCAACTTCTATCATGTGGGTCCCGATTTTGGTCCGGCCCAGCAGCAGCATTGGGTCTATAACGGCATTGCCTGTGGCGCGAAGACGATTCTTTTCTGGTGCTGGCGCGATGAAGTTTTTGGTCGCGAGTCTTCGGGATTCGGCATCTATGGCGACGATCCCAATTCGCAGGACCGCCTGGAAGCCATGAAAATCACGGGTGACTTTATTACGACTCATGAAAAACTGATCGCCGACTATGTTCCCGATTCCTCGCCCGTGGGCGTGATGTTCAGCCCGCAGAGCTATTATGTCGACTTTGCCCAGACGGGATCGGCCAATATGGCGGCCGATTCGCTCAGCGGATTCTGCCGCGCCCTCCTGCGCAACCAGACGAATTATGTGGTCATTGAAGAAGAACATTTGGAGGAATTGGAAAATATCAAGATACTCTTCATGCCCCATGTTTTGGTCACGGAACCGCATGTCGAGGCGAAACTGGCCGAATGGATCCGAAACGGCGGAACGCTGGTGACGGAAGCCGAATGCGGAGCCTTTGACGCGAAGGGCTTCTATCGCTACGCGCCTGACCGCTTTACGGCGAAGCTGGCCGGTATCGAGGAAATCGGACGCCGCCATCCGACCGACCCCTCTATCGATGTGAATATCGACGGAACCCTGGCGCGGCTTTGCTCGCATGACTACCTTTCGCCCTGGCAGAGCGGCGGCAAGGTACTCGCCAAGGGCCGTGATGGCGACCTGATCACGGAGGTTCAGGTGGGCAAGGGCCGTATGATCCTGTGTGGAGCTTTTGTCGGACGTCATTATTTCGAGGAAAACACCCTCGACTTTGAGCGCTATATTCATTCGCTGGTCAAAAAGGCAGAGGCCCGGCCCCCGATCCGCGTTCTGCATCCCGCCCATTCCACGGGGCCGACGGTCCATGTGCGCGGCGGCGTGGCGGGTGACAAACGAGTGGTCTTCGTCATGCTTCCGGAAGGTACGGAAGGCGCGGAGCTGCTCTTTGAGAAGGGCTTTTTTCACGACGACACCGTCGAGGATATTCTGAGCGGCGAAGCATGCAAGCTGAAGGAGCACGAAGAAGGCATGAGTTGCAACATCCGTCCGAAGCATTGGGGTATTGCGGTGCTTGTTGGGAAAAAATAAAGTA
>CAYWYC010000011.1:0-34314 GCA_964462565.1 uncultured Candidatus Sumerlaeota bacterium | reverse complement strand
GCCTGATTTATCTACCATACACCCTCCCCTGCCACCAGGATGGTGGCGATACGTAGCGATTCCAGAATATCACTATTAGCTTTCTCATTCTCCCCGTATCCGCTATACTCCCGCCTGTTTTGCGTCCGGCGCCTCCGAATGCACCAGACGCACAAGGAAATGTCATGCAACTCAATCGTCACAACATAAACGCCTCACAAGAAGAAATCCCGCATTCCATATTCCGCCTGCTCGTCCTTCCGGCAGCCGTGGCCATGCACCTTTGCCTTGGAGCCATGTACGCCTGGTCCACCTTTGTCATGCCCGTCCGCGAATTGTCCAACCTGTCCCAGGGCGTTGCCCAGTCCCCCTACACCGTCTTTTACATCTGTTTCCCCCTGAGCATTCTGATATCAGGCATGTTTCTCGAACGCTTGGGTACGCGACTGATGGGATGCCTGGGCGGACTGATTTTTGCACTGGGTTGGATTCTCGGCAGTTTTGGGGATCAGGGATTTATATGGACGATCCTCTGCCTCGGCGGTTTGGCCGGAATCGGCGCCGGTATGGCTTATCTGGTCCCCATTACCGTAGCCATTCGATGGTTTCCGAAGCGCAAGGCCCTGGTCACCGGTATCGCCGTGGCGGGCTTTGGCGGCGGCAGCGCGGCCGTTACGGTTTTTTCCAGCCGGCTCATGGCGTCCGACGGAGCACAGATGACTCCCTATGAAGTCTTTCGGATCCTCGGGTTTATCTTCCTTGCCATCGTTCCCATCGCCGGCCTCGCCATGAAGCGCCCCGTAAAAAAGGGCGATATCACCGCGCCCAAAATACCCTTCGACACACTCAAACAGCGGCCTTTCTGGTTTCTTTTTCTTTTTATGGTATGCGGACTCATGGCAGGATTGACCATTAATGCCAACCTGAAGGAGCTCAAACCCGGCAACACCATGATGCAGGGAGCCTGGGCCATCGCCGCTTTTGCCGTAGGCAACGCCCTGGGACGCCTTATCTGGGGCTTGGCATACGACTACATGAAGAGCCACCACTGCATCCGCACCAACCTGCTCATGCAGGCAGCCATGTATCTCCTGTCTTTCTACCTGATCCCGCAACCCTTCGGTCTCGTGATCTTCGCGCTGATAGTCGGATTCAATTACGGCGGCGTCCTCGTGATCTATCCCGCCAGCGTTGCCCGAATATGGGGATCGGAAAAGACAGGCAGTATCTACGGATGGATGACCGCCTCCAACATCGTTGCCAGCGGAGCCCCCCTTCTGGCTGGTTTTTCCTACGACATATTTCAGAATTTCAAAATCCCCATTATCACGATTGCCATCATCCTCATCCTTGTATCCACCCAGACCGGGCGCGTCCGAAAGGCCGCGGAAGAGGGCTTGTAAGGGGCACAAAAAAATCCCGTCGGAGCCCGAATGCAAAGGCTTTTCCGACGGGATCATTCCTACGAACCCATTTCCGGCTATTGCCAGGACTGCTTGTAGAAATAGATGGCTTCCGTCCAGTTCTGCGCGGAGTAATCGTAAGTAACTACGGCGGTCCATTCGCCCGGGCGTACGGGTAAGCTGAGCGCGCCGATCCCCTGCCGGTCCACCTTGGCCGACCAGTCGCCTTCTGTATAGCTCCAGGCGCCAACGCTGTAGTTGCCGCCTTGCAGGTTCACGCTCTGGATTTCATTATAAACGACACTGTCGGGACCGGGGAACGCAGGGGCTTCATGGGGGATGTAGCCTTTCTCGCAGGGCACGCCGTCAAAGACTCCAGGCATCTTGAAGCCCGATGGCAGCACCCATTGCTCCTTGAAGACATAAATGCCTTCGATCCATTGCCCGGCGTCCAGATCATAGAGCGCGCAACAGATCCATTCCGACGTGGCCAGGGGATACTCGAGCGTCCCGAAGCCATAGTCTTCCATCTCGGCCACAAAATCACTCTGCGTATAGTTCCACGCCACCGCCCGAAAGTTGCCGCCCGAACCGACCTCCACCTGCTGATCGCCGCCAAAACGCGGCGGCGTCATGGACTCGGGGCCGCTCACAATGGTGTACATGCTGTCCTGGGGCAGGGTGATCGTGTAGTTCGCCCCGTTCAGGTTACCCGAAAGGCTGGCCTGCTCATAGCCCATGGCGTCCACCGATATGGCATTGTTCAGGGAACCGTTGGTAATGATTACGGTGCAATCGGTATTGACCACATTCCACGGCTGACGGCCGATATTGGTGATCGTCTTTCCGCTCTGGCTTTCGTAAGTATCGTCGATTGCTTCCCATTCATAATGCCGCGATTCTGTCATGGACTGCACCAGAAGCTTGCGCGAATCGGCAATGGGCTGCCCATCCATCGCCACCACGGCCACCGCTCCATATTCGTTTTGCGAATCGATAATCACATCATCCAGCGCAATCGCCCCCGCCTGCTGCAAAAAGCCCACTGCCGCCTGCGCGCGCGGGGTATTGATCGTAAAAAGCCCGTTCGCGTAATCCAGACGCAGTTCATCGGTAATGCTCGTGACGATCTTGTTCTCCTCATCTATATAGGAACTCAGGTCCATCACTTCATTGTTCGCTTCGTCGCCATCATACTTCACACGCACCTTGCCCACCAGATAGGATAAGGGGCTGGCCGACGTCTCTCCGTTCAGGGGCGGATCGTCCAGGTCGCGCACGGGATCGTAGCCTGAATCCTCTGCGATCACCGGCGTCTTCTTCTGCCACATGCTTTCCAGTGACCGTTCCTCATAAACCACGACCGGGGCTTCCTGGACCAGGCCTTCGCGATATATCAGCGCCGCCGCCGGAAACTGGCCCATGATGTCCGGCATGTTCACCTGAAACTTGGTCATGGAAATATCATAGTCAATCGAACCAGAAGCAAACCAGAAGAAGCCGTCCAGGTCGCTCATGGCCGCGTAGGCCGCAGCAAGGAGCGTTCCCTCACTCCGGAATCGGTTCGGCTGCACCCAGGTGGTCTCGGAAATGATGTGCGGATAATCGAGGATCATCTTGTAATTGGTCGGCAGCGAACGCGGATTGAGCAAGGTGGACTTGGGAATATAGAAATCGCCCTGATTGACCTGATAGCTCGACTTGTTAGGCTCCGAGGGATTTTCGTGGGTACAGCTGAAATAATGGTGGGCATCGATCACCTGGTTCGCCGTATAGGTGTAGCGCTCCACGTCATAGAGCGTCACGTTGTCAGCGGTCTTCCAGTTGTTCGCGCTGACCAGCCCCTCATAGCCAAGGGCACGCAAATAATCTTCCATCTCATTGTTAAAGGCGATCTGTTTCTCGGCAAAGAATTGAATCTGGTCATAAACGCGTCCCCGATCATAGGCCCACTGGTCCGAGGTCATGTGATAGACCTCATAGTATCCCGCAATGCCATTCGCGAAGTCATCGCCCCATTCCGCGCCACCCGATCCGGTGGTCAATGTCCGCGCCGATCCGCCCCAGGCCGAAAAGGCATCATCCAGCGAACCATATTTCGCGATCAGCCAATCACCAAACTGCCGGCCCAATTCGTTTTTCTGGTAGTCATTCAGATTATTGACGAAGGTCCAGAAAAAGAAACTGTCCTCATTCTGAATCTGAAAAAGATAGACCGCCGGGTCCTCCGCCAGCGTCAGGCCCGTATGCGGATTCGTCCGCGTCATCAACTCGCTTATCCATCCCTTGTACGCCGCCTTCATGTCATCATCAAAGAAGAGCAGGGCAAAGGGCTGATCCTGGTTCGAGTCGGCGCCCGTAATGTTCCAGCCGTCGCGGATCGTCAATGAAAGCACAAAAAAAGGACATATCTTCGTGTAAATGCCTTCCTCCTTCATGGCCGCGACGATCTTGTGGCAATTATCAATCGTGTCTTCATTCACGTCTGTCACGCTGGATGAGGCGTCCGTCGGGAAGATGTTTACAAAATAGCGCACATGGTTCACGCCGAGTTTGGCCAGGCGTTTGGCGTTGTATTCCAGCAGGTTCATGGAAAGTCCACCCGTTCCGATATTGGTCCCCCAGAAGCGCACCGGCTGCCCGTTGCCCAGATAAAAGCGGCCATTCGCGCTCGTCACGCGGCCCGACTGCCCGGCGACATCTTCGTTCAGATATGAAAGGTCCAGCGCCGCGCCGGAATCAAAACTGTCATAGCCCGGCTCGAATGCCCAGTTCACGCCATCGATATGCAGGCCCGTTTTTTCTCCGGGCTTCAGGACACCGGCTGCGTTGAATGGACCATTCGCCAGCAGAAAACAATCCATGCCCGCGGCTTTCGATTTGTCCAGAATTTCGAACTCAAAAGTGTGGCTCCCCGCATCCAGATTGACTGTGCCCAGGCTGATCCAGTTGGCCACGACGTTTGTCCGGATCGGTACGGAATCCAGAAAGGGAATGTTCTCCGTCACATCCGTCCAGGCATCATCGTCAAACTTGTATCTGAAATCCCCATGATGATAAAAGCGCCGGACATAAAATTCGTAATCGCCCGAAGTCGGAATTTCCAGATTATACCGGCACCAGGGGGCTTCCGCCGGTTCGGGGCCGATGTTCAGCCAGACACCTTCGGATAGTTTCGCGCGTTCCGTATCGTTCTGGGGAGCAAACCAGCCCGTCCCGGCCTGACCACCAGGCCAATTCGCGCCCTCGTCATAATTCTCCGCTTCCCACCAGATATAATCAAATGCCAGAACCTGGCTCGTGGAAAGCCCAGAAAAGATGATGATCCACAAGATTACAGATACAAACTTGCCTGCTGCTTTCATGCTTAACTTCCTCCGGAAAGATTTATCAAATGACGCTTTCCCTTCTCGTTTCCTCTGGCCACTGCGCTTGCGAGATGCGTCCCCTTATTCAAAAGATCCAAATCTACGGCAAACCTTCAATTGATATGGATTTCCATATATTTTAATCGAATGCCGCTTGTCAAACAAGACCATTTCCTCATTTGTGTTCATAATGAAGCAGAAAACACAGCGATTAGGCATACAGGCATATATTTGCCTGTTTCCTGTTGACAAAAGGAAAGCCATCCACTAAAAAGATTCGCAAGGTAAACAAAAATGATATCTGACAAAATAAAAATAGCCCTGACAGAATCCATCGATTCCGGTGAGTTTGCCCCCGGAAGCAAACTGCCATCGCGTCATCAGCTCATGAAGCGCTACCGCGTTGCCCGCGCCACCATCGACAAGGTCCTCCGCGAAATGACCGAAGCGGGCCTTGTTCATTCGGTCCAGGGCGGCGGGACCTACGTGAGTGGAATCTATGAAAAACGTCTGCGGCACATTTATATGATCACGCCTTCCGACGGCTGGGCCGCTTCCAGCCATGCCGACGCCTTCAAGGAAATCCTCGAAAACATGCACCACCAGTGCCCGGCAACCATCGTCTCCTTTGGCGACATGGAGCGCCGCTTCCTGCGGGCACGCAGCCAGGACGCACGCCTCATCTGGGATTGTCCCGGTCTGCATTATTATTCCCTGATCGATTCTTACCATATGGCCAAGACCCACCAGATCGTCATTAACCGGCCTCATCCCCGCTACAACTACGCCGCCACGGACACGCGCCGCGGAATCGAGAAAATGCTCAAAGCCGTGGGTGAAAGACAGGCTGAAAGACGCGTGGGGGTTCTTTCCATTCGCCCTCTGCCCGACCGGCCCTTTCTCACAGAACGGGAGATATACTTCTACGAACTCGCCGTCGAAATGGGCTTTCATATCGAACGCGTCGTTCGGTCCACCCATTTCGATTCCAGCAGCCAGGCCGATGCCGTTTATGAATATTTTTCCGGCCCCAAGCCTCCGCCCCTGCTTTTCGTGCCGGAAATTTCTTTTCAGCCCCATCTCCTCATGATGGCCCGGGAAAGAAAAATGGAGCTCGGCAAAAACCTGACCCTCATGTTTACCGACAAGGCTGACAGCAATCCCGGAGTATTCAGCCTCCAGCAGAACATGAAAGAGATGTACCGCGAAGCACTCCAGTGGGCCACGGCCAATACGGTAAGCCCCCTGCAGCGACTGGTGGATCCCATCCTCCACCTGCCCATTGAAAAAAGCTAAACCCAAAATCATACAAGGAGATCACTATGAAAATCGAACAGGTAGGAGCCATCACATCATCGGTGCGGCGATTCATGAACACCCCCGAAGAAATCCAGGAAGGCCTCAAGCGCATCCGCGATATCGGCTATCAGGCCGTGCAGATCAGTGGCATCAAGGATTATGATCCCAAGCAGATGAAGCAATGGTGCGACGAACTCGGTCTCACCATCTGCGCCACCCACGAAGGCAACATGTCCATCGTGGAAGAACCGGAAGCCGTCGTGGAAAAACTGAAAACCCTTGGCACGAAATACACCGCATATCCCTACCCCCACAAGGAACCGACCGACCTGGATACGGCAAAAGAAGTGGCTGCCGCGCTGGACAAGTCGGGCGCGGTACTGGCTGCGGCGGGACTGGGCCTGGCCTATCACAACCACGATATCGAGTTCGTCAAGGTCGGCGACAAGGTGGCCCTGGAATTTATCTATGACAACACGGACCCGAAAAATCTCCTGGGCGAACCGGATACCTACTGGATTCAGCACGGCGGTGGAGATCCCGTCACGTGGTGCGAAAAACTCAAGGGCCGACTGCCTATCCTGCACATGAAGGACTATGCCATGAAGGGCAAGAAGGAACCCATGATGACATCCATCGGCAGCGGCAACCTCGACTGGAAACGCATTTGCGCCGCCGCTGAAGCATCCGGCTGCGAATGGTATGTTGTCGAACATGACGGCGGAACCTTCGAGTCTCTCGAAAGCAGTTTCAATTTCATCCGCGACCATCTTTGCGATTAGCCGAGGGAACTTACCCGGCGTCTTTTTCGTGATGTTGAAAGAGCCCGGGTTCGCCATAGCGCATTTCGGCGTCGTCGATCACAAGCACCCAGTCATTGGCATGGCCCTCGGTCGGGGGAACGAATTCCATGTTGGCTTTCTTTTTGCTCTGGCCGGCATCCTCCCCTTCCCCGGTTCGGGGGTTATACCACCAGAGCTGAACACGTTTTGCCGATATACGCGTCATGTCCAGTTCCACGGGCGTGCCTGCCGGGATATAGACCATGGCGTAAGACCCTTTGGAACATCGGCACGCGCGGATATGCATGTCCCGTCCCCGGGCGCTTGAGAGCAACAGACGCTGATCGGGAACGCGCGTGAGCATGGGACGCGATTCGATAAGGGCCCGCAGGTGCTGCACCTGGGCCGCGCCGGGATAATGAATGGCTTCGTTCCAGGGATTCACAGCGTCAAAAAGGCTCTTGCCTTCGCCAAAGTTCATGTCGGGATCATCAGGGCGGTACATCATCCAGATTTCATTGGCCCCATAAGTATGCCCCCAGGCTCCCGTCATCACCGACCACCAGGCACACTTGCGCACATCGAAGTCGTTCATCTTGACTTCGCCAGAGCGCAGATAGTTGGGGATGCCCTCGTAGGCCGGTTCGCCGTTCAGGACGGGCTTGGTGGGGATAAGCGCGTAGTCGTGGGCGATAAACTCATGAGGCGTACTGAACTTGAAATGGCCCGTCTGGACCATATTGAAATCGAGCCAGTCTTCCCGGTGGAGACATTCCGATGAACTGTAAGGCCCCAGCGGATGATAAGTCATCACGGGTGGCAGGTATCCTCCGGCGCGGTAGCTTTCCCGAAGCCCACGGGCCATCTCGCGCCAGATATCCTTGGTGTCATAGGCCATACGATCACCACCCAGCACCCAGATGATGTTCGGATACTGGCCGTATCGCTCTCCCAACCATGTCCCATAGGCATAGGCGCTCTCGGGTGTGAAAATTCCCGACGTGCCGAAAAAGTCTTCACGGTTTGAAATCGTATAAGAACCCCATGTCGGCAGCAGGGCCATGAAGAGGCCCAGGTTTTCCGCCTTGCCCACGGTATAATCCACATGGTCGAACCAGGCTGGATTCGGCCGGGCGGGGTCTTTGTCGATCAGGGGCAATTCTCCATATTTACTCGGCGTTTCAAGACCCTTGATTTCCGGAATCAGGACCGCCTGGATGGCCGTAAAATGCCTGGCCGCGCGATCACTCAGATAAAGTTCCACTTCATCGCGATCAAGCCGATGGAAGAGTTCCCACGCCGTATCGGCCAGGTAGAAAAACGGCGTTCCATCACGATGCACAACATGACGTTTGTTCGAAGAAACACGCAGGCGGCCACGTGTGAAATCAACGGGTTGGCAGGTTTTTTCGCTCATCAGGCTTTCTCCTTTTCCAGGGTGATGGCAAAGATGGCAATCTCATCGGCCCCCACACTTTCAATCTCGATGGCATCGGCCTCGATCCCGTTCACGGCAAAACCACGCAGATGCATGAGACCATGAAAAGGTCCGGCGTAGAAGGCCAGGCTATTGCGTGCGGGATCCGTATATTGCAATCCACCGCCGGCCCACATGTGCTCACCCAGGGGCGCAAACCAGCAGCATATATCCTCAATGTTTTTTAGACGCTCACGAAAAACCACTCCCTCATCGCGCAGGAGCCGCACTTCCACGCTGTCGGTGTGTTCCTTGTGGCGAAGAGTCTGACCGCCGTAGATCAGGTGGATGTCCCGGATGGCGCTTTCATCGAAAGAAAAGGATGCCGTGCTTTCTGGCTTGATGCGGCGATGGGTGTGTTGGAGATCCGCAAAGACAAAAGGCACCCCGTCGATGATTTTCCGCTTCAGCGGAAGGCCCGCCACATCCTGAAAAAAGAAGTCGGCATAGTCGGCCATGGGGATTTCGACGAAGCCTTTCTTTGTTTTGGCTTCCTTGCGTAAGAGGGCCTCCATCGACGCGATCACATCATCATAAACCGCCAGCGACACTTCGATATTCTCGCGCTTGCTGTGCCGCAGCCAGACATCGCGGTAGCGTTTCTTCACGTACCGCAAAGACGCGATCGCTTGCTCGATCTCCTCCTTCAAATCAGTCGAAGGCCAATGATCGGCAATCTTTTTCGCGAGAAACATCCTTTGGCAAACGTCCAGTTCCCGAAACAGCGCCACTTCGAAATGATCTATATGTTCGGCTTCCGCTCGTGCTTTTTGCCGCGCTTTATCTATCGAATGGAGGGCATCCTGAAAGAGTTTGTCATCATGCTCGAAAGCGGCAGTCAGTTTGGGATCCTTCGCGGCCATGCGCACCATGGACTGAATCGGATAGCGAAACATCTTCCAATTCTGACGTCCATCCACCTTGCGCTGTCGTGGCAGATCTTCGATGATCTTCTGTATTGCCGGAAGCGCGGCGCCATAAAAGGTACGCTGAAAACGCGGCTCGAAATCGATCACGCATTTCTTCCCGCGCCAGGAAAGTTCGCCATTATAGGCAAAGAGATTCCAGCAGAGGTCCTTGGAGTTTTCGTAGCCGTTATCACCCCACATGCTGCATGCAAAACCCTCGCCGCCCCACTTCTTCATCACACGGGCCCACTTCTCCAGGTTCTTCTTGCCCTTGGAGAAGTCCGGCAGAAAATGACACCAGTTCTGGTATCCGGCCAGCCCCAGCGGCTTCAGACCCGCGCGGATATAATCGTCGGCATATTTCGCGGGATCGCCATAGTTCCACTCGACGGGAATAATGCCCTCGTGGAGTTTGTGGATTTTTTCAATGCCGAAGTGGTTCTTGAACATGTCCACCCACATGAGCATCTTCTTGCCATAGCGCGAAATTTCGCCCGCACACCAGTTGGCGTGGGAGATCAGTTGTGCTTCTTCAAGGCCCTGGGTTTCATCAAAGCCGGCGTGAAAGAAAGGCGCGTCGGGAAAGAGTTCGCAGACATCGGCGATCACGGCCTTGAGGAATTCACGAACCGCCGGCTTGTCCGGATCAAGAGACGACGGCGAATGAAATACCTCGCGGGCCAGGGGGCGGTACTTCGGGTTTGACAGGAGATTTTCCTGGTGGCCAATGAGCGAATAGGTGGGGAATATGGTCACGTTGTATCGCTTCGCCTCGCGATGCATGGCCTTGAGTTCCTGCGGGGTGAGACGGCCACGACCTTTGCCGATATCGGGATGGCTTTTCAGGTAGAGCATGTCTTCCATGTAGGGCGTATAGTATTTGATCTTATAAAAAGAGAGATAACGGATAATACGTTTGAAGTCGGAAAGTTTGGAAACCTGCTTGCGGGAAATATCGTCGTGATGTCCGCGAAAGGCGTATGCCGGCCAGTCGCGAACGCCCAAACAAGGCAAAGGCTGATGATTCAGAAGCAATTGCTCCAGCGTGACAAGTCCCCAGAAAAGCCCGTCACGATCATAGCCCTCGATGGCAATACCGTCTGCATTGATCTCCAACACATAGCCCTCGGGCTTCTTTGGAGGTTCCAGGCGCGAGACGTCGGGATTGCCGATTTCGAGCCGCCACAGGGGCATGGACGCATGAAGGGCATCGATGTGGAGTTCTTTGAGTTTATGGCGAATAGCAGTATCTTTTTCCGCCGCCGCGTTCAATCGTGCCTGCTTGACGAGGTCTTTGCATATCCCTTTTCCCAGCCTTACGTCCTGGGGGAAGGGAACCAGATTCAGGGCGTCTTTATTCATAAAAAATATCCGATCATGCCTATTTTTTTCTGCTTGTGAAAGCATTATGGTTTTTGTGGCGCGAAATGCAAAGCGAAAAAGGACAAATCATCAAAAGGAATGATTCTTGGCAGGCATTGATATTAAAATGAAAAATAACGGAAATTCTTGACAGGGTCGTAATAATGCAATAGTCTGATAACAGGTATGGCAGAATGTTTATTTGCAAATATTGATTTGGCAGGGAACATTCATCTTTTTTTTTCATCTAATTATTACAGATTGAACTTTTTTGACTAACCAATCGGAACAGGGGGCACATGATGGTAAAGGCAAAGACTATGCGATGTATCGGCGTTTCGATGCTGGCCTTGCTTCTTTTCCTGGGCATGGTTTTATCCGCTGCGGCTGATACCTTGCACATGAAAAACGGCAAACAACTGGAAGGCCGGCTGATCAGCCAGGAAAACGGCATGATCGTATTTGAGACCAGCGGGATGAAGATGAACCTGCCTGAGTCTTCGGTAGAAAAAGTAGAGCGCCAGTCCAAACTGGAAAATCTGATAACCAAGGCCGACCAGTTGGACAAAAACGGCCATTACGCCAAGGCCTATGATGCCTATCAGGCTATTCTGAGCGATCCCGGTATCTCACCGGAACAACACAAGGAACTCTGCAACAAAAGTCGCTGCATTCTGGAAAAAGCGGTGATCGAGGTTGAAAAGAAATTCATCGGCTTTATCGAGGCCAAGCGATTTCAGGATTGCATCGACAAATCGCGCAAGTTCCGCACCAGTGCTTCCTGCGATAAAGTAGATGCCTTGGCATATAAGGCTTTTGAAGCCAACATGCATCTGCAGATGGCCTACGACATGCTCGACCGGAGCAATCTGGTCGCCTGCGAAACCCAGTTGATAGCGATCGAAGCCCTGAACATTCCCGATGACCATTTTCCCGAGCAGATGGGTGTGATGTATCTGGAAATCGGCAAACACAAAGAAGCCTCCCGTTATCTGGAAAAAGCCGCAGCCCAATATCCCGATGACGTGGGCATTCTGTCCTGCATGATCGACTCGCAGGTGAAATGCCAGAAGTATGATAAAGCCATTCAGGCTTACGAAAAAATCCGCGAGAACGGCCAGGAATTCCTGATCCAGGAAGATACGGGCAGGAATATCGGACTTGCCTATCGCAACCATGCCCGGCAGCAGCTTACCAAGGGCGATGTGATTCTGGCCAAGGCCGTTTATTCCCAGGGAATGGATCTTTCTACCCGCGACGTGCAAACCCTGCAGGAAGCCTATGCCTTTTATGTGCAGGCAAACGATGACCCCATGGCCCGCGAGATCAAGAAAGAACTTGACGCCTTGATCATCGCGAGCAACGAAATCCAAAAACAAAGAGCCATCGACCGGCAGAAAAGCCAAGCCGCGCGCGCGGAACGCTATGCCGAGACGCAAGCCGCCGCGAAGGCCGCCCAGGCCAAACGCGATGCTGTTTCCGCCTCACGCTCCTCACGCATTTCCTCAAACCGCGTATCCCGACGCAGCAGCACCTCGTCGGGCTCCACCTGAGGTGGTTGATATTTTGCCTCGCCAGGTTGGCGAGGCCTGAAAAAGAAAAGCCGGCAAGTCCCGAAAGAGATTTGCCGGCTTTTCGTTTTTTTAAAACGCACCGCCCGCATCTTGCCGGCAAAAAGTTTCCAAACCAAAACAACCAATCACACCAAAGCATGAATTCAACTCGCGCGACTCATCGGTTACACCGCAATGGTTTTGAATAATTGAGCCAGGAATCAGAACGTTTTCGGCCCGGGCCCCATCCGATAGATCATTCGGAAATAGGCTTCATCTGTGGCGTAGCCGTCGAAGGCATTTTTTTCAATATCAAAATCTTCGGGCAAGGCCCCGTAGCGCTTCATCTCGCGGATGTACCAGTCTTCCGGTCGGTGCCCCTCCTGGAACCAGCGCGGCGCGTCAAACTGCTCGGCAATCATCCGGGCATATTCCTGAAGCACCTGATAATCAGGATCATTCGTGTCCGCAAAAACGGGAACTTCCCTGCCATCTTTCGCCCTGCAAATCTCAAGACCGCCTGAGGGCTTTGCAAGCGGAGCCAGGAGAAAGAACGATTTATCCGGTCGGGACACATTAAAGCGATGGCCCACACGGCGCGTCTCTTCGGTGATCCATTTTCCGGCAGGGCCCTTTTTCTGATGACAGCCATCGCATCGGCGTGCCAGCACATCCTTCACGGGCTTGCACTGTTCGGTAAAGGCCTTGTCCCTGCGATCTTCGAGGGCGATACGTTGATTCTTGTTGACCCAACCAAGCGCCGCGTAGGTTCCCGCAAAAGTCGCCCCCGCATCAATCCATCGAATAATGCGCTCCATCTCGACGTCATTCAATTCCACCTTGTGGTGGCCCTGCATCAACGTCTTCACCAGGCGACTGCCGCCCGACGCCGTCGAATAAGGGTCGGGTTCATAGCCGGGATAGCATATAGCAAGTTCATAGTCTTTGCCGAAGCGCGGCAGTTTGATCTGGTTATAGCTGACGTTATAGGCAGGGGTCAGATCAGCCTCCAGGATTAACTGCCCGGCGAATTTCTCAAAATTGTGGCATGACACACAGTGTTTGTCCCAGACAGGCTGAATGTCGCGCATATAGTCGATAATCTCAGGCACCCCTTCCACCGGCTCGATGCGGCTGGGCGCGCGCTCGAGGGCCATGGTAATGGGGCTTTGCTTTTTCACCGGAGGCGCCAGCAGCTTGTCCTCGTGACAGCCGATGCATCCCACCTGCTCGCCCGACATGGCGGCCAGATAGCTGGGCATGGTTTTCGCCGAAAGACCATCCTTATCCAAGGCATAAAAGAAAATGGCGCGACCTGCCGGAACCTTGAAATGGGCGGAACCATCCTCCTCGACAGGTACTTTTCCCAGGATTCGATGGAGTATGTAATTGCCCCGCGTGTTCGAGATAATATCGGGATCCATGGCATTGGCCGCGGGCCGGGGCAGTTCTTCCATGATTACCAGCGATTTGATCTGTCCATGCTCGATCCCCTTCATGTTCCGTCCGATGTGAACATCCATGATGTTGAACGTGGCCATGCCATCTTCGGCAGGAGTGATATGGGGAATGAGACGTTCTCTTTCACGAGACCGAATAACGCGAGGCTCATGTATCTTGAGGTCGCGTTTTTGCTCTTCTTCGGAAAGCTCGTAGAAAAATTCGTGGTTGCCCTCAGCGTCGATCACCGCCAGGCCATGTTCGGCGGCGGCAAGAAAGCATCTTTCGCTCACAGGATAAGGATCACGCCAGGCTCCTTTGGTCCCTCGCTTTGTATCGGCATATTTGGTGGGATAGCCCCGATCCAGAAACCGCATGTCCTCCGCGGACTCCGGGCCACGTTGCGGATCGAGAATACCAATGCGGCCCGCGTGTTCTGTGCGGCCATGCATGGGCGAGATGATAGTCACGATCTTGCCCGTATCCGGTATGGGCTTGGCATCGATATATAGATTCATGGTGCCCTGGTTGTCGTAAAGCAATTGCACGTCCGTACCGTCGGGGTTGATCGTCCAGAGGCCGTGATAATGTAATTGCTTGCGGTCCACGTATTCCCAGCGCGTGTAAAGAACCCGTCCATCGGGCAGCGGCCAGGGCGTGTTTTCATTTTCCACGCCAAAACTGATCGGCCTTATGTTCGATCCGTCGGCATCGCAGCGAAACATGATGGCCACCTGCACATACCAGCAGGGCACCCAGCGCCGGCATCGGGCGGAGCAAAACATGATGCCACCATCGGGCAACCAGACCGGTTCCATGTCGTCGAATTCGCCATCCGTGAGTTGGGTCAGGCCGCTTCCGTCGGACTGGATGGTGTAGAGGTGATAGGTGTGGGTCCCGCCCTTGCGCCAAGAGAAGAGAATCGTCTTGCCGTCGTAGTGGACGGCGGGATCGCGCACATCGCCCGTACGATCGTTGATGAGCGTTCGGATTTCACCTGTATGGGGATTCAGGACGCAAAGTTTCCCACCCATGCCGCCATACTTGTACTGACCGGGATTACCGATCACATAACCGAAGTTCGCGTACCAATGTCCGTCCTTGCCATTTGCCCGCACGGCAAAGACGATTGCATCCACATCGGCCATCTCATCTTCAAGAGCCTTTTGGAAAGTGCCGGGTGTTTCTGCGTAGGGGGGCTCCTTATATCCATGCCCCCACTTGAAATCAAAGGCGCGGGGATCATCCTGGGCAAAGGCAAAGGCCGCGCAAAACCACCACGAAAACAAGGCAAGCAATAGATATCTCATATAGTGATCTCCGATCCCCGGTCTTTATTGCGAAAGAGAGTCCGGATTCGCACCCTTTTTATAAACAATGACTCCACGCTTGGTGGCAATGATGAGACGATCCTTCCATGCCAGTGGCGTAGCCGGTTCCACTTCGGTTTTGCCACTCCAAAGCGTTTTCAATTCGCGTCCCGCTTCGATGACATACATTTCACGCTTGTCGGTCGTGACATAAATCTTGCCGTCGGCCAGCAGTTGCGAACGATCCGCCACAGCGTGGCCCAGGTCCTGTTTGCTGAGGATGCCGCCATCTTTGATGTCCACGCAGTAAATAAAGCCGTCTGTCGATGGCATGTAAAGCAGGCCATCCTGGATGGAAACGGTGGAATGGGTTCTGCCCACTTCGCGGTTTTGCCAGAGGATGTTGGTTTTGGTAATATCGCCCCTGCCATCGGGGTCGATGCATGTCAGGGCTCCCTGGCCCTTTCCGCGTCCGCCTTCGCGCAGGTTATAAACCATGTCGCGCCCGATGCCTACATAGAGACGGCCTTCATGAAACACTGGAGTGCCAATCGGGTGTGCCGGTCCCAGAAAGCGGCGCTTGTGCGTTTCTTCCTGATCCTTCCCGCGATGGGAAAAGGCATAGGGCCATTCCGAGCCGTCGGCTTCATAACGATAGTCGTGGGGATTGGCGTCGCATTTCCAGACTTCCTCGAGGTGGATCGGTTTTTCGCCTTCATATTTTTCCGGCACGGCAAAGGCGTGGATCATTCCATAACCATCACCCCAGAAGACGAGCTGGCGCCCGTCCACCACGCCCGCCGCCAGGGAACTCCATTGCCCGTGGAAAACGCGCGGAATAATCTGTTCGTCCACCGCAAGCAGTTCGCCTGTCATTTTATCGGCCACCACGATATTCGGGATTGGAGTCTTGGTGACGCCCCTGGGATAATCATCCGGGCCTTTCATCTGGGCCGTGGCGGGCTTCTCACCTTCAGATTGCGACGTGGTCACCCACACGGTATCGCCGATGATGAGGGGTGTGCCACTTCCGGCATCGTGGATCTTTACCTTGAGTTCGGCCAGATCCATGGACCAGATAACATCGCCATAGGGCACATCTTCCGGAAAACCTATGCCAGGTGTCATGGAAGACTTGCGACCGGTCGTGAGCAGTTCCAATTCGTTTGTCGCGCCATCGTTTCCATCGGCCATGCCGCCGATGTCGGCGCAGATGAAATCCGTGTTGCTGATAAAGTAGATGCGGTCGTCCTCGATGGCATAAGTCGCGCACACGCCATACCGGCTGTAACCCAGCGCCAGCCGCCAGATCAATGCGCCATCGTCCAGATCGAGACATACCGCCTGGCTGTGCTGGTAGGTGGTGGTTTCACCGTCCGCGGCGGGTAAGGTCAGGTTATCGCAAAGGCCGATCAAAAGTTTATCGCCCACTATAGCAGGCTGGCCGTAAAGATGGTTGGATTTCATCTCGTGTTTCCACAAGATATTCTCGTCAGTCAGTTCAACGGGCAGGTCTTTGGCTTCAAGCACCATATTGCGCCCGGGAATGTTGCCCCAGGACACGATTTCATCGTCAGCCTGACACCATGTGGCCACGTTGATGATCGCCAAGGCCATAATGATGTTCAAGACCTGCAGTTTTTTTACTGAAAAAAGATGGCTACTCTTTGTCATAATCACTCCCTCTTTAGAAATATCTCCCGATAACATATTCCCCATTCATCCTCATATTATATAACTATTCCCGAAACAGAACAATTGACGAAGCGACCATAGATTTGTATAATCCAACCATTATGGCAAAAAGGGATATTGTGGTCTATTGGGCAAATCGATATGTGGCTGAGGAGCGCCTGCTCTGGCCGGCGGCGGCTCCCAAGCCCTTCGATATCATCTTCATGTGCCTGCAGGGAGCAATCCGGATTCCGCTTGATGGGCAAAACCACGAGTTGAAATCAGGCCAAGCGCTTATTTTCAGGGCGGATCGCTTGAGTGGCCACGTTTATGCGGATACACTGCCGGTTGAGTATCAGTGGACGAGTTTTTATTATGGCCGAATGGAAGCAATGCCCCTGCGCCCTGACCGAACCAGTTCCGAAGACATGGTGATATTCTTTGATCGGCTCATCGCGGCTTTTCAGGAATCGGGAGCCATGAGCGAACGTACCGCCTTCTGGATGGAAGCGATGCTCCAGGCGCTGGAAGAGGACCATCTTCCCCCAAGGGCTCAGCCCTCCTTGCAGGCCAGGGAAATCGTACAGCATATTGTCCAGCAGGTCGATGCCCATCCCGAATTGTTCTGGTCAGCCGCCCAGTTGGCCGCGCGCGCCGGCTACTCCCCTACGCATTTCAACCGGACCTTCCGCAAACTCACCGGACAAAGCCCCCAGCAATACCTTATCGACGCCCGGATTCGCCGGGCCGAAAGCCTGCTGCGACAAAGCCGCATGACCATCAGCGAGATCGCCGCACAACTGGGCTATCAGGATGTCTATCATTTCAGTAAACAGTTCCGCCAAAAGACCGGCCAGACACCCGGCCGCATCCGCCGCTCTTGATTCGGGTGGGAATGCTTTTTTGATTTTATTTGCATTTTGCCCGAGAAGATATATGATTGCGGATTAAACATGGAGAAGGGGTTGGCCATGACGGTTTTTTCTGATTTTAACCATATATTAAATGATAGCGAACGGGCTTATATCCGGGAATGGCTGCGCAGTTCAAACACGGATATGCTGCACATGTTGCAGGTTTCGGGCCTTGCCATGCGCCTTTTTGATGAAACGATGGATTTACATGGCGAAGATCGAAAGGCCAGACGGATTCTGCTCTTTGCGGCCCTGCTCCATGACATTGGTTTCAGCGTAGATGAACGCAAGCACCACAAGCATTCCCGTGATCTCATCCTGGAAAAAGGAATTCAGGGATTGAGCCGGACTGAAGTCGATATGGTTGCCTGCGTGGCCCGCTATCACCGAAAAGCAGAACCCAAACCCGGACACAAGATTTACCGCGACCTCGATCCGTCTCAACGAAAAACGGTCCGGTCGCTGGCGGCCCTATTGCGGCTGGCCGATGGCCTGGATCGATCCCATCATACCAAAGTGCGCAATCTGGAAGTCGAACTGCGCCCCGGTTACGCCACATTGATCCTTTACAGCGACGAAGCCCTTGGACTGGAGTTGCAGGGCGTCGAGAAGAAAAAGCCCTATTTCGAGTCCCTTTTTCAACTTCGTTTATCTACTGATATTCGCCATGCCGGCTCCTGAAAACAGCATTTTTCCGGAAAGTCTCTCTGCCATATTGTCATTTATTATGATCAAGACCCGCGATATGTCCGAAAAAATATTAAAGATAGTCACGGTATAGGCGACCCGGTCTTGCAGGCTGGTAAAACACAACGTAGTCTATAATTATCTGTCGTTTCGGCCGAATCTGTTTCGCGCTTGCTTAGTCAAACGGTCCCAGCCAGGCACATTTCGGGACAACGTGGTTTATCGGGCAAAAATAAAATCTGGCTATACATATTGACAGGAAGCGTCCTGTTAGTTAGAATAAAAGCGGTTCGAGGCGGACAAATCAGGTCCCTTTTCCCGGAATTTTGGTTTTGACGCCTCCAGAAACCAGACTGTGCATAGGTCTTATAAGCATATATTACATCGATATGAGTTTTTAGTCCGTAAGCATAAATATTCGCTTTCCAAGGATTTCTTTTAATATGGCCAAGGAAAAAACCCTAAATCAAAAAAATCAGAAACCATCCCAGGAAACGGTTGCCAAACCCGACTCTTCCAAGGGCTTCGATGGCAAGAAGAGCGCAAAGGGCTTTGACCCCAGCAAGTTTTCTGTCGCATCGGCCAGCCGGAAAAGCACGGTGAAGCAGAACGATGTGATGGAATCGGGCACGGCTGCCGCACGACCCCAGACACCGGTCGCTCTGGGCATGGTTTTAGAAGAAGCAGGACTGGTCAACAAGGAAATGATCAGCGACCTGATTAACAGCGGTCATGAATCCGCCCAGAGCCTGAAGCACAGCCTGATCCAACAGGGATTGGTCAATGAGTCCGATATCCTGAACGCTGTGGCTCAGCAGGCGGGAATGGAAACGGTCAAACTGAGTGATATTGAAATCACGGAAGATCTGATCGAAACAATCACGCCCGGTATCGCAAAGAAATACCACGTGTTCCCCGTTTCGGCCGATGATGAAGAAGTGGTGATTGCTCTGAGCGATCCCACCAACGTGGGCGCCTGCGATGATTTGAGCATGTTGCTGAACAAGCGCGTGACCAGCGTGATTGCCGCGGCCGACGAACTGAATCGCTATATCAGCAAGTATTACGAGAGCGACGATATTCAGAAACTCTATGACAAAGAATTTGCCCAACACGGGGATAATACCTACGGAAAGAGCTGGGAAGACTATCAGCAGAATATCGACCTGGAAGAAGGCGACAAGAACCAGCCGCCGGTCGTGCGTTTTGTGGATCTTATTTTTCGACAAGCCGTCCATGAAGGCGCATCGGATATTCATATTGAACCAAGCCGCCGCGGCCTGGACATTCGTTTCCGTCTGGATGGTGTGCTGCATGAATTGCCCTCTCCGCCGCCCCGTTGGAAAAACGCCATTACATCACGCCTGAAGGTTATGTCGGGCATGGACCTGGCGGAAAAACGGGTCCCCCAGGACGGTCGTATTAAACTTTCCGTTCCCGGCAAGTCTCTCGACTTGCGTGTGTCCTGCCTGCCTTCGATCTTTGGCGAAACCATCGTCATGCGTATTCTGGACCAGGACGACGTTTTGATGGGTCTGGAAGACGTGGGCTTTATGCCGGACTCGATCCAGAAATTTGAACGCCTCATCCGCGCGCCGAACGGGATTATCCTCATGACCGGGCCCACCGGTTCGGGAAAAACGACAACACTGAACTCGGCCCTGAGCACACTCAATACGCCGGAACGAAAAATCATTACCGTTGAAGACCCGGTAGAGTACCAGATTCAGGGCATTAACCAGGTGCAGGTAAATACGGACGTGGACCTGACCTTCGGCATGGCCTTGCGCTCGATGCTGCGTATGTCGCCGGACGTCATCATGGTTGGTGAGATTCGTGACATGGAAACCGCCGAGATCGCCATTCGAGCGGCCCTGACCGGCCATTTGGTTTTCTCCACACTGCATACGAACGATGCTCCGAGCGCCAACATTCGTCTGATCGACATGGGTGTGAAGCCCTTCCTGGTTGCTTCGAGTATCCAGGCTGTTATTGCCCAGCGCTTGATTCGTCGCATCTGCTCGAACTGCAAGCATGAAGTGAATCTTTCGCCGGAAGTATTCCGCGAAATGGGCGTTGACGAGCAGCAATATCGCGGAACCAGTTTTTATAAAGGCATGGGTTGCGACCGCTGCAACAACACCGGCTACCGCGGACGTACGGCTATCCACGAGATTTTTGTCATGACACCGGAATTGCGGAAGATGATTATCCGTGTGGAATCGGGTGTGCGGATCAAGAAGGCGGCGATCGCCAGCGGTATGCGCACCTTGCGCCAGGACGGCTGGGAAAAGGTTTGCCTGGGTCAGACAACGGCCGAAGAGGTACTGCGCATTACGCAGATGGACTAGTTTGCAATTCAAGCGTCCCGTTTTATCGGGTCGCCTTTTTTGATATTCATATTTTCAGGAAGAGCGAGGGCCCCCCATTATGATGGAAATGAATCAGATGCTGAAGATTATCGTCGATCGCGACGCATCTGACCTGCACTTGACTGTCGGTAAACCCGCCGTGATGCGCAATAACGGTGTTCTGGAAATCGTGGATCCGGATATTCTGACTCCGGATGATACGGAACGATTGATGCGGGAAATCACCCCGCCGCGTTATCAGCAGCTGCTTCAGGAGCACGGCAGCGCCGACTTTGCCTATTCCTATAGCGATCAGGCGCGGTTTCGCTGCGCCGTTTTGCGTACTCGAGGCAATATTGGTATCGTCATGCGTCTTATTCCGCACCGTATTCTGACCTTTGATGAACTGGGCCTGCCCTTCGAAGCCATCTCCGATGTCTTGCAGGCGCACCGTGGTATGGTGATCGTGACGGGACCCACGGGTTCTGGTAAGACCACCAGTCTGGCGACGATGCTCGATTGGATCAACCGAAACCGCTATGTTCATGTGATTACGGTGGAAGACCCGATTGAATATACCCACCCGCACCAGAAGGCAATCGTGACGCACCGCGAACTGCACGTGGATACCCCGTCATTCTCCTTTGCCCTGCGTGGCGCGCTACGACAGGACCCGGATGTGATTCTCGTGGGTGAAATGCGAGACCTGGAAACCATGGAAGCGGCCCTGACGGCTGCTGAAACGGGCCATTTGGTTTTTGGCACCCTGCATACGATCGGTGCGGCCGATACGATCAACCGTATTATCGACCAGTTCCCCGTGAACCAGCAGGAGCAGATTCGTTCCGTGCTTTCCGTGGCTCTGATGATGATTATTTCCCAGACGCTGCTGCCCCGTGCGAACGGAAAGGGGCGTGTGGCGGCTTATGAAATCCTGCGCGTGACGCCGGCTGTTTCGAACCTGATCCGCGAGCGCAAGACGAACCGTATTACCTCGGTGATTCAGACCAGCGCCAAGCTCGGCATGATCACCCTGGACGACTTCCTGTTCAACCTGTACCGCCAAGGCACGATTTCGGGTGAAGTCTGTCTGGAACGTTCGCAGGTGCGTAGCGAAATGCAGAAGAAGATGTTGATGAGCGAAGAATCGGAAGATTCCACCGAAGAATCCGGTTCGCGCGAATACTAGGCCGGATTTTCTGTCGGCCAATATATATATGATGGTAAGCGGCTGGATTAAATCCGCAGACCAGCAAAGTGAGGTGAACTCGTGGTACGAGAAATCAAAATGGAAAATGTTGGTGGCATTGATTTTTCCGACGAAATGCAACGCCTGATTACCGAAGATACGGGCCAGCGCCGCAAGGGCGTGGACGAATCGATTCGTGAAAAGGGCGAAGAAGCAGGGCGCTATAGAGGAGAAGCCCCTGGTCCGGACGAACTGGAAATGTTCCAGGCGGAGGACTTGGGACCGGATTCGTCTGTGGATATGCACGAGATGTTGGCGCGGCAGATGAACCTGGAATATGTGGACCTGAATGATTATCCCGAGCCGAATTTTAAACTGCTGAGCACCGTACCGGCCAATCTGGCCAAGCAATACCGCGTGTTTCCGTTGGAATTCGACCCGGAAATGAACCAGCTGACCGTAGCCATGGCCGACCCTTCCGACGTCACCACGGCAGACGACCTGAGTCTGGCTCTTGGTTGCGACGTGCATACGGTTGTTGCCAAGGAAAGCGAAGTCATGGACCGGATTAATCGCCACTATGGTCTTGGCGAAGAAACGATCTCAACGCTGCTCGACGAGTTTGAAGACGAAGAAGAACAGGATGTACTGGTTTCGACGGCGGGACGGTCGATTGACCTTTCGGCCATGGATAATGTGATCAACGCCCCGCCCGTCGTGCGTCTGGCTGACCTGATCCTGATGAAGGCAATTCAGGACCGCGCGTCGGATATTCATATTGAGCCCTTTGAAAACATGTTGCGTATTCGATACCGTGTGGACGGTGTGCTGCGGGAAATGGAATCCCCTCCGAAGCACATGCAGCTGGGTCTGATCTCGCGCCTCAAGGTAAGCGCGAACCTGGATATTGCCGAAACGCGCCGCCCCCAGGACGGTCGTATTAATCTGAGCCTGCCGAACAACCGCGAAGTGGAATTGCGTGTGACCACGGCGCCGACGGTGCATGGCGAGTCAATCGTCATGCGTGTTCTGGACAAGTCCATGATGCAGATCGGCATTCACCAGATTGGTATGGCGCAGGATGTGCTCGAGGATTTCCTGCGGGAAATCCGGAAGCCGAACGGTATTGTGCTGGTGACGGGCCCCACGGGTTGCGGTAAAACCACGACTCTTTATGCCGCCCTGAATGAAATCAAAAATGTGGAAGACAAAATCATCACCACGGAAGACCCCGTTGAATATCAGGTGGACGGGATTGTTCAGGTTAATATTAATGACAATGTGGGGCTGACCTACGCGCGATGCCTGCGTTCTATTCTGCGGCAGGACCCGGACAAGATTCTGGTGGGTGAAATCCGCGACCTGGACACGGCTCAGATTTCCGTCCAGGCGGCCCTGACGGGCCATTTGGTTTTCTCGACTTTGCATACCAACAGTGCTGCCGGTACGGTGACGCGTCTGATCGACATGGGGGTGGAACCCTTTCTGATTACTTCGACCCTGCAGGCGGTTATCGGCCAGCGATTGGTGCGTACGATATGCCCGAACTGCCGCCGGCCCCATGAACCCACGGAAGAAGAACTGCTGGAATTTGGCGTACAGCGTGAAGACATCGAAGACATTACCTTTTATGAAGGCGCCGGTTGTGATGATTGCGCCTTTACCGGCTACAAGGGCCGAATGGGTATCTTTGAACTGCTGCTGGTGACAGACGAAATCGCCGACCTGATCCTGGAACGCGCCACGACCGATGAAATTCAGGCGGTGGCCCAGAAACAGGGCATGGCAACCTTGCGGCAGGATGGCTGGATCAAGATCTGCACGGGCCTGACTTCTTTCTCCGAAGTGGCGAACCATACACCCAGCGATATTTTGCCGGGTGAAGTGCTTTCGAATTCGCCGCAATCGAAACTGGAAGAAGGCGATTCGGATAACAGCCAACTGCCCGGATTGGACTGACAGGCTCCTTCTCTTTTGCCCGAAAGTCCTGCAGGATTAGTTCCGTTTGAGCAGAAGTAATATTTTTTGCAGGCAATTCTGGATTTTGAAGCGAGATGCTGCTATAATTTGAATAGATGGAAATACGATCTCGTCAGGGAAATGGAAATAGTGCAAGAAGGTGATCTTTAAAAAATCCTTTTGATTGGGAGAAAGGGATACGCTATGGCTACTTACGCGTATGAAGCGTTGGACTCGGGCGGCAAGATGGTAAAGGGTTCCATCGAAGCTGCCAACGAAGACATTATCGCGGAAAAACTCCGGGATATGGGATTCTACCCGCTTAAGATTTCCGAGAGCAAAAGCGGTATGGGGGAAATGGACATCCTTGCCATGCCCATTGTCCGCCAGGTTTTCCATCGCGTCTCATTCAAACACATCGTGACCTTCACCCGGCAGTTGGCAACGCTGATCGACGCCGGCCTTCCCATTTTGCGCTGCCTCCACATTTTGCAGGAACAGGTGGAGTCGGTGATTTTCAAAGAGAAGATCGCCAACATGGCCAAGGACATCGAATCGGGCTCTACGCTTTCCGAGGCCATGGCCAAAAACCCCAAGCAATTTGACGCCCTTTACACCAACATGGTGCGCGCCGGCGAAATCGGCGGTGTGCTTGAAGCCGTGCTGAACAAGATCGCTCTCTTCCTGGAAAAACGCCAGGCCCTGGTCGGCAAGGTCCGGTCTGCAATGATGTATCCTGTCGTGGTGCTTATCGTTGCCACAGGCATCGTGGCTTTTATTCTGGTCAAGATCATGCCCAAGTTCGTTGATATTTTTGCTCAGTTGGACGCGGAACTGCCTGCGCTTACCCTTGGTCTTATGAAAGCCAGTGATATTCTGATACAACAGACGATCTGGGTGGTTATCGGAGTTATTCTGCTTATTGTTATCGTCGTGCAAATCAACAAAACCAAGGGCGGTAAGTTCGTCTTTGACTCTATCAAACTGAAACTACCTATCTTCGGCACTCTTTTTCAAAAGATTGCCATTGTCCGTTTCTCTGGTACCCTGGCCACGCTGATTACCTCGGGTGTGCCCATTCTGCAATCACTCGATATCGTCCGTGAGACCTCGGGTAATGAAGTGATCGCCCGCGCCATGGACGGCGTTTACAACAGCGTGAAGGAAGGCGAATCGATTCACGAACCTTTGCGCGCGGCCAAGGTTTTTCCGCCGCTGGTCGTGCATATGGTGGCCGTTGGCGAAGAAACAGGCGCTATCGACCAGATGCTGGTCAAGGTAGAAGAAGCCTACCAGCGCGAAGTGGACGATACGGTTGCCGCCCTGACCTCGATTCTGGAGCCTATCCTGATCGTGTTTCTGGGTGCTATCGTCGGTACGATCGTTGTGGCGCTTTATCTGCCACTCTTCGACCTGCCGAACCAGATTAAGTAATGACGCTATTGCCTGTGGCAATCTCCTTTTGATTGCAAAACAAATCCCTCTGCGGCGGTATGGATAACCATGAAAAGTCAATCCACCAAATCCCCTTGCGCGCCTGACAGGAAAGGCCTGACAGCCCTTGAACTGACGGTTGTCATGCTGATCATCAGCCTTATGGCAACCGTCAGCGTGGGGGTTTACGTGAATTACTACAAGGCCAACCTCGTGGAGTCGGAAGCAAGCAAGATCGACCGACTTCTTTCGGCCGCGCGAGGCAATGCCATTCGCAATGCGGTGCCAACCCGTGCGACCTTCTGGCTGGACCGACCGGCTTACTGGATGGATGAAGGCTCGGAAGCCGACGGTAACTTGCGGCTTCAGATTACCACTCCGGAAAAGGTGCATGACCTGGTGCGGATTTCTTCGATCGATGTAAACTCCTCCCCCACCACGAGCAACGGGGTTGCCGAGATTACTTTTTTACCGGACGGTACCAGCGACAACGCCACAATCCGCCTCATCCACAAGGAAGCAAACGCGGGTGACGACGAGGAGTATTATACGATCAAGGTGTATGGCCCCACAGGACGCTCCAAAGTATTTGAAAAGGAAAGGCGTTAATCGATGAGGATGCATCGCAAAGAAGCGCGTGACGCTTTTTCTCTGCTGGAAGTACTGGTCAGTACGGCGATCCTGGTGACGGGCATTGTTGCAATAGCGGCCTTTTTTCCGGCCAGTTTGCGGCAGAACCAGCGGGCCATTGATATTTCCACGGCGGCTTTTCTCGCGCAGATGAAGGTTGAAGAAATTCGCCGCGACGATACAAGTGGGCAGGATTTTGTGCGTACGATTCGGGACATGGAAACCGAATCCGACCCCGTCGTGTTTGCCCTGGATGACCGATTCACCTACAGCTTTTCAGGCGTTTCCGTGATTGATCCTGTCGACGACGACCCAGATGATCCCCGCGACGACCACGGCGTGGCGCGCGTGATTGTGCGCTATGCGGAGGATTATAATCCCGACACGACTATTTTGTATGAGTTGCGCTTTGATTTTCCGACGCCCTGAGAATGGAATCTGCTTCATGATGCTTTTTGCCAACAACGCCTTTTCCCCTTTTCGCCTTTCCCTGAAAGCGAGTACAGGAAAATCGCATGGTGTGACGCTTATCGAACTGCTCGTGGCGCTCGCTATCGGCTCATTCCTGATCACTGCCGTGGTTGGTACCTTCATTATGATCCTGAATACCTCGGAATACTCCGAACTGAAACTGTCGGCCTCATCCAACGCGCGATTTGCATTGGAAACGATGTCCACCGACCTGAAAGCGCTGGAGACCAATCCCGGCCGTGCTTATTTTCAGGCCGAAAACAATGCACTTACCTATGGCAATCTGAAGGACGACGACAACGATGGCGCCGTGGATGAAGAAGAACCCGACGGTCGCGATAACGAAGGCACAGAGTTTACCGATACCCACGCGCAATTCGCCAGTGCCACATCCGCGAGTTATATCGAACGTCCCCGTGGGATCGGCGTGGATGACCTGGGCGATGTCGGGGTTGATGAAGACTGCCGTTTTCACCAGGACCGGCTGGTTTTTCGAACGGTCGCCCCGGTTGGCGCGTCCTATCTGTATGAAGATGTGGAGTATTCGATCCAGGAATTTGACGACCAGCCCAACACACTGGTCCGCATCACCACGCGAACCCTTTCCGGAGGCAGTCAGGAAAATACCGGGGCCGCTCCCCTGGCTTTTGACGTGATGTCCTTTAATTGTCTGTACTGGGATTCCAACGCTGCCGCCGATTCCCAGTCCTGGGAGACGAGCTGGGATTCGACAGCCCTTGGCGCAAGCGCGACGTTTCTGGTGCCGGCAACGGTTTATGTAGAAATACAGGTTTATGCTGATCGCAAACCAGTTGAAGAATATTCTCCGGGTAATGATGCAATCGATGTTATTTCCATGCGCACCATGATTAATGTGGAAAACGTGATTTTGGATAGCCGTTTTGACAGGAACTAAGGGCAATATACATGATTTATAATGGCCACCCACTTTTTTCTCCTATTCGCAGGCATCGGGGCTCTGTTCTTTTGCTGGTACTTTCGATGCTCGCAATCCTGACGCTGATTGCCACTTCACTGGTTTATCTTTCGCGGCTGGAAACCCAGGCTTCGAGCAATGCCGCCAAACGGGTGCAGGATCGCATGGCCGCCTATACAGGCGTGACCCCGGCAGTCAAGGCCATTGCTCCCGTCATGGGGCAGCCCGTTTCCTATACCCAAACCTGGGCGAACACCAGCCGCAAGTCCGATTTCTTCGAAAAACGTGTCGTCAGTACCCGCGAGGGCGTAACGGATGAAGCCCTCAAGCAAAACAGCCCTCCCCTGCCCTCCAGCCCTTGGCTGAAAATAGACGATTGCAGCGCCCGCATCAACATCAACGCCGTCAAGCCTTATCCGGATATGTTTCCGGGCGCGAAAGCCCGCGAAGAATGGTTGAGCGACGGTGAACTTCCCCCGGAAGTTCTGGAAAATCTGATAGCCCGGGCCTTGCGCGAAAAGGGAATCGAAGCCAGCGCCAGCAGCATAACGCGCACCTTGATCCAGGCCCGCTATGGTCCTGATGGAGTTCCCGGCTCGCCGGAGAATATCTTTGCTCCGGAAGAAGAACCGGAGAAGAATGCAATGTCGGTCGCCCGAAAAACGCGCTTTGGCCAGGCTCCATCTGCTGATTTGATTCCCGATGAGAGTGCCGGGGTTTCGACTGCCGAACTGGATACAACTGCCCGGGAAGAAGAATCCGCCTCTGATAAAGACCGCTTCAAAGCGGATTTCCGTCAGCGCCCCAACGGCGATGACACCCCCTATATCTATGTGGAAGATATCCGCGGAGTGCCCGGGATTTCACAAGAGGTCTATGAGGCTATTGCGCCCTACCTGACCACCTTTTCCATCTCGTACGATATCTGGTATGACGATTCCCGACGCGCCTTCGCCCGAATTCCACTGAACCAGGCCGACCGACATGAATTGCACGGCGCCCTGACAGCGCTTTATCCGGATCAGGATACCAATCTGCTGATGCAGTTTGCGCTGAATATTATTGATCGCCGCGACGAGGACAATATTCCCTCTGCCCATGTTATGGAAGATCAGGTTTTGCCGATGCTGGGTTACGAAGCGACCCCCATTATTTCCGAGGTATGCCCCGACGTCATTACCTTTGAAGAAGATGGCGACAATGGTGAGTATATCGAAATTTTCAACCCCCTGAATGAAAACGTGAACCTGCGAGGCTGGCAGATTGACTGGGGATATGGCCGCTATACTATTAACGAAATCCTTCCGCCCCAGGGCATACTGATCCTCACCGATGATATTGATGACAAAAACGACCCCACCCCGGAAGATAACCTGTCCGGCATGGGCAGTTTTGTCAAGATTTTCCAGATGATGCCCGCAACGCCCCAGTTCTTGTTGGTTGAGCAGGTGGGAATGGATATTCCCAACGACGCCGGCGTCATTCGGCTTTATGACGATTCGAATAATCTGATCGACTATCTGGTCTATACCAAAGCCCAATTTCAGGGCAACCATTTCGGCTATCACAAAGAGAACTTTTTCAGCCACACCGGCAGCCGCAAAGGCGCTTCTCCTTTTGCCGTCAAAATGGACAAGCCCGAAACAGAATACGACCTTGCCTGCTGGCAGATTATGCAAAGCCTTCGCAATACTCCTTTTGAAAGTCCCGTGGACGTCCTCTTTGTCCCGGTTCCTCCGGCCTTTCGCGCACAACAAAAACTCAACCTGCAACAGGCCAGCCGCCAAGGAACCATTCGCAACTCCGCCGACCTTCGCACGGAAGCACAATGGTTTCCCGATTACGCTATCACCGAAAACCTCTGCCCGGATCTGCGCATGATCGATATGTTCGCGGTGGATCCGTTTATTGACAAAGATAAGAATTTTGTTAAAAGCACCTATCGTCCGGCTGCTTTGAAGAGTTTTTCCAAAGAATACTTTCAACCGATGTTTGCCAAAGATTCCGACACCATGACGGAGCAGCTTGCTTCTCTTAACGAAGAAGATTTGCCGCCGACCTCTATCGGCAAGATTAACCTGAATACGGCGCCTGTGGCCGTTATCGCCTCCATGCCCGGCTTTGAAATGCAGCACATTCAGGGACTGATCCGTTATCGCAACGCCTTTCAAGATCGCCTTCTGGAAGGCTCCAGCTCTGGCGACACCCTTGTCCTGAACCCCATGGACAGCGCCCCTTTCCGCAGCTTATCCGACTTTGCTTCAAATAGCGCCGTTTGGGGCAATTCTTCACCGATCAACCGCCTGACAGCGCTTCGACGCCTGTCACCAATCGTAACTTTCAACTCAACCACTTTTTCTGTATCGTCCTCCAATGCAGCGTCTGAGAAACTGAATGGAGTGCCCATCAGTCACGCCGCCTGCAAATCGGTTTTCAATATAAGCGCCAGTGGTATCGACGTTTTGGATTGGCGCTACAAAAAACCGTGACAGAGCGTTTTTATTAACTTTAGTTGAATTATTTCCAAAGGATCATTTTTTCGGATTCAGGAATCGTCTTTGAAAAATTTAAATTTTTTAATTTGACAATACACGGAAAAGGCTCTAAACTGTTGTTTAGAGGCTTGGTTTAACCAAAATCACCCAGCCGGAAGAAATAACGCCAATGATCACCAGAACTCATCGCAAACACCAGGCTTTTACTCTTATCGAAATCCTGATCATTTCCGCTCTGATCGCCCTTTTCTCGGGCCTGGCTATCATATCTATGCAGTATCTTGTCGATTCCTCCAAGCGCAAGTCGGTATTCGCGGATGCCAGAACCATCGGCTCCGCCCTTGGCGCCGCCCACATGGACCTTGGGATGATTCCGAAAATCGGCTACATGAGTTATTCCAAAAGCATGCTGATCCAAACCTCCGGAAACGATACCCAGTTGCCCGTCGATTTCGACACCATCGGACTTTTTACCGGCGGCAATACACCCTTGGCTCCTCAAGTCCTTGAAAACTGGGTGGGTCCTTTTCTTCCGAACTCAAAAGGCCGAAGCGGCATCAGCCCCGCCGGGGTTGGCTATACCGCCCGCATGCAAATGGCAACCCAAAAAGCAGACGGCGATTATCAAATCCTGGATTGGCCCGCCGACCCCTGGGGCAATCCTTATGTTGTCTATCTGCTGAAGTTGCGAAAAGTCGGAGAGGGTTTTGAACCTTCCTGGATTTACACCCCCTATGAAAAAGCCGATTACGTTGCCCTCGTTGTCAGTTATGGCAAGAACGAAATCCCCGGCGGTTCTTCAGATCCGGGTGGTGTGACACCTCAAATCCGTGAAGCGGTTATTGACGGCAACTTTATGATGTATGAAGACCCCTACGTGCCGAACAGGGCGGATTTCCGTTCGCTGACCGTCGCCGAGCATACGGCTTCGCGCTGGCGCGCCCTGCACAATAAGCAGGGGTGGGAAGAAGAGGGATTCGACAACTTCGAGTACCTGCCCGGCTATCCGGAAGTCCCCGGTATTATGGATTCGGGTTCTGACGATATTTATTTTCATATTCCATGATCAGGCATTTTCGCCTCTTCGTGCGATTTGGTTAAACGCTATTTTCAATATTCTCATCTGAGGAAACGACAATGAATCGACTCTTTGCTTCTTTACATTCCAGGAAACGGCTCGGCTTTTCGGCTGTGGAAATTATCGCGGTAGCAACCGTTATCGCCATCCTTGCCATGATTCTCGTTCCCATGCTTCGTGACCGTATCGAAAAAGCCAAGATTCAGGCCACCAAGGACGAGATGCGAAATATCGCCCTGGCTATCGGCCTGGCGCAGGCCAAGACCGGTAAGTATTTCCGCTTGCAGGACCTGGATAATCTGGGGCAGGAACCTTCGGCCCTCAACGACACCACCGACGATATGTCGGCTCTGGTTCCTTTCTTTGCTTATGATTCGGCGGGCAACCTGGTACGCGTCAGCCGCAGTGTTCTGGCCAACACATGGGAAGGTCCCTTTACCAATGTCCAGAATTTTACGACCATCGAGGAATTGAACACGATTCGTCCCTCTATTATCAGTCGCTTTGATGTGACCGACCCCGGCCCTACCTATGACCTGATATCGGCAACTTCCGATGGTCCTATCTCTTGGTTTGAAGATACCGCCGAACCCGATCGCGACGAAGATCAAGACACTTATCCCCTCGATCCCTGGGGTAATCCTTATCTCTTTTTTGTTTCCGTGGGAGAAATCCAGCCCAACACGCTTGGCGGCGGAACCCTTCCGCTTTATCCGGATGCAAAGACCATTAATTTTCATGGCCGTCCAGTGATTTTCTCCATGGGACCAAATGGTATGCCGGGCAATCTTTCGAACGCTTCCTCTTCCCAGTACAAGCCTTGGAACAACCCGACGGTCGATGATGACGGCCACTTGGGATTTGGCGACGATCTGTATTATAAAATGTAAGCAAGCGGGGCACTATATAAGAGTTGCGGACATTCCCCTATAGAAAAGTGAAGGTTACTATGCATTCTCTCAAACACATCTCCCGATTTCGGCCTCTCAAGGCTTTTACCATTATGGAAGTTCTGATCGCTGTCATGATCATCGGCATCCTCGCGGTTATCCTGGTTCCTGTTCTGCTGAATCGTATGGCCGAAGCCAAAACCGCAAAGGCGACCCGCGACATGGAAGAGATCGTCGAAGCCCAGAAACGCGTCGCCATCCATACGGGTTACTATGTTCGTATTTTTATGCTGGATGATGTGGCTGGAGGAAATGGTGTTCCCTTGCAGGACGGGGATAGTTATGATGGTATCGAAGATGAAGATGAACAGATAGGCAGCGCAACGGCCTATTATGATAATCGGGACCAACTTTTTATTGATCCAAGTACGGGCGACCTTCTTTCGCCTGCTGCTTCGGAAGCGGTTTTCCAGACCATTACCGTCGGTGATGACAACACAACCCGCACGGCAAAATGGGGCGGTCCCTATTACACCATCCACAGCGATGAAGACAATATCACCCAACCGGGCGACCATAACCCCACGCCTGCTCAGGGATTTCCGACGCTCCATGATATCCCCACGGATCCCTGGGGTAACGATTATCTTTTCTTTACGCGACTGGGTATGATCAAGGAGCCTGAAGGCCTTTTGGTTGAGCCGGAAGTGATCGTGGATTCTGTTTCCTACGACACAACAGAATTTGATCGTCCGACCATCCTCAGCCTGGGCCCGGACGGGCTTCCCGGTGGAGAAGGCGACCGTCGCTTCGGCCGTGGCGATGATCAATTTCGCAGTTTCGAATATTAGTTTTTTCTTGCAGTAACCAGTCGGCATCGCCCCTTGGGGTGATTCATAAACCAGGAGTACTTATAACGTCATCTTACATTATCTGCATCATGGCCGGCATGGCATCCGGCAATCTGACGGGAGGAATTTCATGAACATCTGTGCACAATCTTCTAAAAAACGGGGCGTGACAATGACCGAGTTGCTGGTCGTAGTTGTCATTATCAGCCTGCTGGCGACCATTGCCGTTCCGGTTTATCTGAACAAGGTCGAGCAAAGCCGCATTGCCACCGCACGCCAGGAAGTCCGCCTGATTGCCGAAGCGGAAGAAGCCTGCGGAATCCTGCATGGCTTTTACGTCCCCCTGCAAATGCTGGACGATCTTATTTATGATCAGAACACGCAACAGTCGTCTAACCCCCGGACGGATGACCTTGATTTCGAACGGCAGGCGATCAATCCTTATCTTATCGACGTGACGCTCAATGTGGAGGATCAGCGTGGCTTCCAGGTGCAATTGAACGACTGGACCACCGATGCCAAAGTCAGCCAACTGTACCTGAACTGGGCCGGCCCATTCCTGAACCCCAACCGCGTCGCTTTTCGCGATGACATCGCCCTGAACGAAGTCTCGGAAAACCCCTACGTCCACTACGATTTCCCCCTGGATCCCTGGGGCGTTCCTTACCGTTTTTACTCCCCCATCGGCATTATCGGCACCAATGCTTATGTTGATGCCATTCCGGGAACCAGCAACAGCACATCCTGGCAGAACTTTTCCGACGGCCTCCTGAGCACACAGGATGACAAATATGACCGCTTTGCCATCGTGAGTTATGGCCCTGACCGTGAATCGGGTAATGCCATTGATTCCGATGAGTCTCAGGATGATATCTACTACACCTTTGGCGCCGTTTACACGGAATCTTCGTGGCGGGCTTTTTATTAAGCCAAGCCACTTGCCAGGATTTTTAATTGATGCTTTCGAAAGGACCGCAGATCATGCAGTCTCTTAAAAGACGCGGAGTCACTATCATCGAACTGACGGTTGTGTTGCTGATCCTGTCTATTCTCGCAACCATCGCCGCCTCCGTATATGCCGGTTACGTGACCCGAGCCAAATACTCCGTAGCGCGCAGCGATATTCGCAATCTCGAATTAGCCGCCACGCGTTACCAGGTTGATACCGGCGCCTTCCCCATCAGTTCATCAGGGGATAATTTTGGCAGCAGCGATCCCAATCCGCAGTTGTCCCTTGAAGCAGGCACTCTCGGCTGCGGATACCTGATTCTCAGCCTTCGCCACAGCCTGAGCGGCGATGCCTTTGATCCAGCCAGCCCCCGTTGGTCTGGACCCTATATCGAAATTGACCAAAAAGACCTGGGAGTCATCGACAACTCCGGAAACATCACCCAGATGACAAGCAGCACCCCCCTGCCGCGCATTAACTTTCTCGATCCATGGGGAAATCCCTACTACTACGTGCGCTCCGAGGACTACTTTTCCTTCGGCGCCACGGAAGTCACAGACTCTCCCTTTGTCGAGCCTTTTTACAATCCGAGTACGGTTCAGATTTACAGCAAGGGCCAAGACGGCCAGACTCTGTCTCCTCCTCAAGCCGGTCTGGATACGGACGACGTGAATAATTTCAATTCAGCCAACTGATCCAAACAATTCCTTCTTTCTCCGTCCCCCGTATTCTTAGAGTACGGGGGACTTTTCATTCCTTCGAACTAAAAAAAGCCAGCCTGTCTGGACAAGGTTGAAGCAAAAACCATTCGAGAACATCTCTTGTCAAGGGGTGCACGACATAAATAGGGGGCTATTCGTGTTTTTTTGATCAACAGGTATCCTAAATGCCTCAAAAAGAATCGCTGTTCTCTTCTGAGCGCCA
>CAYWYC010000010.1:0-36661 GCA_964462565.1 uncultured Candidatus Sumerlaeota bacterium | reverse complement strand
AATCGGCCCCGAAAGTGCATGCATCAAGAACAAAAAAAAGCGAGCCACCCGATATTTGAAAATCGGGCAACTCGCTTGAGGGGAGCGAATCTGGTTTTACTTTTTTTATTCCGTCGCCTCTTTCAGCGTATCCTCAATGGTTTCGCCTTCCGGCTGAGGATAATACAAGAGCGTTCCGGTTCCGGCTTCCAGGACAAAGAGTTTGGCTCGAATTCCCAACAGGCCAAGGTCCAAGTCACCCAAAGGCCAGAGATGCATGGCGATTAATTCTCCGGGCTGGTCGCTCTTACCCAGGATGCGCAAGCGGGCAAGTTTACCGTCAAATTCCCGGATTTCGCTCATTTGGGCAAAGGCCGTTCCCCATCCCTGATATTTCAGGCGGGGGGCTTCCGAAAGCGTATTCGCCTGGAGCGTACAGCCCAACATCAACAATGCCATCAGAGACATGCTTGTAAGAATCAGCAATCTTTTTCTCATAATTAAAACCTTTCCTGGGAAACTCTTTTATGGTTGATGTTTCCCTTCATTTACCAGTTAATAATACGTTTTCTGGTAAAATGCCTCAATTGGGGAAAATGCGAGTTTTGAGTAGGTAATAAAACTTAGGAAAAGGGCGATAGGGGAGGGCTATGTACGGAAAAGGGAGCACGACTCAATTGAGTTTTTATCGCGCGCAATCGAAATCGAGCCTGAATTTCGATATGATTTACTGGATTGGCAGGAACCAGGTAGGTCCCTTTAATGGTGCCGTTGTGCTTTGTAGTTCAGGATCAATATTATCGCTTGGGCCAGACGTGAACCGTGACGCGCTCCACCTTTTTGCGCCAGTTGGGAACACCGCGCCAAAGATCGAGGCCATAGAGAGCCAGGCCGAGACCTGTTATGAAAACGGGAAAGAGGAAGATAAAAAGCAGCAAACGCGGAAATATCCAGAACAAAACAGCCAGCAACATCAGGATAACCCCCAGGACAAAGGGCAAAAGGAACCAACGTCGCGGTACTCCCCGGTGCATCTGATCGGCCATGACAAATCTCCTCTCCACGAGCGGTTGCTTGCCGGATGACAGCGCGCAAACACCCTGATTACAAGCCCATACTGCCCGATCTTATGCTTTTTGTCAATTCCCAATAAAAATCAACGAGGCGCATTGCCATCCGCATTTTCCGTCTTCGGCTCCAGTCGCCAGGCGGCCAACTCGCGGGAAGCAGCGGTATAGATCGTACCATCCTCAATTTTTGGACTTGGACTGTTCCGGATCGATCCCGCGCCGGTGTAATCGCGATCTTTGGCCCGCAAATAGGGATCATCCGCTATATGTGAATGACGCTGCCACCAGGATGGTGGCGGTACGTATCCCGGCATCTTGCCGGCACAAGGTCTTTCGCCAAGATTACCAATCCCAATATCCTCTTCTTTTCGCCATCCACCCTCCACTGCCATCAAGGATGGTGGCAGGACGGGGGTTCGGCTTTGCCGGTTCAGAGAGGTCGATTTTTTTAATGGAACGGGATGTATTGCTTGATCCAGACCTGGCACACGCAAAACCGCCTGCTCTGAAAAAACAGAGCAGGCGGCAATAAAGTCGTGCAGATCTTTCCCGGATGATGAAGCTGGGGTCAATATTATGACATTAAGTATGGCAAAATTTAGAAGCCAAGAGCTGAAACTAGAAAAAAGATGCTGCTCACTAACAGGCACAAAATCAACGATCCGCATGCGATTTCTTCGATGGCGGCTTTCTTCATGTGATACTTCCTCCTTTTGTTACTAAAACCCTGCTCGGAAAACCACCCACACCCTCAAAATCAGAGAGCAATTCATATGCCAGCGGTTTGGTCCGTTGTGTAGAGTCCCTTTCCTTATTTTCCTGGTCCTGAATTGACGCCCCATGCTTCTGCTTAATCTATCGTCTCCTTCTTTTCTTTACTTAAGCGACATTGCGCTGTTTTTGCACCAATCCCATACCTTGGTACCAAAGCAAGGCCAAACGTATGGGACTCCTCCATAGTCATCCGCCAAAATTCAGAACCATCCAATTTCAAATGATATTTATTCTGTGCCCGTGAGTTACTGCTGATACATCCAGGGAGAAAGGATTTGTGCATTTGCACAATATGCGCTTATTGCGTCTTTCGCATCTGTCTTTTTGGCCTTTCCTTTGTCCAAAGTGGTCATCCTACAGGGATGAAAGTGCGCAAAATGACCAATTGAACAGGTGATTTCAGGGAGAAGGTTCGTGAAAAACATTCTCAACAGCTGCGTTTATCGTGCACAGCAGGCCTTTCTGCTTCTTGTTTTTCCCCTGCGGCATTTGGCATACGCCTTGCTAAAATACCGGAGTAATAAGGGGCGACGTTCTCCCATCATGCCCGTTCCACAGACGAAGGAGTGGTCCGGCTCTTTATTCTAAATGGCCTGTTTGCAAGATGCGAGATATTGAAGAATCGAGGCGTTAGTCAATTCCAAAACCACATCCTTACCTGGTGACAAAAATCCCAGCATTTCTGGGCCAGACTCAAGTTAAAAAATAGGATGTCGATAAATTGTATAGGGGTGTGGTACGATGTTGCGGTTCTTAGCAGGTAGTATTTCGTCGCTGGACGGTCAGGTCTTCCAATAGTCCTTTCCTGTTGCCGGGCGCGGTCCTATCTTGCAGGGATGGTTGGATTTCCACCGTGAGGATCAGCCGGGGAACCCCCAGCCATCGGGTTGGATCCCAGGCTCGGTTTAACAAAATTAAACCGCGGATGGGCGAAGCCCGCGCGCTATTTCGCTTAAGTTGCAATCTTTTGAAGATTTGGTTATTATGCAATAAAAGACTCCCATGTCCCACAGTCAAACAGTCACAAGCTAATGCTTTTCAATTCCTTCGATTTTGTTGTTTTTCTGCCCATTGTCTTTTTGCTGTATTGGTTTGTTGCCAAAAACCATATCAAGGCGCAAAACCTTTTAATTGTCATCGCCAGCTACGTTTTTTATGGCTGGTGGGATTGGCGATTCCTTTCGCTGATCATATTCAGCACCCTCGTTGACTATTCAGTCGGCCGCGCCTTATCCGTTGAAGAAAAGCCCCTCAAAAGAAAGGTGCTGCTATGGATCAGCATTCTGGTCAATCTGGGTTTTTTAGGGATATTCAAGTACTACAATTTTTTCCTGGATAATTTCAAAGGGGCCTTCTCGCTGTTCGGAGCCGAAATTGAAGGGCGCTCCCTGGATTTTATTCTGCCGGTCGGGATCAGTTTTTATACTTTTCAGACGCTGAGTTACAGCATCGATGTTTACCGGAAAAAAGTAGACCCTACCAGGAATTTAATCGCCTTTGCCGCCTATGTCAGTTTTTTTCCGCAACTCGTGGCCGGCCCCATCGAACGCGCCAAAAACCTCCTCCCGCAGTTTTTCCAGAAACGGGAATTCGATTACGACCGTGCCGTTGATGGAATGCGCCAGATTTTATGGGGCCTTTTCAAGAAAATTGTCGTTGCCGATAATTGCGCCATTTACGCGAATGCCATCTTCAATAATTCGGAGCAATATTCCGGCAGCACCCTCGTTTTGGGTGCGGTCTTTTTTAGTTTTCAGATATATGGCGATTTTTCTGGCTACTCGGACATTGCCATTGGAACGGCGCGATTGTTCGGCTTCAACTTGATGCGCAATTTTGCCTATCCTTATTTTTCACGAGATATTGCGGAGTTCTGGCGGCGTTGGCATATTTCGCTTTCCACCTGGTTTCGCGATTATCTGTATATTCCCCTTGGCGGAAGCCAAGGCGGAAAATGGATGCAGATTCGAAATGTTTTTATCATTTTTCTGGTAAGCGGTTTCTGGCATGGGGCCAACTGGACCTTTATTTTCTGGGGAGCCCTTAATGCCCTGTATTTTTTGCCTCTGATGTTGACCGGACGCAATCGGCATCACATTGATATTGTTGCGTCCGACCGGGCTTTGCCTTCCGCAAGAGAGTTTGCAGGCATATTCCTGACATTTGCTCTCACATGCCTGGCCTGGATTTTCTTCCGGGCCGAGAATCTGGATCACGCCTTCTCATACCTTTCCGGGATTTTTTCGCCTTCCCTTTTTGCCCTTCCCCACATCAGCGGCATCTTCATGGCATTTGTTATTATGCTCGTGGTTCTCGTTTTTCTGATTGTGGAATGGGTCGGCCGAAATGAGGAATATGCCATTGCCCATATCTCTAAAATTGCCAAGCCCTGGAGATATGCCACCTATTACCTGTTGATCGTATCTTTATTCGTCCTTGGCAGAACCGACCAGCAGTTTATTTATTTCCAGTTTTGATCCAGCGCTCCATGATTTATAAATTCATAGCCAAAACCTTCTTGTTCGCCGGCCCCTTTGTAATTATGCACGTGGTAAACCTGCTGTGTTATGGATTGCACGAGGGCGACCTGGTGCGTTCCGGTTATCTGTACAGCAACCCCAGCCCCAAGAGCGAAATCCTGAAAACCTATGGGGCCGTTGAGGGGGTGTATGATCGTGTATCTTCCCTGCAGTTAAAGAAGCCCGTCAATTACACCGCGATGACAATCGGAGATTCCTTTTCGCAGCAAAGCCCATCGGGATATAAAGATTATTTATCCCTGACACCGGGGCTCAGTCTTTTGCATTTCGATCGGTTTCTGGTAGATGAAAAGCCCATACAGACCTTGAGTGCATTGGTAAATGGCGATTTTTTTGATTATGTCAAGGTGGATTACGTCGTGCTGCAATCCGTGGAAAGATGGAGCGTGATTCGGGCCGGCATATTAAATCACAACCGGAAAATGGACATGGCGGATGTGCGGGAAAAAATAGAGGCCAACGCGCTCCCCGCGGCGGAGTTGAAAATCGGATTCTTTTCGGACGCCCTGATCAAAATCCCCGCTATCAATATTATGTATTTCTTTATGGACCGGCCACCCGGATCCAAAACCTACAAAGTCGCCGCGGAAGATGGCTTGTTTTCCAGTGCCCCCGGCGAATTGCTCTTTTTCTATCAATCTCTTGAGTTCGCAAATATAAACAATGACAAAAACAATGTTGCCGCGTTGAACAAGGTCTTAAATAAAATACACGCCAAACTCCTGGAAAAAGGCGTTCGCCTCATCGTCCTGATCAGCCCGGACAAGTATGGCTTGTATTATCCCTATATAAAGAACCGGCAAGCCTATGAACGGCCCCTCTTTTTTGATCATTTTTCACCCATGGCCAAAGATTACTTCTATGTAGATGCCAAAAATATACTTGCCTCGCGCTTGCCCGGGCAGCAGGATCTTTATTTTTATGACGACACCCATTGGTCGCCTCTGGGGGCCGAGCTGATTTCGGAAAATATAATAGAGAAGATCAATCAATCCCGTCCCCTTCGCGATATATAGAAGGAAACAGGTACCGTTTGCATGGTCAAACATTTTTCGCGTAAAATAAAATTAGAAACCAATGATTCGATTGACGTTCTTTTTCCCGAGCAGGATCCGGGAAAGGCGGCTGTAAGAGGCGGGGCCATCAATCTGGCCTCAAAAGGTTTCATGGTGGTTTTCCAAATGGGATCCACCATGATCCTGGCCCGTTTGCTGGCGCCTGAGATGTTTGGTCTTATCAGCATGGCCAGCATCTTTACCGGTTTTGCCCAGATGCTGAAAAACGCCGGGCTTTCGATGGCCACCGTCCAGCGCAAGGAACTGACCCACGGCCAGATATCCAACCTTTTCTGGTGCAATGTCGCTCTTGGTTTAGCCTTGTCCATCCTGTTCGCGGTCACCTCGCCGCTGATGGCATGGATATATGATGATCCCCGCATCATGAATGTGGCGCTGGTCATTTCAGTCAGCTATGTCATCAGCGCGGCCAGCATCCAGCAAACCGCCCTTTTCAGACGGCAGATGCGGTATGGATTGCTCGCCGCTATCAATATGGCGGGGTTTATCGTTGGGATTCTCATTTGTATTGGCCTGGCTTATAAAGGCTATGGATACTGGGCGCTTGCCTCCCAGTTTGTCACCTCGCCAGTCATAATTACTATCCTGACCTGGATTTTCAGCAATTGGAAACCGAGCTGGCCTGTCCGGCGCGTGGGCACCTTTTCCTTGTTGGGCTTCGGCGCCAACCTCACCTTTTCCCAGGCCATGAGCCTCATCGCCCAACGGGCCGACCGCTTTCTGCTGGGGCTTGTCTGGGGACCGCAAGTGGTGGGCTTTTACGCCAAGGCCCAGGGATTGATGATGCTTATCAAGATGCATGTTATATCTTCCATATCAAGCGGCACGATACCATCGCTCTGTCGCTTGCAGGAAGATGAGCACAAGTTCCGCAGAATGTACAAACAAGGCATTGAAATAATCTGCAGTATTGTCGCCCCCTTCGCTTTTTTCTCCGTTATCGAGGCCAGAAATATTGTGTTGTTTGTTCTGGGAGACCAGTGGGAAGCCTGTGTGCCCCTGCTGCGCTTTTTCTCGCTTCTTATCTTCTTCGATTGTATTACAAATTCGATCAGCTGGGTGCTGACCCCTTTTGGAAGGGGCAAAAAAATTATGCTTTGTTCCTATTTCCGGACATCAGTCACCCTCTGTGGTGTTTTTCTCGGGCTTCCCTTTGGCGCTCAGGGCGTAGCCATTGGCATTTCCGTTGCGGCCGCAACCAGCTATTTCCCCCGCTTTTTATATGCCGCCCGCGGCTCTTATATCCGCTTTTCCGATTTGCTCAAGGCCATGTGGAGAGCCGTGGTAGCGGCGTTTCTCAGCGGCGCCATATTGTTTTACCTCAAAATGTATTTAATCCCCTCCACCGACAACCCGCTTCTTGATCTTGCCTGGAGCGGCCCTTTATATCTTCTGTTATATGTGGCTTTTCTATGGTATCTGCCTGGCAAGTCCAATGTCCTGAAAACGATCCACGGCAAAGTTTTAGCGGCGGTCAAGAGGCGTTTTCGTCACTTTCCCGGAACCAAAAAAGGTATAGAGCATGCATAAAACCGAAGAACCTGGTGCTGATGCCGCCTCCGAGCAGGAGCAATTTTTGATGATTGCCGCCCGCTTTCCTCCGGTGAATTCCGCGGGGGTCTATCGCTCTGTCTTTTTTTGTGCCAACCTTCCCAAATTCGGCTGGGAGCCGCTCGTACTGACGTCAGGTGGACAGGACCCCAACATCTTTTCCGGTGGCGATGACAGCTTGCTTGGACTCATTGGAAAGAACACGCTGATCAAACGCGTGCCTTATCCCCACAATACCCTCTGGAGAAAAGCGGAGCCGAGAATGACGCATTTTCCATTCCGCAGGCTTCGGAATTATCTTGTGGACCATATTGATTTTCCGTGCAATTTCAGGCAATGGGCTCGACGGGCTTACAGGCCTGCCTTAAAGGTCATCAAAGAGAACAGGCCCAAACTTATCTACTGCACCATGACACCCTGGTCGTGCTGGTTTCTGGCTGATCGTTTAAGCCGGAAAACCGGCCTGCCCTGGGTGGCGGACTTTCGCGATCCCTGGTACGATCATGCGTTTCGATATCAAACCCGGACGGAACGCAGACGGGAGAGGGAAGGGGAACTGGAAAGAAGGCTGGCATCGAGCGCGCATCATATTGTGATGGCCCATCCGATCGGTGCGGAAAAAATGTCCCGCCGGTATAACATCCCCTCGGAAAAAATCAGTGTCATCACCAATGGCTATAATCCTGATGATTTTAAGAAGGGGCGCTCCAAAGAGGCCCATGACGACCGCTTGAAAATTGTCCATGTGGGCACTCCCTATAAAAACAATTCGCCCGCCCCGCTTTTCCGGGCTTTGGATTTGGCCGCAGAAAAGGCTCCTGAACTGCTGCGGTCACTCTCGGTTCGCTTTGTGGGCGGGTGCCATATTGATCCCCCACAGCATAAAGATTTGTCCATCGAGATTGAAGCCAATCGCGTCCCCCATCCCCAGGCGATTCAGGAAATGCTGGACGCTGATGTGCTTTTGCTTGTTTTCGAAAAATCCCTTCCATCCTATATGATACCCGGAAAACTATTTGAATATTTGGGCGCGAGAAAACCTATCCTGGCGATTATTCCCCAGGATTCTGACTCCGGGCGGATTGTGCGGGAAACGGAATCGGGAGTCGTGCTTGATCCGGATAAACCTGAAGAAATTATCAAGCAGCTTGAAGACTGGGCGGCCCAAAAGCCCCGGTTGCAGGAAAATCGTGAAGCACTGAAAAAGTACGAACGTGTCAAACAAGCGGAAATGCTGGCCGGAGTCTTTGAAAAGATGGTGAAGCAAGACTGAATTTGTTGACGCCTGCAGCTTCCAATAAAACAGGAGATTCTATCTATATGCCTGACATAGCCTCAAACCCCATAACCGAGCGTGTCATTCGTCCCCGAAGAAGATTATTACATGTTGGCTTCGATGAACTCTGGCGCTACCGGGAATTGTTCTTGTTCCTGACCTGGCGCAATATTCTAATCCGTTACAAGCAAACGGCCATCGGCATCCTCTGGGCGGTCATTCAGCCCCTTCTCACCATGATCGTTTTCAGTGTGATTTTCGGCGGCCTGGCCAAATTGCCCAGCGAAGGCGCTCCATACGCGGTTATGACTTTTGCCGCCCTTCTGCCCTGGCAATTTTTCTCCAATGCCTTAAGCACAAGCAGCCTCTCCGTGGTGGGGGCCGGTAATATGGTGCGAAAGGTTTATTTCCCACGCCTCATTATCCCCGTCAGCGTCACCTTAAGCGGCGCTGTGGATTTTCTTATATCCCTCGTCATGCTTTTCATTCTCATGATTTTTTACGACGTGCCCTTTCGTCCGCATCTGCTCATGTTGCCGATCTTCTTTTTCTGCGCCGCTCTGGCCGCTCTCAGCGTCGGGTTCTGGTTCAGCGCGCTCAACGTGAAATACCGCGACATCAAATACGTCACACCCTTCCTGGTGCGCCTGGGTATGTATGTAAGCCCGGTCGGTTTTATGTCTAGCGTGGTGCCTGAGAAGTGGCGTTTCTGGTACAATCTGAATCCGCTGGTGGGTATCATAGATGGCTTTCGCTGGGCTATTTTAGGGGATAAATTTCAACCCGACTGGATGGGCTTCACTCTGGGGATGACCATCGTTCTCGTGCTTTTCATCAGTGGTTTGCTCTATTTCCGGGCCACCGAAAAAAGCTTTGCTGATATTATCTAAACCAAGGAGCACGATAGTAATGTCCAAACCTGTCATATCCATTCGAGGAATCGGCAAAAAATACGACCTGGGCGAAACGCTTAACCATAATACCCTCCGGGACCATATTACCCATGGTATCAAGTCCATCTTCAGAAAAAACGACAAGCAGGCCGACGATGGATCCGCGGAGCAAAGCCCTGCTGACAGCAGGTACGACTCCCGGGAATTCTGGGCGCTCAAAGACGTCAGCTTTGATGTGGATGAAGGGGAAGTGATCGGCATTATCGGCCGTAACGGAGCCGGTAAATCCACCCTGCTCAAAGTGCTCAGCGAAATCACCGATCCCACCGAGGGCGAAATCCGCGTACAGGGCCGCATCGCCAGTCTGTTGGAAGTGGGTACGGGGTTTCATCCCGAGCTCACCGGCCGTGAAAATATTTACCTGAACGGCGCGATCCTCGGCATGACCAAACGCGAGATCAAAAGCAAGTTCGACGAAATTGTCGATTTTTCCGGCGTCAAAAAATTCCTGGACACTCCCGTCAAACGCTACTCTTCCGGCATGGCGGTGCGACTTGGCTTTGCCGTGGCGGCCCACTTGGAACCGGAAATCCTGGTAGTGGATGAGGTCCTGGCTGTTGGCGATGCCGAATTCCAGCGAAAATGTATTGGCAAAATGAAAAATGTGGCGGAAGGGGGCAGGACGGTCCTGTTCGTCAGTCACAATATGGCGGCGGTTCAGAGTTTATGCGATCGCGCCATACGACTCGAAGAAGGCAAACTCGTAGATCAAGGCGATGTGAAAGACGTGATCGATGCCTATCTCAATTACGACTGCGGAGACATTCATCTGCAAGAATGGGAAAACAAGGACGAGGCGCCGGGCAATGATATGGTCAAAGTGCGGAAGGTGCAATTGAGTTATCCCGGCCAGGAAAACACAGAACCCATCTATACAACCACGCCCATCGCGGTGACCTATCAGTTCTGGAACGAAGTGGAGGGCAAGGAATATAACATAAGCACCCACTTGCGAAAGCCGTCGGGTGAAGTCATATTTAACACCTGGAGCCATAAGGAAAAACTCAAGCGGGGGCTTATCGAGGGTACCTTGAATCTTCCCGGCGATTTTCTTAACAGCGGGGTGTTTTCGCTGGACCTGATGTTAGTCAGCAACTCCAAGGCTGTTTACAAAATGGATCCTGCCGTCCAGTTTCAAGTGCATGACAGACGCGGCGCTGGAACCGGATGGCATGGTCAGATTCCGGGAGCCATTCGCCCTGTGTTCCTGAAATTCCCGCTGAAAGAAATCGAAGAAACAGAGGGCGCTTCGCGTGGATAATTCTTTTGTTTTCTCTGGTAAGAAGGAGATGCAGTGAATACGCCTGAACCTTTTAAAGAACCTGTCCTGGTCACCCAGCCTTTTCTGCCTCCCATCGAAGAATTCATGGAAGGCCTCAAGGAAATATGGGACACCCATTGGCTCACCAATAACGGGCCCATCCTGCGGCGCTTTGAACACACCTTGTCGAATTATTTCGAGACGGATAATCTGTGTGTTTTCAATAACGGCACACTGGCCCTGCAAATCGGGCTTCAGGGAATGGGCATATCCGGAGAAGTTATCACGACGCCATTTACCTTTGTCGCCACGACCCACGCGCTTTTCTGGAATAAGGTTCGGCCTGTTTTTGTGGATATCGAACCGGATTATTACACCATCGATCCCGCTGCCGTCGAAGCCGCCATCACGCCCTGGACGTCGGCCATCCTGGGGGTTCATGTGTATGGCCATCCTTGCAATCATAACGCCTTGGCAGACATCGCCAGACGTCACAACCTGGCGTTAATTTACGATGCCGCCCATGCCTTTGGTGTGACCATTGACGGCAAACCGCTATGCCATTTCGGCGACATGAGCATGTTCAGTTTCCATGCCACCAAGCTCTATCATTCCATCGAGGGCGGCATGCTCACATTTCGGGATTCGGGACTCAAGAAGACGCTGAATTACCTCAAAAATTTCGGCTTCGAAAATGAGGTGGAAGTGGTCATGCCCGGGACCAACGCCAAAATGAACGAGATGCAGGCCCTGATGGGGTCACTGGTGTTGAAGCATCTGGATGGCCTGATTGCAAAGTCAAAGACAATATCGGATACCTATCGCGAGCAACTGAAAGACGTACCCGGCATCAAATTTCCCCCGCCCCTTCCCGAAGAGGTGAAATACAACTACATCTACCAACCCGTGGAAATCATTGAAGAAGAATTCGGCATCAGTCGGGATGCCCTTTATGAAGAATTGAAGAAGTACAACGTCTATAGCAGACGCTATTTTTATCCACTGCTTACCGATTATTCCTGCTACAAGGCTGTTGCCTTAAAAGAAAATCTCGAGAATGCCAGAGCAATATCAAAGCGAATACTGTGCTTGCCCATTTATCCCGATTTGGGTGAAGGGTGTTGCGAGAGAATATGCGAAATAATAAAATCCTGCTGTAAATTACCCAAGCTTCAAAAAACCTGATACCTCTACTGGTAGAATATGTTTATATTATGTTATGAACTAATATGTAAATTTACTGATACATGGAGCCTCTGGCGAAAATGAAAATCCAGAACCTGGAAAACACCAATTTCTCGCACTCAGACTTTGTTGAAGCATTGAAAAAAATTGGCGATTATCTTCCCCAACCCCTTCGTGATGTAACAGATATTGGTCAGTATGCCTCCAAATTAAAAACCAATGGTGAGATATTTTGCGCCTTTGAAAACCAAAAGGAAATAGTCGGCTTGGTTGGCCTTTATGCCAACGATTTGGAGGAAAAGAAAGCGTTCGTATCAATCATCGGGATTTTGCCGGAATATCAGGGCAAAGGCCTCGGCCGAGCCTTAATGTTAAAAGCAATCACAACGGCCGAGCAGGCTGGCATGACATCCGTGTATTTGAAAGTCGATAAGGATAATCGACGCGCCCAGTCCCTGTATAAAAGCCTGGGCTTTTTCTTGGCTCAGACCTCAGGCCGATCCTGGCACATGCGAAGAGATATCCCTGTCTTTGAGTCCACGATGGGAAGTGCTGATTGCAGCACGCCCTTGCAAAAGTCCGGCAAATTGCGAGCGCTTCTGGGTTGTGATATTGACCTGAGAGTAAAAAGGGATGATTTGTTTCCCATGGCCGGCGGCGGAAACAAAGCCAGAAAAATCCATTATATTGTGAAGGATGCCATTGCGCGGGGCTATAACGCGCTGGTGACCAATGGAGGCCCTCAATCCAATCACGCCCGCGCCACAGCGATCCTGGCGGCCCAGTTTGGCTTGCCCTGTCATCTTGTTATAGTGCTTCAAGAAAACAAGGAATATATGAATACGGGCAATATTTTGCTTATGAAAATGTCCGGCGCTTCCATTGAATATTGCCGGAAAGACGAACTGGCAATGCGAATGGACAGGGCCATGGAGAAGTATGACAGCAGGGGTTACAAGCCCTTGTATATCTGGGGAGGCAGCCATTGTGTGAAGGGCGCCGAACCTTTTGTTGACGCTGTGCAGGAATTTCGTCAGCAATCGGAAGGATGGAAACCGGACTACATGGTTTTTGCCAGCGCCACCGGCACCACCCATGCCGGATTCGCGATCGGTTTTGAAGGCAGCAGGACGAAGCTTATCGGAATTTCAGTAGCGAGAGATTCGAAGCGAGGTGGCGCGATTGTCAAGGAGAGCATCGAAGAATATCAAAAGCAAAACGGCCTGGAACGAAAAAATATCGAGATCGATTTCCGGGATCAGTGGACATGCGGAGGCTATGAGAAATACGGACCCCCCTTGTTTGAGACCATAAAATCCGCTGCAAAGTCCGGCCTTTTCCTGGATCCGACATATTCGGGAAAAGCTTTCTGGGCTCTTACGGAGATGGTTAAAAGCGGTGAGATACAAGCCGGAAGCAAGGTCCTGTTTTGGCATACGGGCGGCTTGATGAATTTATTGGCTTGCCCCGAGTTTGCGGATGCTCCTTTTTCGTCAAAGGAATGCCTGCAATGAATGTCTTATTGACCTGCGCCGGCCGTAGAAGTTATCTGGTCCATTATTTCCGCGAAGCCTTAAACGGTTCGGGCAAAGTGATCTGCGCGAATACCTATGAAGACGCTCCGGCTATGTGTGTTGCCGACGAGAAAATCAAGGTCCCTTTTTCCCATGAAAAAGATTACATCCCGGCTATCCTGGATATATGCAAAGAAAAAATGGTAGGCCTTTTGTGCTCGCTTCACGACATTGATGTTTATTACTTGTCCAGGCATTTGGAATTGCTGAGATCCACCGGAGTCATCCCCATTATTCCGGAAGCGAAGTGGGGCCGCGCGTGTTTGGATAAATATGAGTTCAGCCTGCTGGCGGCAGAATGGGGGTTGGATACGCCCTGGTGCAGCGTCTCCCTGAACGATACCCTTAACGCTTTGAACGCCAAAACGATCCAATGGCCGGTCCTGGTCAAGGCGCGTTTTGGATTTGGTTCGCTGGGAATGCGTTTCTGTGCCGACACCGATCAACTCAAAGATGCCTATGAAATGGGAAAGCGTTTTTTTCCGGAGCTGAAGGGGCATTTCGGTGAAGACGAAAATAAAGACGCAAGAGTCTTTTTCCAGGAAACGATTGAAGGCAAGGAATATTGCATCGATGTGGTCAACGATTTTCAGGGCCGTTTTGTGTGCAATTTCATGTGTGAGGTGCATCAGATGCGCTCCGGAGAAAGCGACCGGGCCACGACTGTCGATCCCGAAAAGGGCCTTGCTCTTGCCCGGAAATTAAGTGAACTCACCAGCCACGTGGGAATATGGGGAATTGATGTGCTGGATGACGAGGGAACGTTACGCATTATTGATGTCAATCCCCGGTTTACGGGAGATTATCCCTTCCAGCAAATAGCCGGGGCCAACATCCCGGCGGCTTATCTGGCCTGGGCGCAAAACCGTAAGCCCGATCCTAAATGGTTTTCCGCGGAAATCGGCGTGACCGGCTACAAAGATCTTGTGCCAACCAGGCTGCAAGCCCGATAGAATGCTTTCTGCAATACCTTACTGGTCTGGCGGTTTTATGAGCGTCCAACATTATAAAAGGATGATATCTGCCTAAGATGGTAACTGAAGATTATGACAAAGAACTGAGTAACTGGGACCGTTTGCCTGCAGAGCCAATGGTCAGTGTTTCCATGATCACTTACCAGCACGCGCCCTATATCCGGCAGGCTTTGGACAGTGTGCTGATGCAGCAAACGGATTTTCCCTATGAAATCTGTGTCGGGGAAGACGGTTCCACTGACGGCACGCGGGAAATATGCAAAGAATATGCCGAAAAGCATCCGGATAAAATCCGGCTCTTTCTCCGCGATCGCTCCAACCCGGCCAGAGAAAAATACTGTGTTCCCTTTATGCATAACGGCGTGGAAACCATGCGGGCCTGCCGGGGAAAATATATTGCGTCGCTGGAGGGAGACGACTATTGGACGGATCCCCAGAAACTGAAGAAACAGGTCAATGTTCTGGAGGCTCGACCGGATGCCTTCATCTGTCACCACAGTTATGACCGTCTCCATGATTACCTCAAAGATCCCCGAATGCGCCTTCAGCCTGCACCCGATGATTATCCCCCGGAAGGCGATATCTATTACTTTGCGGAGCACAGGCTCCCTCGCACCTTAACGGTCATGAGCCGTAACATCGATTTCAGCGAGGTTTTCGAACTCCTGGAAGGCGCGTTGGTGGGTGACAGAATTCGTTTTCTCTACCTTGCCGCTCTCGGTCCGGCCTTGTTTATTAAAGAAAACATGGCTGTCTATCGCCTGCATTCGGGGGGAGTGAGTCATGCGGATGGCGGCTTGAAAGGTCTGATTCGATCTCTCGACAGCAGCCTTTATGTGGTCCGGCTCGCGGAAAAAGGTGTCTTCGATTCCCGGGTCAAAGATTGCACCTTGCGATACCTTGAAACAGTCCTGGCGGGCTATATTGCCCCCAATGGCCTTAAAGGGGACGAACTCAGCATCGCTGCCGCGCGTCTTGCCAAACATTTCAAGCCGGATAATTGGATGGGTGTGGCGTATAAGGTATCTCAGAACTGGAAAAGGGATAAAGAAAAACTCAAAAAAAGACGGGCTTATCGATTTGCCGAATGGTGGGGAAAGAAGCTGCGCCGCCTTGCCTTGCGTAAATAATGGGAACGAGCGCTTTATAATTATGGTCATGGGGAAACTGATCTGTCGGTAATGAATAAGCGAATACTATTCGGCTTCTGCTCCATGGAATTGGGAGGAGCGGAACGCCAGGGCATGCATCTGGCGCGGTATCTGAAGTCGCTTGGTTGGGACGTGCGCGTGTGGAGTTGCATGGAAGAAACCGGACGGGTCAGCGAGATGTGTGACGAGCTCGGCATTCCTTGGGAATATCATCGCTTTCGTTCGCCCTGCCGGAGAAAATCATTGCTCGTGGATGGCTGGAATCTCTTAAGGGCTTTGTGGCGCATTCGGCCGGACGTAATTATCAACTATACCACCTGGCCCAACGTGGGAGGCGGGCTGGTCTGGCGCTGGTCCCCTGCCAAGGTGTGCGTTTGGGGACAGCGCAATGTGAATTGTCTTAATGGAGATTGGGTCGAGAGACGCGCCTATCGCAAATCTTCGGCGGTTGTATGTAATGCCGCGCACATGGTGGATTACCTGGAAGAAGTCTTGGGCCGGACCCCCGCGCCCGTTCATGTGGTGCATAATGGTCTTCACATGGCGCCGCCTCTGCGGGGAAGAACAGAATGGCGCGCTGATCTCGGCATTGACGGGTCCGCTGTGGTGGCAACGATGATCGCCAATTTTCGTGCTCAAAAGGACCATGCTACGCTCCTCAGGTCCTGGAAAAAAATGCGGGAGGAAAAAACGGACGAATTTGCGCAAGCCCATCTGCTTCTTGCAGGCGCTCCGCAGCAGACTTATGAAAATGTCTGCCGCTTGAGGCAGGATCTGGGCCTGTCAGAAACCGTTCATATCCTGGACCAGGTAAAAGACGTCTCCGGGCTTTTGGCCGCAAGCGACATTGGACTGCTCGTCAGCAAGTATGAAGGGCTCTCGAATTCGTTGATCGAATATATGGCTAGCGGCCTTCCCGTTATCGCGACGGACCATCCCGGAAATCGGGAAGCCCTGGGTAATGTGGAGGGGCAGGAATTTTGCGTCAACGAAGATGTGGATAGCCTTTGCGAGCGGCTGAAGCAATTCGTCAATGATCCAGAACTGCGCGAAAAGATAGGTGCTCAAAACCGCCGACGTGCCGAGGCTGAATTTTCCATCGAGAAAATGTGCGAGAGCAATACAAATATTATTTCCGATCTGCTGCAGAAAGCCAATGGTGGCAAGTGAATTTCGTGACATGGCCGCGGAGAATGATCAAAGCCTCGCCGGCAAACGCATTCTTTTCTTCATTCCCGAGTTCGAGCTGGGCGGCGCGGAACGCCAGGCCCTGCATCTGGCGCGTTACTTGAAAGCAGAAGGCTGCGACATTCATGTTTGGGCGAACTTCGGATCCGGCCTTGCTGCTGAGCAATGTGAAGAAGCCGGGATTCCCTGGTCGGTGCAGCCATCGCTTTGGCCCTGTCGAAAAAGCCGAATCCCTCGCAATATTTTTCGTTTCCTGGGGATGGTCCGCAGGCTCCGAAAACTCCGGCCCGATCTGCTGATCGCCTACACCCCGCGGCCCTGCGTGGCGTGCGGGCTGACATGGAAATGGTCCGGAGCCAAGGCCTTTATCTGGAGCCAGCGGGACGTGGACGACCTGCAAGGGGATCTCATCGAAAAGATCGCCTATCGTCGCGCTTCGGCCGTCATTTGTAACGCGGGCCACGAACGTGAATATCTCGACAAAACCTTGGGCAAAACTTCGGCTCCGACTCATGTAGTATATAATGGTTCCGAACTGGATCCTCCGTTAAAGAGCGCCGCCGAATGGCGAGAAGAACTCGGCCTGAGCGAAGCAGATATTCTGGCGGTCATGGTTGCCAATTTCCGCTATCAAAAAGATCACTTCACCTTGCTTAAAGCATGGAAAGAAGTCATGGATCAATGGCCGTCGGAAAAGGGCAAGCCGCTTTTGCTTTTGGCCGGGGTGAAGCAGGAAGCTTACGAAGACGTCGAGGCATTGGCCGCAGACCTCAATCTTCTCGATACGATCCTGATGCCGGGACAGGTGAAGGATATATCCGGGCTTTTGTCCGCCGCCGATATCGGTATTCTGAGCACGCACCATGAAGGGCTTCCGAACGCTATTATCGAGTATATGCTGAGCGGACTCCCCGTCGTCGGCACGGACATACCCGCGGTCCGCGAAGTATGTGGAGCCGAAAATGAGCGCTATTTATACCCTCCCGAAGACGCGAACAAACTGGCCGAGCTGCTCAGGAAACTGATGCTGGATGCGCAACTCCGAGAACATGTTGGGGCGGAAAATCGCAAACGGGCCTTGCGGGAGTTTTCCCTGGAAACCATGCGCCATAAATCCCGGACGTTGATCGCCGCGGCCTTGCAGTAATATCAAGATGACAATCTGTATGCCGAAATTCCCCGCAGGCATTGATTTGCCCAAGAAGGTCGAGGCGGAGATAAATGCCTGAAGCAAACGATATTTTGCTATGTCCCTTACCGGGCAAATACAAAGAACTGCGGGGCATCCCATACCTTTCTCTTTTTTATGGGGCCCTGGAAGAGTACGGCGTTTATGCAGATCCCGACTCGGAATCGGATATTCCCTGGATCAAAAAGCAAGGCAGCCGGTATGACGGATGGCACGTCCATTGGCCGGAGCAGATCTGGCGGGGCGATTATTCCGGCATTACCCGGATACTGCAGAATGTTAAGGGCTATTACCTCTTTCGCCGCCTGACCTTTAAGCCTCGCGCGATTTTAGGCATTGGCGCCTTAAAACGATTTCTGGCATGCGCCAGAAACAACCATATTATTATCATCTGGACCGTGCATGATCTGGTGCCTCACTCGAAAACAAACCCCATAGACCGACTTGGCTTTCGCATTATGGCCAGCCAGAGCGATCTGATTATCTGCCACAGCCAGTCCTGCAAAAGCGCTTTCGCCGGGGAGTATGGTCACGAAAACAAAATAATGATCATGCACCATGGCAATTTCCAGGGAGCCTACCCCACACCCCGGCCGCCTCAGGAAACGATCCGGGAACTTGGCTTGAATCCTGAGAAACCCCTTGTCTGCATGTTGGGCGGCTTGAGGAAATACAAGGGAGTCAGCATCGCCGTTGACGCGATCAAGAGGCTTTCCGGTTCGGTGCAGCTGATTCTGGCCGGACAACCCTTTGCCGACTTTCCTCTGGAACACTATCAGGAGATGCTTGGCGCCCTTCCATACGTTCGTTTTTTCCCAAGGTCTCTGACTCCGCAGGAGTTTTCGGATTTTGGTGGAGCCAGCGAGGCCTTTCTTCTGCCCTATCGGAAAACGACCACAAGCGGAGTCATGATGGCGGCCATCACTTTCAATCGAGGATTCGTCGCATCCAACTTGCCCTATTTCGAAGAATTTGTCGGCTATTATCCGAACGCGGGACGCCTGGCGCAAAGGCGGGACGGTGCGGCATTTGCCCAAGCTATTCAGGATTACCTGGCAGTACCCAAGGAACTGCGGCTTCGAGAAGCAAAACGCTTTAACGCGGATCATGCCTGGTCCGATCTGGCAAGACCGGTTGCCGAAAAAATCAAGAAGTTGGCCAAGCGTGGATAGTGGCCTGGTGCAAGATTTATGAAAATCCCGGAAGGGCCTGTATTTTTATGGGAAAAAGCAAAGAGATGAGCGATTTTTCCGAGAACATGAGCAAGCCTGTTAATGCCTGGTGGGCGACCGGATATGGCAACTGGGGAGATATTGCCAATCCCTATATCATATACGCCCTCAGCAACCGAAAAGTGCGAAAGAGCAAAGAGCCCGGTACGCATTTTTGCATCGGATCCATTGTGGGCTTTTTAAAAGATGGAGCCCAGGTATGGGGGAGTGGCATGCTTGACAAGAAGCACTTCCCGAAGCCTTTTCCCAAGGATGTGCAGTTTCATGCTGTTCGTGGTCCCTTGACAAGAAAAGCCTTGCTCAAGCAGAATTGCGACGTGCCCGAAATCTACGGCGATCCCGTGCATCTGCTGCCTTATATTTATCCTAAAATTAAAGAACCGACCACGGAGGTGGGCATTGTGCCGCATTACAGTGATCTGCCTCATCTTCGTGAAGTAGTCGGTACCGATTCTTATAAAATCCTCAATGTGATGGGTGGCTTTTATGAATTCTTAAAGGAAGTGCAGGACTGCCGGCGCATTATTTCTTCTTCTCTGCACGGCCTGGTGCTTGCCGACGCCTATGGTTTACCGGCCGCATGGATGCGCCTGGATAAGGGAGAACGGGTGGTCGGCGGCGGCTACAAGTTTCGCGACTATATTACTTCCACCGGAAGAAAAGCTTTTCCCAACATGGTGAAAAGCGATGCTCCGCTGGATATCAGCCAGATCAAATGGCTGAATGAGGCCAAGCTGGATCTGGAAGCTTTTCTGGGGGCCTGCCCCTTTTCTTTATATAAATCCCCCGGCGAAATTCCATCTAAAGACATCAATGTAGAAGAAGATCCAATCGCACCCGAAGAGAAGACTGCCGCTGGCAAAACCTCTGTCACAATGGGCGATGCTGATAAGGGATCGGATAAAGATCTTGGCCGGGAACTGGTGAGTATCATCATGCCCGTGACAGATGATACGCGTCCGGAATGGGCCTTGGAAGCCCTGAAGTCCATATGCCTCCAGGATTATCCGCGCATCGAATGCCTGATTCCGGATATAAGTTCTCCGGCTGAATCGGAAACCGCGATACAGGATTTTATGCAGGACCACAAAGATGAGGATGTCCGGTTCCATCACCTTAAAATGGGTGGTTCCAAACTGAATGCCGCCAGAAACGAAGCGCTTCGCCAATGTACGGGCGACTTTATATGCTATCTGAATCCGCATGATTATTTGCTTCCCGATTCCATCGAGGAACGGGTTCGTACACTGCGAAACGACCCGGCCCTGGATTTTTGCTATGGGATATCTTCCATCGTCGATGAACAAGGCCGGGAAATCGGCAAGCAAAACGAGGACTGGAACTGGAGAGCCGAAGTGTTGGCCCGGATTTCCCGGTTTATGTTTGATATCAACTCGCCCTTAATCCGGCAGTCCTTTTCCAGGAGACTGGGGTTCTGGGATGAATGCGACTATGAAGGTTCCGAAGAGAAATATCTGATTCGCCTGAAATTTGATTCCACAAAGGCCTATACCATTGACAAAAGCCTTTGTGCCGTTCGCAAGAGCAGCAGGGCGGAATCGGCTTCCAGACAAAAGGCTTCCTGGCTGACCCAATATAAAGACCTGCTTTTTGCCAAGTCCATCTTGCTCTTCAGCCCCCATGACAAGACTTCGGAACGCAACCAGCTTGCCCTGCGCTTCAGGGCCATCGCCCGGGGCTTTTACGAGCGGAAAGATTATCGAAACGCCAAATCAGCCATGGCAGAGTCGGTGCTCTTGAGGCCGAAACTCAAGAGCATCCTGATTTGGCTTGCTTTCTCGGCCTATTGTCTTGTCCGGAAAAGCTAGCATCTAAGCGAAATGAACATTTTGCTGTCTCGAATATGAGATTTTGCTTGTATCGTAATCAGAACAGTTCAGGTGACTGCCCTATTTTCCGGGACTCAAAAAGCGAGATTCACAGGACTTATCGAAATACTATGTTTTGGCATACTAATTGTTCTTTCTCTCCAGTTCGGGGAGTCCAATATTCCCATTTTAGCTTTGGGCTCCTGATGACGATAATTGGCGTAAGCCCGCTGAAGAAGCGAGAGGAGATCGGTAATGAAAAATAAGGGAGCTATTCTTTTTCTTGGACTAGCATTAATGTGTGTTGTCATATATCCGGCAGCAACAGTTGCAGATGATTCTGTCTTCGTGCCGGGACTTTGGGGATGGGCGGAGCGGTCGGATTCTGCTCTTACCGATCTGGATTATTCCAGGGATTTCTCAGTTGAATTGTGGACCTATGTCCCTTCTTTTGTTGTTCAGGGACGCTACGCCGGTTATATCAGCAAGTACCAGTCCGGCAGTTCCGGATGGGGCATCCATTGTAGTCATGACTATTTCAATAACTATACAAAACGCGTCGGTTTCGTCGTATCCGATGGATCGGAATCGGTCAATTATCAATTCCTCCATGCCGGATATGCTTACCTGGTCATGAATTGGGATGTTTCGGAAAAAAAGATGACCGTCTATCTGAATGGTGAGTTCCAGGCAAGCAAAAGCAACTCCAACATCCAGCCGGCTCTTATTGAGAGCAACGATCCGCTTACCGTCGGCTACAATCTTCGGTCTTTGGATCGAGGCTGCATCAATGCGGATATATATATGGCCCGTATTTGGAACCGTTCGCTGGACGCGGGCGAAATTTCCGCCATTTACCAGCCTCTCGCGGCCCGAGGCCTTCGGACTCTTCCGGATTCCGTAAGCCGGACCAATCTGGTATCGGAATGGATCATGGAAGAAAGCAGCGATGCCAACGGCAATGCCGGGACCACCCATCTGAAAGATACGGCGGGTGGGAATCACCTCGAAATAATGGATTCTGCTTATTTTGATAAAGAAAAAGGAGCCCTGACACCTTTTTTCCCGAGTGAAGGGGCAAACAATGTTGGCCCGAGCGCTTATCTGGAAGCCGATGGTGGCGAAGAAGCATTTACCAATCCCACTTATCCCCTGCACTACTACTTCCAGGTGGATGAGTCTCCGGATTTCGACACAAGCAATCTGAAGGAATCGGGATGGCTCGCCAGTCACAGCAAGTGGCAACCGACGCTGAAGCCGCAAACGACGTATTATTGGCGAGTCAAATGCAAGGATTCGGCCGCTACGCCTCAAACAACGGAATATACCTCCACCATCGCATTCACCACGCGTGCGCCGAAGAACTGGTTTGTCCGTCCCTATGATTCAAACCTGAACTATGGAAGCGAAAGCGGCGAAAGTTACGCCAATGCCTGGAATGGTCTGACTCAGATGAATTACAGTTTTCCCCCTTCGCCGGATAATAATCATGGCGTCAAGTGGGGTCCCGGTGGTGTGGAAGCCGGTGATACTTTGTATGTATGCGATAAACATATCCACGAACAGAAATCGAGTTTGAACAAGGAAACCGCCCCCATTTCATACGTGACGGTTGATGGTTTCTCGGAAGAATATCCGGTTACCATTCGAACCGACTGGCCTGAAGCGCCGGGCATTATCTATAATTTCAGCAAGCCCCACGATGCGCCGTTTAATTGGGTGGGGCCCGATAGCAATGGCGTATATTATACAAGCAGCGTAATAGGCAATCCGCCGGCTTACATGACCGATGCCGGTGATCTTCAGGTATTACTCCGAAAAGAAAGCCCCAGCCATTTCGGGAATGAGGGATGCTGGAGTGACGTTGACGGCAAGATATATGTGAAACTGCCCGGTGGTGCAAATCCTGCCGATCGCATTTATCGCTACTATGAGGGCTACGCGATTGCTCCCATCCACCGAAAGTATATCACCTTCAAGAACTGCAATTTTTATGGCTATCATTTTGAAGATGAACGGACCGATGTCGGCGACTATCCCCGCTCCACCTATATTACCTGGGATAACTGCACCATTCAGTTGGGCGCGCCCCTGATTGAGATCAGCAAGGGCAACGACTACTGGCGTATTTCCAACAATACAATGAAAAACGCATCCAGTGCGATTTACGCCTGGAATAATAAAGAGGGCAGGTCCGGCTGCAACATCACCATCGAAAACAATCACATCAGCAACCTGGGCAGCTACGAATATTATTTCTACGATGGCGACAATCATGGCGTTGGAGCCCAGGGGGCTTCCGACTGGCTTGTTCAGGGAAACCGGATTGAAAACGCAGGCACCGGAATTGAATTCTGGAATGGCGTGGGCCCGGAAAGATACATGCGCAATAACGTAATCCGCTGGAACTTCATAAAAGACATTAAAATGATGAAGGTGACCACGGGCTGCGGAATTGTGATCTCTGGTGATAATGGCGATACCCTGGGCTTGCGCACCGGTTTTGAAATCCATGGCAATATCATTGTCAATGTGGAAGGACATGGAATCAGCTCGAATAATCCCGATCCCGTGCTCGTTACCAACAATCTGATCGTCAATTTCGGCCTGGGAGGAACCCCTCCTTACGATCATGACGTCGATGGACATGGAATCAGCGAGAGCGTTACCGATTATCCCCCGGCGATGACGGTCAAAAATAATATTATCATTAATTCCGCAAATCGGGATGATCATGATTATAACAAGCAGTATTTTATCCGCATCACAGGCCTCGGGAATGACACGTCGAAACTCGACATCGACTATAACTGCTATTATCCGAATGCCAATACGGGCTATAAGTTTACAGGCCACCGGTCATTCAGCCAGTGGCAGGCTGCCGGTTTCGACGCCCATGGAATAATGGAAAATCCCGCTTTATTCGCAACGAATCCGACGGCAATCGCAGATCCTCGCGATGGGATGTTGCATAAAGATTCTCCCTGTATTGATTCGGGAACGGACGTTGGAATTAATAAGGATTATCTGGGAACGGCAAGACCGCTTGGGGCCGGATATGACATGGGGCCCTTTGAATCGGTATCCCAAACAGACGATACCCCGCCAGCGCGTCCGGACAATCCACAGGTCATTTACTGATCTGCCACTACCGGTGGGGGCCACAGACCCAATAAATAATATGTCAACCCTGAAGGGCTTGATCTGTTCCGCGACGGATCATCCCTTCAGGATTTGCGATTGCCGAATCTGATTTATTCCATAAACAGGCAACTCATTTCACAATGCACAATATGACCCAGGAGCAAGCTGCGCCCAAAGTTTTTGTTTTATGTACCGGCTTGGGGCGGATCAACCGAGGTTTCGAGTCCTTTTTTCGCGATTGTTTTGATCATTTGAGCCAGGAGAAAGATATTGAATTATATCTTTTTAAGGGAGGCGGTCCGTCCACCGGCCATGAAAAGCGCCTTTGGAGTTTTGACCGAAGGGGTTTCCTGGCCGCGGCACTGGGTATGCCACTCAGGCGCAGCGGCTATTTTGTTGAGCAGTTTACTTTTTTTCTCTCCCTCCTGCCGTCTCTCAAAAAGCACCAACCCCATGTGATATATGTATCCGATATTGTTCTGGCCAATTTGCTGCGAAAGTATAAAAAGAAGTTCGGAAGCCATTACAAAATATTGTATTGCAATGGCGGCCCCATAAGTCCGGAATTTCTTTTTCGCTGGGAGTTTACGCAACAGGTTTCGGTTCAGCATTTGGAAACGGCCCTGGAAGCAGGCTTGCCCCGTGAGCGCCAGATTATGATTCCTCATGGGGTTCAGATAGCGAAAGAATTCAACCCCTTGCCGAATGAAAAGAAGCAATCGCTCAGGGGGGAACTTGATTTGCCCCGCGATAAAACCATCCTGCTTTCCGTCGGCGCCATTAATAAAAGTCGCAAGCGAATGCATTATCTGGTGGAAGAATTGTCTGAAATGACCGATACTTGTCCTTACCTGGTTATGCTGGGACAGATTGAAGGGGAATCCCGCGGGATAATGGCAAGGGCAAAGGACATTTTGGGAGAGGACGGTTTTTGCACCAGAACGGTTCCGAAAGAGGCCGTATCCGGTTATTATAAAGCGGCTGACGTGTTCGCGCTTTCCTCTTTGGATGAAGGATTTGGCCTGGTATATGTAGAGGCAATGTCGCATGGTCTGCCTTGTTTGGTGCATGATTATGCAACATCCCGATTCATTCTGGGGGATTATGGATATTATGGCAATTTGAATGAACCGGGTGCTATGGCTCACATGTTGGAAACCCTTTCCTCTGCCGATTTCGCTCCTGAAATCGCCATTGCCCGTCACCACCATGCTTATGAGCGTTTCAGTTGGGACCGGCTCAGACCACAATATGTGGAGATGTTTCAGAAATGCGCTCGTGCTGAATAAACACTGAGTTAAAAATGACCACACCAATCGTATCCATTATCGTTCCAGTTTACAAAACGCCGGAGAAATATCTCCGTCGTTTTGTAAAAAGCGCCTTGGGGCAAAGTCTCGATCAGATTGAATTGATTGTCGTCGATGATGCGTCTCCCGATCAATGCCCCCAGATACTGGATGAACTGGCTCTCGAAGATGATCGTATGATCGTGATCCATCGCGAGGAAAACGGGCGTGCGGGGATGGCGCGTGGTCAGGGCCTGAGGCTGGCGAAGGGAGAGTTTGTTCTTTTTGCCGATTCGGACGACGTGATCGCGCCGGATATGTGTGAAACTTTGTATGCCTTGGCCAAAGACAATGATGCCGATGTGGTGACCTGCTCATGGGATATTTGTGATGAAGCCGGACAGCGCCTGGACACACGTTATATGCCGGACCGAAAATATAACCTTTCCGTCCCCAAAGATAGAGCCCGGGCGTATCGGAACATGAATTTTGCCTTGTGGAACAAGATTTTCAAGCGGGAAGTCATTGCGCCTCTGGCCTTTCACCAATTCGAGGCCAATATCGGAGAGGATACGGTTTTCAATGTGGCCGCGCTTTATCATAGTTCGAAGGCGGTCAGCTCTTCTTATTGTGGATATGCATACACGGTTTTTGAAGGTTCCGCTACGGGAAGATCGGCAAAGGGGATGCCCTATCTGCGTACGCTGATGGCTTCCGAAAAGGCGCTACGGCAGGTTCTGCTATCAAAGGGAGCGGATAAAACCGATGCGCGATTTGCCGATTGGCTCGCGTTAAAGCGTTTCTCCACAGGCAGTGAATGGATTGCCGAAAATCCGGAAAAGCAGCAGAGAAAAGATTTGTGGAAAGTCTGGAAAGACTATTTCCGGGAAGAACTGGTGACCAATATCCGCAGCCATTCCTGGCTTGTGGCTTTTTTCCGCCTCGCCATTGCACTGCCGAGCCCGGCTATGGTTTACTGGCTGACGCGAAGAGCGCTTTGGCTGTCCAACCCGATAATCAGCCTGGATCGCCTGCAGGGACGTATGGCCTCCAGAAATAAAATGGAGTAAGCATTCTTCCAAAGAACAGCCTCCATCTTTCTCATCCCAGAAAACAGATTTCGGCTAAGAATATGAACAACACAAATACCAGCGTTTCCATTATCATCCCTGCCTATAATTCGGCCCACTGCATATCCACGACCCTGGACAGTGTATTGAAACAGGATATGGAGGGCTTGCAGATTATCGTGGTGGATGATGGCTCCACCGATGAGACCCGGCAGGTGGTGGAGGGGTATCCCGATCAGGTGACGTATATCTACCAGGAAAACGCGGGGCAGGGCGCGGCTCGCAACCAGGGGCTTCAGATTACCTCGGGAAAATACATTGCCTTTCTGGATGCCGATGATTTCTGGAAACCCGGTTTTCTGAAAACCTGTGTCTCCTATCTGGAGGAAAATCCCGATGTGGACGCGGTGAGTACTCTCTTGATCACGCGTTACGCGGACGGCCGGGAAGAGGTGTTGCCAAAGTCTCTCAGCGGCCCGAACAAGCCCCAGGGACCGATCAAGATCGATGCCTTTTTTGATTTCTGGGCCGAGCATGACCATATTCGGACCGGTTCGAATCTTATTCGAAAAAGCCTGATCGACAAGGCGGGAGGCCAGCGTGGAGATCTTCGAGTGAGTCAGGATCTGGAATACTGGGCCTATGTGGCGACTTTTGGCAAGTGGGCGTTTGTTCCGGAGCCTCTTTGGGTCGGTAACTCGCGCACCGCGGCCATAGGTTCCGGCTGGTTAAAAAAGTATGAGAAGCGCCGCCGGCTGTGTCCCACGGTGGAGTCCTGGGAAAGCCGCGTAGTTCCCCGCCTGAAAGATGGAGACAGAGCCGGGTTTGAGAAAGTACGCGGGCGGGTGGCATTGGGCTATGCCCATAACAAACTTTTGGGTGGAGCACCGGAGGAAGCCCTGGAGATCGTGCGGAAATACGGCGCAAGCATGCCGTCGAATCGGGTATCTCAGCTAATGACGCTGGGCAGCAAATGGGGCCCGCCTGGCTGGAAACTTGCCTGCTTTGCCATGCAGCGACGGGAAGCGCTGAAGGATTATTTATTGCGACGCCGAAAAAATAAAAGCCCCCAGCCCGAGGCGGCAAAACAAGCATGAAAATTGCCTGGGTAACACGTTCTTTTCTGGATTATCGCATTCCCGTTTTTCGCGAACTGGATCGACAGTGCGAGGGGAATCTCCATTTGGTCTTTTCCGGAGATTATGTACCGGAACGGGTGACGAATAAGGCGGTTTCGATTCTGGGAGATCGGGCCATACCCCTGAGTGGCGAGTGGAAGATAGGCAGCGAAGATAGAAATCACCTGGCAAACCGTAATTTTTCCCTTCGCCTGCAGCCCGGCCTGATCCGGCGCATCCGATCCATCCAGCCAGACGTTTTGGTATGCGATGGCTTTTTCAAGTGGACCTTTCCTTCGCTTTTTTATCGTGTTTTCACGGGAACCCCTCTGGTGATTCTTTACGAAAGAACGGCCCACGTTGAGCGCAACGCGCAGAAGGTGCGGCTTTGGTATCGCAAGGGGGTTCTGCGGTTTACCGATGCCATGGGATGCAACGGACGGCTTTGCCGCGAATACACCGTATCCCTGGGCATGGATTCCCGAAGGATTACCGAAGGGCACATGGTCGCCGATGTGGAAGGGCTTGCGGCAGCGGCGGAAAACTTGCCGGAAGAACAGGTTCAGCGCCTGAAAGCAACTTTGAATATAAAGGGACGCATGATTCTTTATGTGGGACGTTTGCATCCCCTGAAAGGCTGTATGGAGTTGCTTGAGGGCTGGAGCGATTTCGAGAAAGAGCATCCCGACGGCGCCACGCTTGTGATGGTTGGCGACGGGGAACAAGGGGAAGCATTGGAAACTTTTTGCCGGGAAAAGGAACTGCAGAACGTGCGTTTTGCGGGGGCGGTCGATTACGATCAGGTCGCGCCTTATTATGCATCGAGCGACGCCTTCATTATTCCAACCCTGGAGGACAACTGGAGCCTGGTCGTTCCGGAAGCCATGTCCTGCGGCCTGCCCATTCTATGCTCAAAATACAACGGATGCTGGCCTGAATTGGTCCAGGAAGGCCGCAACGGGTGGGTCTTTGATCCCCAGGAACCAGCCCGTATATATGATACACTCAAGAGCATGATGCATGCGGAAGCATTGGGGCAAATGGGAGAGGAATCAAAGGAAATAATCAAAGCGCACACACCCGCCAGGTCCGCTGAGTCCGTCTATAATGCGTGCGTCCAGGCCCTGGCCCACCGAAACAGAAGCCCGCGGAAATCACCTTCTGACAAAGGCGGCAGGGGGGATTGATGACTCCGTCCAGGACGCGCAAACTTAAGCGCCTCAGGGCGCGTCCCAAGCGGCGTTTGCTGCTTCGTGCCAATGACAGCGGTGCTGCCGGCCTGTACGGTTTCAGGATGGCCAATGTCTATCGCTATGGTCTGGCTATCCTTACGCTGGCCCTCATTTTTCGCCTTACACTTATGATCCGGAGGCGAGAAGCCGGGGCCTATACCGATATCGACGCCTTTGCGGCTTTGGAGATTCTTCTGGTTGGCTGCACGGCGGCTTTTCTGGCGATTATCCCGCAAGTCGGCGCCTTTATCCGAAAGATACTCCAAAGCCCTTCACGCCATTTTTTCCTATATTATATCTTTGGAATATTCAGTGCCTTATGGTCGGTCCGTCCCGAGTTTTCCGTATATCGAGCATCCCAGGTCCTGATCGAGTCCTTTGCCATTTCCGTGCTCATCATGAGTTTGCCGGGCTTCAAAAAGGCGGAAAAATGGGTTTTGCAACTTGTCTGGATTGCTTTGATTTTTCGCGTACTGGGCAGCATTCGATTATTGGGTTTTTCACTGGGCGGGCTCAGGGATAACACACTGGGAGCCATGGCGGTCATGGTGGCCTGTTATTCTTTTGCGGAATGGCTCGTTGCCGAGAAGGGCGAGAGAAAACGGAATCTCCTTTTCTCATTTATCGGTTCCCTGATCCTGACTGTCGGCAGTTTGAGTTTGGCCAGCTGGTGGTCGTTGCTTGGCGGTCTGCTTCTCGTATGCGTTTTAAGTCAAAAAGGCATAAAGGTCCTGGCCCTGGTAGGCATATCGTTGGTATGTCTCTACTTCGTAAAGCCCGATTCCATAGATGAAATGGTTTACCGGGATAAGGAAGAAGAAGAAATCAAAACCCTTCATGGCCGAACGCGCATCTGGGATTCTTACTGGCAGGGCTTTTTGAGAAAACCCATCCTGGGTTATGGCTTCGCCGTAGGAGCGCGGGAGCAAGGGGCTTTTTATACGACCAATACGCACAATGTATTCTTTGGAGTGGTGTTGAATTGTGGATTAATAGGCCTGATAATTTTTGGAACCTTTGTGTGGACTATTGGCAAAGACATGTTGCACACATTGAAAACTGATAGGCCCGGTTCACTGGGAGCAGCCGGTTTCCTCGCAAGCGGCGGTGTAAATTCGTTGGCCGTCGGGTATCTGGGGGAAGCCTGGAAGACGGCTACTTTTACATTTGTATGCTTTCTGGCCCTTTTCTGTTTGCACATAGTTCAGGCGAGACGGAGCATAAGTTCCTGATTTTCAATAATCTGTAGAGAATTCAGCTGAGGTCTGACTATCGTGATTTCCAAGCCTTTTTCAATACTCTTCGCCCACAACCAATATGGCCGCAAAAGCGGAGAAGAACATGCCATCGAAGAGATTATTCGGATTCTTAAGCAGGGAGGCCATCAGGTAGATACCTTTTTCAAGTCCTCCGAAAACATCAAGGGCCTTTCGGGAGAGGCAAAGGCTTTTTTTTCAGGTATCTACAACCCCTTTTCCAAACGTGAAATGGCCCGGCGGCTTGCCGAAAAGTCCTATGATCTCGTTCAGGCTCAGAATCTTTATCCCTTTCTCTCGCCAGCGGTTTTGGGGGAAGTGAAAAAGCAAAACCTCCCTCTGCTCATGCGTTGCCCCAACTATCGGCTCTTTTGTCCCAACGGGCTCCATCTGTGCCGGTCGCAGGTTTGTGAAAAGTGCCTGGGTTTTGGCAAAGAACTTTGGTGCCTTTTAAGAAATTGTGAGGAAAACCTGCCGAAAAGCGCGGGTTATGCCCTTCGCAATGCCGTGGCAAGGATCACAGGATCCATCCTCGGTAATGTGGATATTTTCATTGTGCTCTCGGAGTTCCAGAAAAAGCGGTTTATGGAAAATGGAGTGGAGGAAGAACGCCTTGAAATTCTCCCTAATATCACTCCCGCCGTGGACGATAAATACAGGGGACCTTTAGGCGATCTGGTCACTTTTTGTGGCCGGATCAGCGAGGAGAAAGGAATTTCCGAGTTTCTCGAAGCTGCCCGCGCGCTGCCGGATATCCCCTTTGCCCTGGCTGGCCGTTTTGAAGAGGATTCGCCCTGGAAAAAAAACAGCCCGGCCAATGTGGATTGGCTCGGCTTTTTGAATGACGAAGAAATGAACCAACTTTACAGCAGGTCGAGAATGCTGGTTTTCCCAAGCAAGTGGTTCGAAGGTTTCCCCAATGTCATCACAAGAGCCATGGTTCTCGAACGTCCCGTAATTGCGTCAAATATTGGTGCATTACCGGAGATTGTGGTTTATAATGAAACTGGGTTATTGTTTGACCCAGGAGACAGTGAGGATCTGGTGAAAAAAATTAAAGCGCTCTATGGTAAGCCCGATATCTGCGAAGCAATGGGCAAAGCAGGGAGAGAAAAGGCCCAAAGGGAGTATAGCGAATCGGCTGTTTATGACAGGTTGATGACTATTTATGATAGAGCAATCCAGTCAGTGCAACGTAAGCAATAAGAAAGATTTGAGCTAGCATTATGCGAAAGGCAGCAGGCAACAGAATGGAATTCAGTTTTCCGGCCATAAAGATCAGCGGCTCCAGTTTTGACCAGGGCTTGCGGCAAATAGAACAGTATATAGAAGCCGGCGGATTTCACATGACCTGCTTCTGTGAGGCCAACCTATTGTCGCATTGTATGGTCAACCCCCGGGTTCTGGAAACGCTCCAGAATGCGGATCTGGTATTTGCCGATGGAGCCTCTGTACGTCGCCTGGCATTGCAGCAGGGGCAAGCGGTAAAAGAACGGGTTCCCGGGCCGGCTTTTTTCCTGAAAGCCTTTGAATATGGCCTCGATAAGGGATGGCGGCATTATTTTTATGGCGCCACCGATGATACTCTGAGCAATCTTACAGACAGGCTCCAGCGGAAATACCCCGGCATACAGATCGCCGGCGCCTACGCGCCTCCCTTCCGGGCTTTGACGGATGAAGAAGAAACACAAGTCAAGGACATGATTGAAAGCACCCGTCCCCATCTGCTTTGGGTGGCTTTGGGTGGCCCCAAGCAGGAACTCTGGATAGCGGATCATCTGGGAAAGATTGATGTTCCGGTAATGCTTGGTGTCGGGGCCGCTTTTGATTTCCATTCCGGCAAGCGCCCCTGGGCCCCATCTTTAATCCGCAAAATTGGAATGGAGTGGGCTTTTCGCATGATAACCGGAGGGAAAAGCACTTTCATGCGGAACATCTGGTGCGTATCGATAGTCGGGAGGCTTTTGCTCGCTTCTTATTTCAAACACTATGTCTTGAGAAGGACATAGATTCCACTTTTTGCACGGTATCAAAAAAAGCAGGCTTTTCAAGGCATTTGGGCTTGGTCATTAAAACCTGATAGTTAAAATCGGGTAAGATTGACCTTGAACAAGCGGCGTAAATGAGAGTAAAATGTTCTGGATTTGAGACAGGAAACGCCTTTGTATAGATAGCGCCTGAATCTTGGCTTACTCGTCTTGATGGTTAAGTGTGGCATGCCATTTTCTCTGAATCCTTGAGCGGAAGGATTTGCTTTTACAGGCTCGGATTGGGAGCAGGTTTCTCAATATAGAATAACATAAAGGAATGGAATAAATAGAATGGAAGAAATCAGAGAAATCACCGCAGAAAACGTTATTCATTCGTCAGAACAGGCGGTCTTCAGTGAATTGGAGGACCAGGGCGTGATTCTCCATCTGACAGATGGTATTTATTATGGACTGAATCCTGTGGGCGTATCCATTTGGAAAAAAATCCAGAACCCCACCACTTTTTCTGAGTTGGTTGAATCCTTAATGGACGAGTACGAAGTGGATCGGGAGACTTGCGAAGATGACGCCCGCCAATTGCTGAGCCAGATGGCGGCAAAGGAACTGGTAATTATTGAAAACAAAAAGTGAGCCTTTTATTTTACCATTTTTGCCGTAATTAAATTCTTTGTGGTAAATAACTGCCCAGAAATCATAATACAGGTTAATATTAATCGGAGCCCTTCTTTCTTGCGTGTGTTTAATTATGTTTTTTCTTTTTAAAAAAATACCTTCTGCGTTTCGACTTCCCCGGGATAAATGGATTGCCCTTTTTGCCGCCTGGAGGTTATTGATTCAGGTTCGTTCTCAACTCAAACGCGAGCATTTTGGCCAATTGGAAGGTTGGATGAATAAGCAGTTGGAAAAAGATTGGAAGAGCGTTTTGGGGCCTACTACGCCGCGACGTGTTGTTTGGGCGGTTGACCGCGCCAGTTGGCTGACTCCCGGCAAAAGCACCTGTTTGCACCGTGCACTGGTAACGCGTATCCTGCTGGCCCATCAGGATATCGAGACCATCCTCCATATTGGCGCGCGGCACGATGGGGAAGGCAAGTTGGAAGCCCATGCCTGGTTGGAATACAAGGGACAGGTTATTATGGGCAATCTGCCCGATTTGGATACATATAAGCGCTTTGAGGGATTAAGCATATAGCCGGATGGTTGGTTTGTTTTGAAACAAACAAGGTAAGGAGCGCAAGTGAGTTAAGGCATCGGGCATCCACTGGTTGTTGTAGCCCGGCACTGTAAAATTCTCTGCTTTCACTATGAAAAACCTCTTCAGAAAAATCAACTCCCGTTTGGTGGATATCTGGCGCACCCTTGGTCTGGTGTGGAAGATTACTCCCTTTTGGACTTCGGCCAAAGTGGTGCTGGTATTGATCCAGGGCCTTCTTCCGCTGGCCGCGCTATATTTGATGAAGCAGATTGTCGATGCCGTTTCTGACGGCATTCAGGGATCGGACGCGCCTGATACATCGCAGCTTTTTTTCTGGATCAGTTTGGCCGGCGGTGTGGCGCTCCTTATCATTATATGCAATTCTCTTTCGCAAATAGTAGCCGAAGCGCAAAATTTCTACGTGACAGAGACCATGAGCGATCGCATTCATGAGCAGTCGGCCCTTCTGGATTTGGCCCATTACGAAAATTCGGCCTACCATGATACGGTGCACCGGGCCCAGGCTGAAGCCCCTACGCGACCGCTGGCCATTCTTAACAGTATGACCCAGGTCGCCCAATCGGCCGTTTCTGTATTAGGGGTCGGTGGTCTGCTCCTGGCCTATAACGCCCCTCTGACTCTCACCCTGATTGTCTTTGCGGTACCCGGGGCTCTTGTCCGTCTTGTCTTCGCGCGCAAAAACCGCGACCTGCAAAAAAAGCAAACACCCGGCAAGCGATTGGCCCAGTTTTATCATATCTTCCTCACCTATGAAATGCCCGCAAAAGAACTGAAACTCTTTAACCTGGGCGAAGTATTTCGGCAGCGTTACCTGAAAATCAAGAAAGCCCTCCGTTCTGAATCTGTCCGTATTCTACGTCAACGCACCCTTGCCGATGTGCTAGCTCAGGGCATTGCAACGGTGGCCCTCTTTGTCTGTCTCGCTCTTATTGCGCGCGCCGCATTGATCGGAGCGATCACCCTGGGGGCCATGGTGATGTACTATCAAGCCTTCCAAACCGGTCTGAGCAAGTTGAACAGCCTTATGCAAAGCAGCGCCACGCTTTTTGAACACAGCCTGTTCCTCGAATATTTTTATCAATTTCTCAACCTGAAGCCCGGCATTGTCCCTCATGAACCGGTTCAGAAAGCACCGGTTCCCATTCAGCAGGGCATACGGCTCGAGAATCTATCCTTTTCCTATTACGGGCGGGATGAGAAGGCTGTCTCCGAGGTGAATATTGAGATTCGACCGGGACAGGTAATCGCCCTGGTCGGTGCAAACGGATCGGGAAAATCAACTATTGCCAAACTGCTGGGGCGTCTCTATGATCCAAGTGATGGCCGGATTACGGTGGACGGGATAGACCTGAGGAATCTGAAACCTGCTGACTGGCGACGTAACGTGAGCGCTGTTTTCCAGGACTATCTGCGCTACCCGCTTACGGTCAAAGACAATATTTGTTTGGGAGATGTTGAGCGGGATGCCTCCATGGAAGCGATCGAAGAAGCCGCATACGCTTCCGGAGCCGAACCCCTGATCAAGCGTTTGCGCAACGGTTATGACACCATGTTGGGCAATGCTTTTCACAATGGTCAGGAACTGAGCGGAGGTGAATGGCAAAAAATCGCTGTGGCTCGAGCCTATTTCCGGCGCGCCCAACTGGTTATTCTGGACGAACCGACGAGTGCCCTGGACCCCCTGGCCGAGATGGAGCTGTTCAACCGCTTCAAGCAACTGGTTGAGGGCCGCAGCGCCGTACTGATCAGCCATCGCTACTCCACCGTCCAGATGGCGGATTATATTTATGTATTGGACCAGGGAAAAGTCATCGAAAAAGGCACCCACGCCGAACTTCTGGAAATGGATGCCGTGTATGCCCAGTTCTACCATGCCCAGGCTGAGAAATTCCTGAAGGTGGTGTAGGGATTATGCAAAAAAGCAGAAAGGAAGCGGAAGAGGAAACTTCATATCCGGGATAAGGCCGGATGTTTCTCTTTGACCGAGAGCTTCTATACTTTCAAGCGGCCCCAGAAATGCTGGCGTTTTTTTGCATGAGAGTGCGAAAATTGGATCAAACAATTCAGAAACCAGAGAATAAAATATGTCCCAAGGATTAAATAGTTCTCAACACTATCTCAGCACATCTGCCGAATTTAATTTAATATTGGCATGCCTGACCGCGCCCTGGCGCAAAGAAATGCGCGAAAACGCTCAGCATATATTAAAAAATAATTCCCTTGACTGGAAATTGTTTCAACTGATGGTCAGTACTTGCCAGGCCTCGCTTCTGGTTTATGAGACCCTGAAGGGACTGGAGTTACCGCCCGAGGCGACGAAGGTCATGGAGAAGGCCGGGGAGTTTTATTATTTCAACTCCAAGCGCAATATTACCATGACTTCTCAATTCTTGAAAATACATGGCTTGTTTCAAAAAGCTGGAGTGTATTCTATTCCTTATAAGGGCCCGGTTTTTGCCGTGGATCTATACAAGGATCTGAACTTGCGCGGCTTTGCCGATCTGGATTTTTTTATCCCCAAAGAGGATATTCCCAAGGCCGTGCAAATCCTGCAAGATAACGGCTTTGATTTTTATGAACCCACCAAGCCCGAGGACTTGGACAAGGCCTTGGAATCGCGGTGGGAATATGTCGTCAACATGGTTCAACCGGAAGAAGGTCTTATGCTGGAATTGCATTGGAATATAATGCGCCTGGCCAATCTTCCGAGTCTTGGCGATGGGCTTTTCTGGAAATGGGCCAAAACTGCCCACCGGTTTGGGGTAGAGGTGAACATGTTTCCGCCGGAAGAAATGTATTTTATCCTGATTTTGCATAATGCCAAGCATCGCTGGAAATCACTCAGGCACCTTGTCGATATGACGCGCATTCTGGAAAAGTATCCCGATTTTAATTGGGCACGGATTCATGAATTAGCCAAGCTGTTTGAATGCGAAGAAGAAGTGGATACGAACCAACGGGCCCTGGTGGATCTGCTTTCGTACCCGGTTCCTTCACAATCGTGGACTTCGAAGCACCGCAAACGCTATCAGGCAGAAAAGGTGGCCTTCATTCGCGCCATGATAATGCGCAACCCCCAGTCCCTGCCGAGTTTTGGTGAATGGCGGGAATGCCTGAGGCATGTGGAAGGCGGATTCTCATGTTCCCTGAAAAGAGACGTCATGGCTTATTTGCGTGCTCTCTGGTATCACGAAGAAGAAGATACCCAAAGGCGCTACAGCCGATTCAAAGATCACCGCATTCTCAATCTTCTTGTGTGTTTTGGTAGATATATCAAATATTATACCTATGGCCAGTTTCAGGAGACCGACCCGGCCTATCCCCTTGGCAAAGGCCGGCGCTGACAAATATCCTAAACCGGATTGCTCAGGAGAAGGGCTAACTAAACAAGCAAATTTAAGAATATCCTTCATCGGAAAGCGGCAACGCTTTCGATAATCATTGTCATTAACCCCGGAGTGGTCCTTGATATATTAAGGCAAGGCCCCTTCGGGGTTTTTCTTTTTCAATCGAGCCATATACCTTGAGGCCTCGGGGCAGATA
>CAYWYC010000009.1:34057-36840 GCA_964462565.1 uncultured Candidatus Sumerlaeota bacterium | reverse complement strand
CAGAAGCCGGCAGGATGCCGGCGGTACGCTTCATCCCTTGCGGTATGCGCCCGGGGTCCGACCGGTGGTTTTTCGGAAGAGGCGGTTGAAGTAGTATTCGTTGTCGATGCCGACGCGCTGGCCGATCTGGCGGATGGGCAGGTCGGTGGAGCGGAGGAGGGAACAGGCGCGGCGGATGCGTTCTTCTTTGACGAGTTCCTGGAATGACATGCCGAGCTCTTCGCGGACGAGGTGGCTGGTGCGTGACGGGGAAAGATGCAGTGCGGCGGCCAAATCTTCGAGGCGGATGCGTGTGGTGGCGTGATATTTCAGGAAACGGAGCACCTGGGTTTTGCGGTTTTCGGGCGGTCGATCGAGATCGAAGTGATGCTCCACATGGGCAAGCAGCCCCTGACCGAGAGCCGATAGCACATGCAGCAGGGGACCTTCCCGCGATGAATCCCAGACGGAGGCACGGGCATAAGCCTCCTGCCATTTCTTCGGAAAACGCCCGTGAGCCTCTTCCGGTTTTGCCTCGGTCGCCCGCCACTGCCCCGCGAATATCGTCGCCAGGTGCACACCCTCGCGATGAATCGGGGCGACCGCCTCAACCAGGCCCTTCCAGCAATGATGCACCAGGCCGCCCGGATGCTTCCCGGCCTCCGCGTTCATCTCACGGCGGCAATGCTGCTCGCACTTTCGCCCACCAAAACCCATGCCGCACAAAACCGACCGGCGATGCGACTGCCGGTGCGGTCCCAGCAGCGAAAGCCCGCGATCATCATGAAAAATGCCCGTCAGATCATGAACCGTGATGATAATATCCAGGAGTTTCTCAGCATCCATCAGGGTCTGCTCGATAGGGCTTTCGGTGGGTTGATTGGGGCGTTTATAGTATTTTTTAGCCATGTTTAGCAGGATAGTGCAAATCCTTGGCAGAAACAAGCATTTTCAGAGTCTCGAATATAATTTATAGTCTCCCCCGAAAGATGGCGCGGAAACTCTCCTGCGCCCACTGTACCACCAGGAAAGGAAGCACCATGAGTGCCAAGTATATCGTGAATCGGGGATGCACCTTTTGCAATACCTGCATCTTCGAGTGCCCGGTCCAGGCCATTACCATGACCAACCAGGGCGCGCTGATCGACCAGGCAAAATGCACCGGCTGCGGAGCCTGCTACGACAATTGCGCCTCCCAGGCCATAAGCAAAATCGAAGATGAATCCCCAAAAAATAAAAAAGGAGAAAAAGCATGATTGAGTTGAAACGAGAGAAAGACGGAGTCATCGAACCCCAGAAAACTTTGCCCGTGGATGGCGAGTATGATGTGATTGTCGTTGGCGGTGGCGTGGCGGGAGTCGGCGCGGCAATCGCGGCGGCCCGCGGCGGATGTAAGACGCTGATCCTGGAGCGCGAAAGCATGCTGGGCGGACTGGCTACGGCGGGACTTGTGAATATTCCGCTGGATTTCGTGAGCGGTATCGGCCAGGAAATGTTCGACAAACTTGTCGAAGTGGACGGCCTCTGGCACCGCAACAGCGATCCCGAAAAGCACAAGTTGATCCTGGACCGCATGGTGCTTGGTGCGGGTGTGGATGTACTCTTTCACACCTACGTGGTGGACAGCATCATGCAGGGCAACGCGATTTGCGGGGTGGTCGTGGAAAGCAAGTCGGGCCGTCAGGCGATCCTCTGCAAGCGCGTCATTGACTGCTCGGGCGACGCCGACGCTGCGGCCTTTGCGGGTGCCGAATTCATGCAGGGACGCGAAACGGATGGACTCGCCCAGGCATGCTCGCTCGAATTCCGACTGGGTGGCGTAAATTATGACAAGTTTAACGATTGCGAACTGAAACGGGACGACCCCAAGTGGATCAAACTGATCGAGGAAACAGAAAAGCAGGGCGAGCGTGCCATGGAAGCCGACAATCACCTGAACTGGCTGACTCATGTACCAGGACGGCCGGAGCATGGCGACCACGATGAAGTGAGTATCTGCTTTGCCCATTCGCGCCACTGCAAGCCGCTGGACAACCATGATCTGACTCGCATGTATATTAATGGCCGCGAACAGGCCGACATGCTGTGGCGCTTCATCAAGAAATATGTGCCGGGCTATGAAAACTCCTGGCTCATTGATACCGCTCCCCTGCTGGGTGTGCGCGAGAGCCGCCGGGTGGTGGGCGAATATGTGCTGACGGGCTGGGACATTGCCAGTTGGCAGCACTTTGACGACGTGATCACCATCAGCGCCCACGGCTATGACGTGCACCGCCCCGACGGCGTCGGCAACATCAAGTGGATCGAGCACGAGATCGACGGCGAGAAGCGCTGCGTAATCTGCACGCGCGCCGGTTTTGGAGCCAGTTGGCTGCCCGAGGGCGTGAAGCATGAAGACCTTTGCGACTATAAGGGACGCACTGGCGACGATATGGAATTTCCCCACCCCACCTATTACGACATTCCCTATCGCTGCCTGGTGCCGGCCAAGGTGGAAAATCTGCTTGTGGCGGGGCGCTGCCTGTCGGCCGACTTCCACGCGCAATCGGGCTGCCGGCTCATCATGGCCTGCCTGACCATGGGCGAAGCCGCCGGAACCGCCACGGCCATGTCGCTGAAAAAAGACCTGGCTCCCCGCAAGGTGGACGTCAAGGAACTCCAGAACACCCTCGTGCAAAAGGGTGTCAACATCGGCCAGAACATGCGCGAGATCCCCGGGATCAAGGCCTGAGCATGAGTTGATTAGTGGATCTGATCATGAACGAAGAAAGCCGAAATGTCTTCACGGACCTTTCGGCTTTTTT
>CAYWYC010000009.1:0-33957 GCA_964462565.1 uncultured Candidatus Sumerlaeota bacterium | reverse complement strand
AAACCCCTTCTCAAAACATCTCCATCTCAGCCGGTTCCAGGCAGGCGGGGTCGTCGTGGTGGATGCTGTTGACATATTCGCTGACGCGGTAGGCGGTCATGTCGTCTGCCGGGTAGGCTTGCATGAGCGGGCCGAGTTCCTTTTTCAGCGCCGTTGCGGGCAGATGGTTCGTCTCCGGATTCAGCCAGCGGTCCCAGTTATCCTCGTGCAGGATCAGCGGCATGCGGTGGTGAATGGGCTTCACGAGATCGTTGGCATCCGTTGTCAGAATGCTGCATGACGCAATCACATGGCCCTCACGTTCCCACATTTCCCATATTCCCGCAAAGGCAATAATCTTGTCGCCCCGTCGCTTGAAACACCAGGGCAGGCTCTTGCCGCCTTCTTTCTTCCACGCGAAAAAGTTGTTCGCCGGTAAGAGGCATCGCCTGCGATGAAAGGCGGCGCGGTAGGCTGGTTTTTCGGCAACCGTCTCGGACCGCGCGTTGATCATGCGCGAAGCCATCGACGGATCCTTGGCCCAGGGAGGAACCAGCCCCCACTGCACCACCTGCGGCTTGCGTCCCCGATCTTCGACAATCGTCAGCACCAGCTGCGTCGGAGCCACATTATAGCGCGGCTCCAGACGCAGCACTTCATCAAGTCCGAATATTTCGGATATTTTCTCGCCGGGGATATACAGGCTGAACCGACCGCACATGAGTACCTCCTGGTGCGCAACGATCAGACAGGCGCGTGGCCGATGCTGGCGCCGCCATCGACAAAGATGTTCTGCCCGGTCAGGAAGGAAGCGCCATCGGAAATCAGAAAGGCGATGACCGAGGCGATTTCGTCGGGCGAAGCCACCCGCTTCATGGGCACGGAGTTCTCGTAGCGTTCGCGACTCTCGCTACCGGGCGGATTGTTCTGGTTGAAGAGTTCCGTATCCGTCGGTCCCGGCGCCACAGAGTTGACGGTAATACCCATCGGAGCCAGTTCGAGGGCCCAGCTGCGGGTGAAGCTGATGATGGCCGTCTTGGCAGCCGCGTAGCTCGTGCGAAAGGGAACCCCCGCCGCGGTCAGGCTTGATATGTTCACGATGCGCCCCCACTTGGCCGCTTTCATCGCGGGTAGGGCCGCCTGGGTGGCCTGAATCGCGCATGCCAGGTTTACTTCCATCACCGCGTCAAAATCGTCAAGCCGAACCTCATCCAGCGGCGCGGGCTTCACAAGCCCCACATTATTTACCACTCCGGTAATCGCATGTTTCGCGGCCAGTTCCTGAAAAACCTTCGCCGTTCCCGCACGGTCGCTCAGGTCCTGCGTCACAAATTCTCCGGGAAAATCATCGGGAGCCGTCCTGGCCACGCCCAGCACCAGATGGCCCGCCTTCGCCAGGGCCTGCGCCGTGGAATAGCCGATGCCCTTGGATGCGCCGGTAATTAAAGTCACTTTTTGATCGGTCATGCACTTCTCCTTTATCTTTCAAAAGTCCTGCGTTCAGTCTCATCAACGGCCCTAACATAGTGGACAGAAAGCCCGTGATCAAGGGCTTTTAAGAAACTGCGGAATGCCTATATGCCCGCCTTTTTTCAGATAGAAAAAATTCCAGAATCGCCATCAGTTCTTCACACTTTGCGGTTCTCCATAATCGCGGATGCATTGCAGGAAGAGCTGGCCCCAGCGCGCCTGCTTCACCTGACCGACGCCGTGAATGTCGAGGAATTCATCCATGGTGGTGGGTTTCTTTCGCGCCATGTCCCGCAGGCTGGCGTCGGTGAAAATGACATAAGGTGCGACCTGCAATTTTCGCGCTTCGCTCAGGCGCAGACGACGCAATACTTCGAAGAGTTCGGGATCGAGCCCCAGCAGTTCTCCATCCTGCCGGCTCCGGCTTTTCTCTCTGACGGCCATCGGCGCTTGCAACTTTTCCATATGTCGGAACCGTGGCTTGGTGTTGCCGCGGATCAGGCTCCAGCCTTTTTTCGTGATGCGCAATTCACGATGTTCGCCAGGCGTCATAAAGCCCTGAGCGATGAGTTCATCGATCCATTCGCGCACTTGCTCGCGGGTGTTGTCTTTCATGAGGGCGTAGGTGCTCAGTGCGTCATGGCCGTTTTCCAGAATCTTTTTGGCCCGCGAGCCAAGCAGGACATCGACCGTATAGTACACGCCGAAACTTTCTCGCAGTCGCGCCACGCAGGAAAGGATTTTCTGCCCGATCAGCAGCGCCTCTTTTTCGTCCATGTGGCTGCGTCCGCAATTATCGCACCCGCTGCATTTTTCTTCTTCGCGCTCTTCACCGAAATAGAGGAGCAGGTGGCTGCGGCGGCACCCGCTGGTCTGGCAGTAACCGTACATCTCGCTCAGTTTTTCCAAATGCACTTGCAGGATGCGCTCATCGCCGCCCTTTTCTTCAGACGACTTGGTGATAATGTCTTCCCACTTGCTGTAATCGCCATAGTTGTGGAGAATGAGGCATTCCGCGTCCAGGCCGTCGCGTCCGGCGCGTCCGCTTTCCTGTTGGTAGGCCTCGATGGATTTGGGCATACCGCTGTGGATGACATAACGTACGCTTGCCTTGTCGATGCCCATGCCAAAGGCCACCGTCGCCACCACCACCTCGACCTCTTCCTTCAGGAAAGCCTCCTGGGCCTTGTGGCGATCTTCCGGGTCTAGACCGGCATGGTAGGCCAGGGCCTTGTAGCCATGATCGCGCAGTTTGGACGCCAGCGTTTCTGTGGATTTCCGGGTGATCGAGTAAATAATCCCCGACTGCCCGCGATGCTTGTCGATCACTTCGCATATCTGCCCGAAGGCTCCGGACTTGCCCTGGCGGCGTTCGGCACGATAAAAAAGATTCGGCCTGTCAAAAGAGCCGACCACCATTTCCGCGTCGTCCAGGTGCAGCTGCCGGGCAATGTCTTCGCGCACCGTGGGCGTGGCCGTAGCAGTAAAAGCGTGGACCGACGCATCGGGAAAGCGCTCCTTCAGGATGGACAGTTTGCGATATTCCGGGCGAAAGTCGTGTCCCCAGGCGCTGATGCAGTGGGCCTCGTCAATGCTCCAGTATCGGATATTCCGCTTTTCCAGAATCTCCAGAAAGGAAGGCATGACCAACCGTTCGGGCGCCACATAGAGCAGTTTGATCTCATCGCCATGGAGCATCGCGTATGCCCGCCGGGCTTCGCGGTCGCCCAGGCTGCTGTTGATGCATACGGCGGGAATGCCGCAGTTTTTCAGCGCATCCACCTGGTCCTTCATCAGCGAAATCAGCGGCGACACCACCACGGCCATCCCTGGCATGGTCATGATGGGAGCCTGATAACAAATCGACTTACCGCCACCTGTCGATAGCACCACCAGCGAATCCTTCTTCGCCTGAATGCAACGAATCGCCGCCTCCTGCATCGGCAGAAATGTCTTGTAGCCCCAGTGCTTCTTAAGAATTTTGAGATAGTCCCGCATAAATATACATCCCTGAAGATTTCGCCTGGCACAAACGATAAACGTCCGCAACAAGGCCTTCTGATAATAGAAGCGGGCCGGGAGGTTGTCAAGGCAGATGAGACACAAGCACCGTTGGTATCCCGCAGAGTCGCTGAGACGCGGAGAACAGCATTCTCCTTAATCTGTGTAAATCCGTGAAAATCTGTGGCTAAGAAAACTTTAATGATTCGCGTTCATTGGCGTGTATTCGTGGTTCTTTTTTAAGCGCAAATACATATCCGGGTATATCCGGGGACACCATACCTAATTATTGATTATATCAGGGGACACCATACCTAATTATTGATGCTACTTATATATCAGGGGACACCATACCTAATTATTGATGCCACTTATAGGACACTGCATATTTGGAGACACCATCATATACGGGGACACCATACCTATTTATAATATCCAAGGACATCATACCAGATTAATATTTCCAATTCCATGACGTTGAAGCAGATTATGGACACATCCATGAGAGTCCAGGTCCAAGGAAAAAGGGGTTTTCCGTTCGCCACCTGTCTTTTCGGTGACGCTGTGTAATATGAGAGGGCTCGCTTGTCCTTTGCGATCATCCCGGGGTATTGACCACGCCGGGAACAGATATCCTTATGCGACAATCGACGAAGAACTTTGCCGAAGATCATGCTTGAAAGATCCCACAGTCCCGAAGATGTCGGACTTTGGGACTGTCATTCGATCATTTCTGCGTCCTGGCGATTCTTTGGATGTTTTGGGCTTCCTTTCTTCTTTTCGTCTATGAATATTTCTTATCCCGCAGAGTCGCTGAGACGCAGAGAACAGCGTTCTGATTAATCTGTGTAAATCCGTGAAAATCTGTGGCTAAGAAATAGTTCATGATTCGCGTTCATTAGCGTTTATTCGTGGTTCCTTTTTAAGCGCAAATGGCGCTGAACCCGTCTGGGTCCCTATTGCCGCAAGCAAGTGATCTTGATCAAGGATTTCCAAAGTCTGTTTGCAGCTTTCCAGGGAATGTGTCATAAAGAAGGGCAATTTGTTTATGCGGGTATCTTATGCGCGACTCGGAATACATCGCTCCCCTTTCTCCGTCCCTTGAGGCGGTGGCTTCGGTGCTTGAGATGATCAAGTTCAGCCATAGCCTTTTCGCGCTGCCCTTTGCGCTGGCGGCGATGGTGGTGGCGGCAGGGGGATGGCCCAGCTGGCCGGTGCTGATATGGATAGTTGTTGCGTGCGTGGCCGCGCGGTCCATGGCCATGGCCTACAACCGGCTCGTTGACCGCCACATCGACAAGCGCAATCCTCGCACGAAGGATCGTCACCTGCCGGCCGGAAAAGTCAGCGTCTCTTTCGCAGTCGGTTTCACAGCCCTTTCGGCCATCATCTTTGTCATCGCCGCGTTTGCCCTCAATCCGCTATGCCTGGTCCTGTCGCCGGTGGCCATTGCGATTCTGATGGGCTATTCCCACACAAAGCGCTTCACCCAGGGCAGCCATCTTTTTCTGGGACTCGCCCTCAGCGTCGCGCCTGCCGGAGCCTGGATCGCCGTGCGCGGAAGCATGGCCGGTTTGCCCATCTTCCTTTGCGGGGCGGTATTATTCTGGACGGCGGGCTTTGACATTATATACGCCTGCCTCGATGTCGAGTTTGACCGCCGCGAGCACCTGTTTTCCGTTCCTGCCCATTTCGGCATCGCGCGGGCGCTTCAGATTTCGGCCATCCTCCACTTGTTGAGCATGGCCGGTTTCGTGATTTTTGTTTATCGAAATGATTTAAATTGGATCGCCTGGGCTGGGCTGCTTATCATCGCCGTGCTGCTCTTTTTCGAGCATCGCATCGTCAGGCCCGACGACCTGAGTAAAGTCGGCCCCGCCTTCTTCACCTTCAACGCCCTTGTCAGCGCCGTCTTCTTCTTCGGCTGCCTGCTGGCTTTGCCCGGATAAGTTCAATCGGCCAAAGCCTTCTGCGCCAGACTCACTGCCTGAATCGAAAAGATCACCGGATACAGGCGCTCGTCGTACCAGAGCGAGGCAAAGTACAGACCAATCGGCGCGCTGGGCAAGTCGGGATGGTGGCTTTCGCATTGTTCGAGCCATTCCACGCCCCGCCGGATCGACTCGTGGGCATCGACATTCCTGCACGAAGCCAGACCCGCCACGGCCAGGGCCGTTTCCTCGATCGTCGAAGGCAAGTCCTTACGCCCTCCCCATCCGCCGTCCTCATTTTGCGCCGAGACAAGATATTCCACCCCACGCTTCAGGGCTTCCGAATCGCCCCCCTGCGTCACCCGCACCAGCGACTTCAGCACCTGCGCTGTTCCATAGACGGGATTTCCATGATCCTCATTCTGCTGATTTCCGAACCAACGCGGCAGCCACGAGCCATCCGCCACCTGGACACGTTCCAGATATTGGCGCGCGCGAAAGGACGCCGCCTGGATGCGGTCCTTCAAATTTCCCGTCATGTCGCCGCGCCACTCATCCCAGGCTTGCAGGGCATGGGCCGTCAGGTCCGGGCAGCTCTGGTCAAAGGGCAGCTTACCCCATCCGCGGCAAAAAGTCGGAATTCCTCCGTCGCTGTTCTGTAAGCCGAGCAACCACTTGATACCCTCACGCGCGGCATCGATCGAATCGGAATCACCATTGGAAAGTCGCTTCAATGCCAGCAAGGCCCCCGATGTATCGTCCGCATCGGGTACCCCGCCGCTCAGGTCCGTCCACGCCCATCCGCCGGGTTCGGCGTGGGTAAAGGGATGCTCCACGCGATGCTGCTGGTCCAGCAACCACCGGCGAATCGCGTCGGTATTCAGATGCTCCATGCGCTCTTCCGGCAGGCTGTTCACGGAAAGCGTCGTGACCCAGGTCGCCAGATTGGTGTCAATAGGCAGGCTACCGTCATCGCGAATGCTTGCAATCAGAAATTCCGTAGCCCGTTTGACAATCGGATGCTCGCGATGTCCACTCCGGCACAGACACATCGTTACAAAGGCCGTCAGGGGCGATGCTTCCAGGAAGCCCCCGCTGTCGGGCTGGCATCGCTGCGCCACGGACAGGGCCTTGCGCGTTGCCAGCGTCCGAGCGATTCGCGCCACGGGATTCCAACTTGGCCGATGCCGATGCCGCACAAGCCCCACCGCCACCAGCGCGGGAATTGCGTAACTGACTACCTGGAGACGCAGATATTGAAACATGCGGTGGGGAAAGATCGAAAACTCAAAAGGCAATTGCGGCACATATTTCCAGGCGCCCGACTCCGGACCCAGCACACCGCTCAGGGCGCACATGGTCAGGATCGGCGCGGAAAAAGTCAGGTCCTTGCCATAGAATTTCAGAACGTATCGCGCGATGGAATCCGGATCGGTTCCGCCGGCGCGCGCCGCGATGTATCCCTCCGCCTTTTTTACGCAAGCCTTAAAACCTTCCTCATCCACCGTCAGCGCGCAGCGACAGAGCATGGTCGTGCTCAGGTTGCTCGGACTGTCCGGCGTATCGCCCCAGCCGCCGTCGCGGTTCTGATTGTGTTGGAGCCAACTCAGGGCCCGTTGAATATGGGGCGCATGCAGATTCTGATCGACCTGAGCCAGGGCGTAAGCCGTCACTGCCGTGGAAAGCGCGCTGCTCGACAAGCGTCCTTCCCACCAGCCGCCCGGCGCCATCCGTGCGAAAAGCCGACGGCACAGTCGATCCAGAAGTCCCTGCATGTCATTATCACTCATGAAATATAATCCGCCAGACACCCCAGTGCGAGCAAGCCGTAAAAAGTATATTCGCAATCGCTATCCGTATCGGCCAGGCTGCCACAGAATCCGCCGTCCTCATTCCAGAGGCTGTCCACAAAAGCCAGACAGGAGTCGGCAATATTTCTGCAGGATATATCGGCACAACGCAAGGCATAAAGCGATACCGCCGTGGAAAGCAGATCGGGAACCGGCGCCTGCGGCCCCGCGCGAAATCCGGCTTCCGGAATATGTTGCTGCAAAAGCCAAAGTCCCGCTTGTGGATGCACGTTACGCCCCATCGCACGCAATGTCACAATCGCCGCGGCCGTTGCCGTGGTCGTCCCGCTTTCCATGTGTCCTTCGTTGGCATATCCCCCGTCAGGCGTTTCCAGGGCCTGGATGCTTGCCGCCAGGCCATCGGCCTTATCCTGCCAGGGCAGCATATACTCCTGCATTACCTGCAAGGCCATAAAAGCCGCGTAAACCGAACCATGCGCATTGCCCCGGTGGGCATGGTGATAGCCGCCATCCTTCGAACGAAAATCTTCCACGCCTTCCAGCAAACGTTTCTCATCGTCATTCGGCGTGATCCGATAACTGAAGCCCTTCTGCAAAATGCGCGACATTTTCGATTGGGGATCATGCACGAGGGATTTTCGAATGCGCTCCGGCGCGGCAAGCAACTGCCCGATCAAGCGGCAACGCAAGAGGCTTACGGTATGAATGAAATCATGATGGGAATCAATCGGATATTGCTTCAGAAAGCGACGCGTTTCCATGGAATGGATGGGCCCGTCTGTCGCCAGCAGACAGCTCAGTCCGAAGAGCGTATAGTAGATATCCGTCTTCCCGCTACGATCCTGAAAACCCAAATCACCATTTCGGCGACTTTCCAGAAAGGCATGAATATGGCCGATTGCTTCCGCATCCAGTATGGTGCGCGCCTTGCCTGCCGTGCACAAAATATCCTGACTGACCGGTCCCTTGCTACTAGACACTTTTCAGAATCCTTCCAGTCAGGCGATGCAAAAGGCTCTTCAGGTAAACCGTCTCCAGCGGACGCAGAGAGCGGATTGCCTGGTTGCGATAGTGCTCAAGCAACTGGCGGGACTTGCGCACTTCTTCCGTTTCGCGGGGATCAGGCTTTTCCAGCGACAGGTTTTTCGGCTTATCGGACTGCCCCTTGCGGATCGCCTGGTCCAGACGCAAAGCCTCGATGATCGAAGGCGACCACTCGCGCTTATGGTGCGATTCATGGTCTTCCACGTAGTCCAGAATATCGTCACGAATCTGGTAAGCAATCCCCAGCGCTGTGCTGAATTCCTTCAACATCTTCAGAATATCCTCGCTCGCTCCGGCGCATATCGCCCCGAAAACCAGCGCCACCTCAAAAGCCGGAGCCGTCTTGTGTTCAAAGATATCCAGCACCTGCTGGCGCGTTGCCGGTTCACGACGTTCGCGACAAAACAATTCTTCTCCCTGCCCCAGGCACAGGCTCCGATGGCCTTCCGCCGCCACCTGAACCAGGCGGTTCTTCATCTCGGCCGAGGCATCGCACTCCGCCAGCAGGCGATAGCCTTCGCCCAAAAGAAAGTCCCCCACATTCAAAGCCACTGCCACGCCATGCTCGCAATGGAGTGTTTCTTCGCCATAGCGTTCGTCGTCGTTGTCTTCGATATCATCGTGAATGAGCGATGCCTTGTGAAAGCATTCCACCGCCAGCGCCACCTTGCGCACAAAATCCGGAGGCGTGGTTTTATCCGCCGCCAGAGCCTTGTAGGCCGCCACCGTCAGAATCGGCCGCCAGCGTTTGCCACCACGCGCCAGCCATTCCTGACCAACGGTTTCCACCACCGAATTTGGAGCCCCGAAGTGCCGCGCGATTTCTTCCGGCTCAAACCAGCCCTTCAGCTCATCGCGCAGCTGGTCCAGGTCAATATGAAAATGATCGGTCGTCTCGCTATGTTCGTTAATGGCTTCCGTGAGCCACTCGATATCCACTTCCGTATTGCGGCATCCATCCTTGAGCAGGGGAATCGCCACCCCCGGAATCGCATGGGTCGCCATGTGCGGAAAGGCGCGTTCCAGAACACTCATGCAACTCACGCCCACCACACCATGCACCTTGCCCTGTTCGATCAGTTTCGTCACCACCGTCGTGCCTTCCGCCACCAGCACGAAGTAGCCCATGGCCTCGGCCCGTTCTTCCAGTTCCGCAATCGGGCAACGCCCGCATTGTTCGCACAGCAGCCCGAACTCGTCGATCTCCGCCGGACAATTATCTTCGTCGCGCAGGCATTGCGGAATCAGGAGCACGCGACGCTCATAGGGAATATTATTGACCGTCGTGCGCCAGGCTTCATTGTTCATCAAGACCATACAAAAGTCACGCTGCTCGACAGGCACCTTTTGTTCGCCCATCAGCAGGTCGGTGTGCTCTTCGATTTCTTCCATCGAAAGCGGCGGCGTCAGATGTTCGCGCTGCACATATTCCCGAATATGTTTACGAATAGCCGCACGTTGTTCCCGATCCTGGGGAACGCCCTCGACCTTTGCGACATGAATCTGTTCCTGATTGTTTTCCTTGCTCATGTTCCCTTTACCATTCCTTCCAAGTCCCCCGCTTACCCATAGGCTCCAAAACCGAAAAACCAGTGCTTCTTGGCAAAGCGATAAGCCCAGTGTTTCTCCGGAATCGCATCGCCGCTCATGTCATGTCCCGGCCTTCTTTCCATGGCCGCCAGCTCCTCATAAACCGCGCCGCGCCCACTGCTGTCGCGGGCATCATGTTCTTTCATAAAGGCATGGGTTTCCTGCGGCGCTTCCAGCAAAACGCAGCCACGCGTCGTGCTGCTGGAAAACTTCCGAAAGGCCGCCAGAAATTCCGAATTCTGGATGATCTCCGTCGGAGTTCCCGCGTCGCGGATATTCTCCTTCGAAAACTGAATCGGCGGACAGGGCTCAATGTCGCCACCGGGGCTGATATGATGACTGATGCCCGTAGCCGCCGGACAAAGCGCCTTGCCTTCGTGATCCCAATAGGCATCGACAATCAGAATCGGGTAACGTGTCCGCGCTTCCACCAGAAAACTCCGCAGATGCAAAATCTCATCGTAGCTCAAACACAATTCCGGATTCGGACGCGGGCCCACGGGACGGTAAATGTAGTACCACACATAATGCGCGCCATGGGCGATGGCCTTGTGCAGAAAATATTCCGATGCCAAATCCGTGAGGTTCGACTTGCAGATGCTCGTGGCGATGCCGAAGATAAGCTTGTTTTTCCGGCACGCCTCGATGCCATTCATCGTTTTTTCATAAACTTGATTGCCGCCACGCCGAATATTGCTGACTTCTTCGAGACCTTCCACGCTGATCAGCGGGGTCACGTTTCCAGCCTTCCGCAAACGCGCCGCCACCTCGTCTGTCAGGGGATGGCCATTTGTGAAGAGCTGGAAATAGCAATCCGAGTGCCTCTCGAAAAGTTCGAGGCATCCCTCATGCAGGAGTGGCTCACCGCCGAGAATCCCGAAAAACTTCGCGCCCTTTTGCTTGAAGTCATTCACGATGGCGTCCAGTTCCTCCATCGACAATTCCCGCGCCGGCGAGCTCGGCGTCACCCAGCAGCCCTGGCATCGCAGGTTGCAGTTGTTGGTGATCGAGATGAAAACAAAGGGTGGAAATGCCTTACCATCTCGCTGCATGCTTTTATCAAAGCGCTGCACCGCGCGCATCCCGTGCCAGCCGAACTGCCAGGCGAACTTCCACAGCAGGCGCAGGTCCGTCTCTTTCAGAAAACGTATTGCCACACGACCAATCATCTATTGTACATCCTTCTTCAGCAGGCGCATCTTGCGTTTTTGCTTGCGACGCTTGGCCAGGGCCGTGTAGATGTCGCCTCCCATGATTTTTTCCACATCCACCTTGATCCGTTCCTTCTCCTGGACCTCATCGCGAATCTCGTCGCCATTGATCGGGCTGTTGCCATACTTGGGAAAGATGATCGCCGCCTCCGGGCAAATCCGCGCGCAGGCCGGGCAGTCTGTCTTGCAGGCCGACGGCTCCACCACGCGAACCTTTTCGTCTTCATCCAGGTCATAGGTTCCGAAAAGACAAAAGTTATGACACTGTTTGCAGTCCACACAGCGCTCATAATCAATCACCGGAAACCAGGGCGTCCATTCCCCCTCCGGCTTGATCGCCTCGGCTTCGATACTGTCCAGATCCGGCGCTTCGCCAAGCAATCCCGCCAGGATTTCCTCCGGCGACTGCTCCCGCATATTATATACCCTCACGCGATCCATATCGAGAGGATAGCCGGCGGCATGAAAAAGCCAGCGTATGGCCCGCGGATAACAGGCCACCACCTGCAGCTCTTCCGCATCGCTCAATTCCTCCATAAGAGCATTTTTTTCCGAAGCATATTTACACAAATCCGGGACATAAATCAAGTCCCTGCCGCTTTGACGCAAAGCAGCCAGAACCTTGCCCCGTGAGGCTTCCGGTACGAGTTGATAAAAGGCACAGCCACAAAACAGTATTTTGGAGTTATTCATCCTTATCCCTAACCCTATAAATATATCCCAATGATCGATAATCGCTTTCCAAGCGTATCGCATCACCAATCCCCAAAAGCATTATATCCCAACAACAGGCCAAAAGCCTATATAATTCCTCATTTTTGCTCAAATGCCCGGATTCGGGCTTTGCGACCGTCGGCCTGCGAATACCTGCATCCTTGGCGGCATAGCAATTTCTTCGCAGGTCATATCGTTTTTTCTGAATAAAAAGGCATAGAGACAGTGGACTTTTGTGCTGATCTGTGCAATCATGATTAAACCTTTTATCGAGGGTACACATTTTTTAAATACAATATGGGAGCATGACGGCTTCTATTCAATACCTTTCACGAAGCAGAACAGGAGTATAGCGATGCGTGAACCTTTCAAAAACTGCTGGCAGATTTTAATGATTGTGATTTTGGCCGGTTTTGTCATTCTGGGATCGCAGGTCCCGGCACAGGCCGACAAGGTGGAGGATGCCCTGAATATATTGAAAGACTTGCGCCTGGCCAATGGCGAGTATGGCATTGCCGACGAACTGGAGCGGCTGCGTGATGAAGGCGTGCCTGCGAACGATGTGCGCTGGGAAAAAGCCTGGCTGCGCTTTGCGGCAGTGCAGATGTCCGAAGCCATCGGCAAAATCCAGGAATCCGACCGGCGTAATAAGGGGCATAAGCGGAAACTCTCCGATGAAAAACGCTTTGAATTCCTGAAGGACATTGCCTCCAATCTGGGCGCGCCGGGAAAGACGTTTAACGCCGAACTGGACAAGATGAAAGGCGCGACACCGCTGGGCGAGTTGGATAAATGGAAGGATGTTTCGGATCGGATTTTCGTCGAAGCGGAAAAACTGGCCGAATACCAGATTCGGATTTCCTATGCCAGTGCGGAAGCCATGCAACTGGCGATTGAGGACCTGTCTGAGACCTTTCCCAAGGAATACCCCAACGGAGCGCAATACCTGAAGCAATTGCCGGAGATCGAAAAGGATATTGCCCGAGCGCGGGAACTGCTCTTGGAAGGCGACGCGAAAGGTATGGAACTGGCGGACAAAGTGTTCGCCTTTCAGTCGAAGGCCCTGCTTGCAAATCCCCTGCTCGAGGGCGATGGTTTAGTCTTCGTGAAGCGGACTGTGGACACGGCCGTTCCCCGCTGGCGGACCTATGGCAGCGATCCGGAAGTTGCGCATCACAGCGCTATCAACGAAATCGCCGTCATCCCCGAAGCAAATCCCGCAGCACCGATGAAGACCATCTACAAGCCCGATGGCCGCAAATATGTGGCCCACCTGGACCTTGACTGGGACGGGAATAAAGTGCTCTTTTCCGACGACGGCAACCTGATGGAGATGAGCACGGGTGGCGAGAATCCGCGTATGCTGATTCCGGAACGTCCCCAGTGGCTGAACAATTTTGATGGATGCTATCTGCCCGACGGCGGCATCATTTTTTCGTCCTACGCCGGACACAAGGGCGTGCCCTGCGGAAACGGCAGCCCACAGACGCAGAGCCTTTTCCTGCTGAAGCCCGACGGCAAGACGATCCGTCGTCTGACCTTTGACCAGGACCATGACTGGCATCCGACCGTGATGAACGACGGCCGTGTCATGTACACGCGATGGGATTATACGGACGCCCATCATTATTACGCGCGCCTGCTTTTTGCCATGAACCCCGACGGTACGCTGCAGTTTTCGCTCTATGGCACAAACGCCTATTTCCCCAATGGCAAGTTCTATACGCGCCCGATTCCCTGGCAGAACTCGCGCATGGTGACGACGGAGGTGGGGCACGTGGAACCGATCGGTCGCGCGGGACGGCTTTTACTGCTGGATGTGAGCCGAGCCCAGGCCGGTCCCGAAGGCGTGGTGCAGGTGATGCCGGGCAAGGACCTGCCGATTGAAACCACGACCAACTATCTGCCCATCCGCGATTTCAGCGCTCCTCGCTACAAGCACCCCTGGCCCCTGGCCGATTCCAAGGACCCGCGGGGCAGCGGAAAGTATTTCCTCACCGCATGCAAGTTGAACGCCGCATCGCCCTATGCGATCTACCTGGTCGATGTCTATGACAACCTGGTGCTGATCCGGAAGGAAGCCGGATGGGACTTGTCCGAGCCGATCCAGCTGCGGGAACGATTCAAGCCGCCTGTCATGCCTGATCTGACCGACCCCGATTCGAAGACAGCGACGGTGCATCTGGTCAATGTCTATGAAGGGGACGGCCTGAAGGATGTGCCCAAGGGTTCGGTAAAGGCCCTGCGGCTGTTCGGTTATCACTTCGGTTATGAAGGCATCGGCGGACACCTTCCCATTGCCATCAACGGCCCTTGGGACGCGCGACGCATCCTCGGCACGGTGCCCGTGGAGCCCGATGGTTCGGCCTTTTTTGAGGTTCCGGCGAACGTGCCCATAGCGGTGCAACCCCTGGACGAAAACGGCGCGGCTCTGCAGATTATGCGAAGCTGGTACACAGCCATGCCCGGAGAACGCGCCTCCTGCATCGGATGCCATGAGCAGACTTCGCAGGTTCCCCCGCAGTCTATGGGTACCATGGCGATCAAGCGTGGCGTTACCCCCCGCAAGGCTTGGTACGGACCGGATCGTCCCTTCAGTTACGAGCGCGAAATTCAGCCTGTGCTGGATAAATATTGTATCAGTTGCCACAACGGTGAAGGCATGAAAAAGAACCCCCTTGTCTTTGATCTGCGCAGCGTGAAAGACGGTAACACCATCACCCCCGACATGGTCCACGAGTTCCAGAGCGAAGACAAAAAGTATCCCGGAATGGCGCGCCAATATCCGCTGGAATATTTCCCGCCCTCCTATCGTATCTTGCAGCGCTACGTGCGTCGCTATATGCTGGAGAGCGATTATATTCTCCGCAACCCCGGAGAATATCACGTGAACACAAGCCCCCTGATCCAGATGCTGCGCAAGGGTCACCATGGCGTGAAGATGGAACCCGAGGCCTGGGATCGTCTGATTACGTGGATCGACATGAACGTTCCCTGCCATGGTACCTGGACGGAAGTGGCCGAACGTCGCACGGGTGGCGAAAAGGTTCTGGGTCGTGTAAAAGAGGGCATCGCCCAGCGTATGGAATGCGACCGGCTTTTTGGTGGTCCCGATTTCAATCCCGAAGTCTATCCCAACGACTACCGCGCCGACCTGGGCAAGCCGGTGAAGCCGGAAAAGTTGATCGACCCGATCTCGAACGCGCGATGCGACAACTGGCCCATGACAATCGAGCAGGCCCAGGCCCGCCAGAAAGCCATGAACGCCAAGCCGAAAACCATCACATTGCTTGCGGACCAGCCCATTGAACTCATGCCGATCCCCGCGGGAGAGTTTATCATGGGCGACCTGGACGGCATGCGCGACGAACTGCCCGTGACTGCAGTGAAGATTGAAAAACCCTTCTACATGGCCACACGCGAAATCACCAATGCAGAATACGCCCTTTTTGATCCCGATCATGAGAGCGGATTCTTCGACAATCTTGGCAAAAACAATGAGCATCGTGGCAAGCCCATGAACCTGCCCGAGCAGCCGGTGATCCGCGTATCCTGGGACGAGGCCGTGGCCTATTGCGAATGGCTCTCCAACAAGACCGGCATGGCGGTGCGCCTGCCGACCGAGGCCGAATGGGAATACGCCTGCCGCGCCGGAAGCGATGAGCCGCTCAACTACGGCGACCTGGATACGGACTTCTCGAAATACGAGAACCTGTCCGACATCACGCTGCACAAAAACGCCTTCTTCTTTCCGGTGAAGCCTTACGCCAATCACACTACCGGCATGCGCTTTTACGCGACGCTCTTTTCGCTGGACCCGCGTTTTGAAGACGGCCAGACCATTCCCGACGGCGTCGGCATGTACGAGGCTAATGCCTGGGGACTGCGCGACATACATGGGAACGTCCAGGAATGGACGGCATCGCCCTATCGGCCCTATCCCTTCAAGAATGTGGACGCCGAGGGCGAGAATGTCAAACGCGTGGCGCGCGGCGGCTCCTGGTGCGACCGTCCGCGCGATGCCCGGGCCGCGATCCGACGGGCCTATCATCCCTGGCAGCGGGTGCATAATGTGGGCATCCGGATCGTCGTGGAGGAATAAGCGACCGGACACAATTCCATGATCCCCTGGAGGCACAAAGAAGAAAGGATTCTTTTTTGTGCCTCCTTCTTTTTGTGACGCTGGAAATATGTAATTTTATTCTCGCAACCAGAGCCCGATATTGTATATATTATTTCCACGCATGCCTGACATGAGGGCTTGTATTTTTCATTCGCCGCAACGAGAAAGTTGAAATATTTTGCCGGTTACGCTTGTTCACTCCCCTTTCATTCAAACGGTTGCACAACGTTTGTCGAGGGACACTTGCCGTTCTCGCTTTCTCAGGTTGCTACGCTTCCGGAAAGCGCCCCTCTCCTGTGCAAGGAAATTATTTGCCGGGACCTGGTCTTCCAACGATAAAGGAATAATAATGGTTAAAACATGGACACTTTGCCTATGCCTGCTGGCGCTCTTGCTCAGTCACACCCAGGCCGATATCATCGATCTGCCCATCGAAAAAGTCGAGTTTGAGCGCGAGCATGTACGCACCGGCGGCGGACGCATTCACCATTGGGGCGCAAATGCCTCGGCCTGGTGGGAAATCGAGGTGGAGCAGGCGGGAGAATACAGGCTCGTCTTTCAATACAGCACCGAAGAAAAGACAGAGTGCCTGCTGGGGGTAAAAGTAGATGGTACGCCGCGAGGCCAGACTTTATTGACGGAATCCCCGGGCGAAGAACAATATGTTCACGCCATGATGGATTCAAAAATACCGATTTCGGCAGGAAAGCACCGCCTGACCATTTATTCCGTGCAACCCGAAAAAGGCTGGCCGGTCCATCTGAAGGACTTCCGGCTGACAACGGGCTATGCAGGAGATTTCGGTTTTATCCAGAGTGGCCTCCCGCTGGATGCGCCGGAAACGCACAAAGCCTGGGTCCATGCGATGGTGGAAAGCCGGAAGCGAGGTGTGGATGACACGAAGCGCCTGGCTCGGGAAATGTGGAAAGCCTTTCCGTTGCAATGCGATTGGCTTTTGCAGGACAATCCCTCCCATGACGAATGGGGTGAGAGCGAAGGCTTTGATGCGCGGGGTGATTTCAGGCGATATCTGGAACAAGGCTCCGGGGATAAGACTTTCGAGACCGCACTGGTCCGATCGGCGGCGGATGATTTGGGGATCGACCTCGAGCTTCCCGCTTCCGTACCGGATTTGCTTCTGCTCTATACAGATTTATGTATGCGGAGGCGCTTCAAGCGGCTGGCTCCTCTTCGCGAAAAAACACAGGCAATCGTCTATGCCATGCATCATAATATGGGAAGCATTTACTTGCGCACTGAACATGAAAGTTGTCCTGATGGCTCTCAGTTACGGATGGTGGATTTGTCCGATGAAGCCGGCGCGATTCACGATGCGGTGCTTTACGATTCCAACAATGGCATCGTCCGCGATCCCGATGTGTCCTGGGATGGGCAGCGCCTGCTCTATGCGGCGCGACCGCAAAACAGCCACTATGGCGAACGTGCGAACTTTGCGCCGGAAAACGATACCTACAAAATCTACGAGATGAATCTGTCAAGCGGCGAAATCCGCCAACTTACCGATAACAGCACCTATGGCTCCGACTATGAGCCCTGCTACCTGCCCAACGGCGATATCATGTTTACATCGCAGCGCTGTGTGCATGAAGTGACCTGCGGCTGGGGCGATGGCAACAGCATGTATCTGATGAACGGCGATGGAAAATTCGCGCGGCGCATCGGCTTTGACCAAACCCAGACGGCCTATCCCGAGGTCTTGCCCGACGGACGGGTCGTGTACACGCGACGCGACTATAATGACCGCGGCCAGACTTGGGCGCATGCGTTGTTTACGATGAACATTGACGGCACCCTGCAAACAGAATACTACGGCAACCAGACGTTCGAGCCCACCAGCCTGCAACACACCCGTCCCATCCCCGGGACGAACAAGACCATGAGTATTGCCGGTGGCTATCATCACAGTCAGGGCGGTAAATTGCTGATAATCGACCCGAGCAAGGGGCAACAGGATTACCGTGGTCTGGAATTTCTTTTCTGGGATCCCGAGAAGAAAATTACCAGCGGCGACAATTACGGCCGTGAGGGAGATCAGTATGCTTATCCTTTCCCACTGGATGAGAAACACTGGCTGGTGAGTTATCATCCCATCGGCGGTTACCTGATGGATAAGCGTGGCCGCGTTGATAGAAGACGGGAAGACCAGTTGATGCGCTACAAAATCTATTTCATGGATATTCATGGCAATCGCGAAATGCTGGCTTCTCATCCGGTGCTGAGCTGCGCGAGTCCGGTACCGGTAATGTCGCGCGAGAAGCCGCCCGTCCATTCCACCACCGTGGATTATACCCAGGAGACGGGCCTCATGTACGTCCAGGACGTCTATTTCGGCCAGGGAATGGAAGGCGTTGAGCAAGGTTCGATCAAAAAAATCCGCGTCAATGAAATCCACTACAAGCCCGTGACCATTGGCGGGGCCGTGTGGTCGCCGCCGAAAGATCAGGTCGGCCCGGGCAAGAAATACGCGAGTATCGGTAATCATTCGGTAACGCCCGTCGGAGTGGGCACCGCTTCCTTTGATGCCAAGACGATTCTGGGGGAAGTGGAAGTCCATGCTGATGGATCGGCCATGTTCAAGGTACCGGCGCGCAAGCCGTTTTACCTGCAACTGATCGACGAGAAAGGCTACACGGTCCAGACGATGCGGAGTTGGGCCACGCTGATGCCGAATGAAAACTTTTCCTGCGTCGGATGTCATGAAAAGAAACACACCACTCCCCTGCGATCAAAGGATCTGTCCATTGCCATGCACCAGGCCCCGCAGACGCTGCAACCCTTTCACGATGTGTCGGGCAAGCCCTTCAGCTATGCCAAAATGATCCAGCCCATCTGGGACAAGCATTGCGTGAAATGTCACGCTCCAGGCAAGAAGGCGGCGAAGATTGACCTGACTAATACGATAGTCGTGGACGGCACAAAAGGCCGCTATACGAATACAACGCTGAGGAAATACTACAAATCCTACCTGACCCTACTCAAGGCCGACAAGTGGCGAAATTGGCAGGGAGCCGAGATACTGGAAACCGGGATGCCGAATGAGTGGGTGGACTACTACACGCGCTTGCTGACGGTCGCTCAGGTACCTGCCTATTACGCCGGTTCCGCCAATAGCGGACTACTCAAAATGCTCCGCAAGGGGCACAAAGACGTAAAACTCACCAGGGCCGAACTCGACAAGATTGCCGCCTGGATGGACCTGAACGTGCCCTTTATCGGGGAGTACGATGAGATGAATATCTGGAATGAAGACCAGAAGGAGTACTACCGCAAAAAAATGGAAATACGCCGGGAAATGGAAGCAATAGAGTCGAAGAATATTGAGGAATATATTGAGGCAGGACAGCCTTACTAAGGATATTACAAAATGAATAATCGAGAAAACCAACTGCGCGCCTGGCGGTTTGAGGGGCCGGAGCGGGTACCGGTGAGTTATGGATTGTGGGGTTCGGCCATGATCGAGGAAAATTATGACCAGAAGCGATTATGGGAATTGATTGACGCGTATCCGGTGATTGCCGAGGGTAAGTGGCGGCCTGATTCATATCCGGTTCGGTTTCATCCGATCTCGACCGTGGGCGAACGTTATGTCGATCCGTGGGGATGCGTCTGGATGACGGCCGAGGAGGGGGCGACGGGACAGGTGGTCGAATCGCCGCTGACCGATTGGGCGGCTTTCGATGACTTTACGCCGCCGACCGCCGATGACAATGACGGACGCAGGGAAGTGGACTGGCAGGACATGAAGGCGAAGGCGGAACAGCAGCGTGCGCGGGGCGAACTGGTGCGTGGGGCCCTGCCGCACGGCCATACCTTTTTGCGGCTTTGTGATTTGCGCGGGTATGAGAATTTGCTGTGCGACATGATGATGGAAGAGCCGAAGCTGGATGAACTTGTTGAGATGAATCGGGCGTTCAACCTGTCGGTGGTCGAAAAGATGCTCGGGATGCGTCCCGACGTGATGGCGTACCCCGAAGACCTGGGAATGCAGATCGGGCCGATGCTGTCGCCCGATCAATTTCGCAAATATATCGTGCCGAGCTACAAGTCGCTCATGACTCCGGCGCGCGATGCCGGTGTGCTTGTGCATATGCATTCTGACGGCGATATCCGTACGCTTTTTGATGATCTGGTGGAATGCGGCGTTCAGGTGATCAATTGTCAGGAGGACGCGGTGACGCTGGAATGGCTCAAGGCGGAGGTCAAGGGCCGGGTCGCGATTCACCTGAGTTTGAGCGCACGGCTGTTTGCGAAGGGTGAACCGCAGGAGATCAGGGATTACATCCGGCGATGCGTCGAGGAACTTTCGATGCCCGAAGGCGGCTTGTCGTTTGGCGGCCAACTGGCGCCTGGAGTGCCGTGGGAGAATATAGAGGCAATATTTGAAACCTTGCAGGAAGTACATGATACGCCCATCAATGATTGAGGATGCAGAGGACAGGAAAGAACAATGATTCAGTTTGAAGCGAAGTCGTATTATCAGCCACTTGAGAGAATTGCGATTCAGTCGGACGCGGAGAGTCTGCGGCTCTATGACGGCATGGGGCGGCTCTATGCCGAGGGGACAGCAGAGAATTTTTCGGCGCGTGTTTCCGGAGCGGTGGGTTACCATGTCGCCGTCGCATTGGATTCTGAGGGGCAGGAAGTGGAGCGAAGGCCTTTTCGCGTCGATTGTGAGACGGAGATTGACGACGAGGGCGGCGTGTTCAAGCGTATGCTGTATATGCTCGAAGGGACGTTCGAGCGGATGTATGCGCAAAAGAAAAATCGCTTCCTGGATGGCGAGCGGGTGTATCATATGCACATTATCACCAGCCGCGACACTATTCATGCCATCAAGGGCGCCAAGTATTTCATCGATCATGTGCGCGATGTGATCGACCTCTTCGCCGAGCACCAGTGTGACAACGGCATGATCTGGGACTTCGGTACGACGCTGGATAATCCTGAGGCGCTTTATCATTTCGAGTGGCGATGGGGCAAACAGTTCAGCAAACGCGTCGGGCATGATCAGATATTCGCGCGTCAGCCGTGTATGAACGATGTGGAGCACATGTTCATCGGCGGTATTCATCTGATCTGGAAGGCCACAGGCGACGATCCGTGGATGGCATCGAAGCTGGACGCGGGGCTGAAGGCGATGGAGTACGCGCGGAGGAGTCCGTACACCTGGTCGGAAAAATTTCAACTCATCAAACGCCCCTACTGCCTGGACCTTTGGGATTTTCAGAGTGACTACGACGCGGCGCTTGTCGGCGGTGATGAGATGGACGCGATCCCGGGCGTGACGAAGTATGGCGTTTTTCATGGCGACAATACAGGCATGGCCGATTCGTGCCGGAAACTGGCGGAGATGCTGGAGTATGTCGGCCGCAACGACGACGCGAAACGCGCCCGGGATTTTTCGGAACATCTTCTCGAACGCCTCGAAGAGGTGGCGTGGAACGGCGAGTTCTATACGCATCATGTGAGTGAGGAACCCGAGTTCAAGCGCGACTTCGGTGTTGATGAATCGACGCAGGTGAGTTTATCGAATGCCTATGCCGTGAATCGTGGCATTGGTCACGACAAGGTCAAGGCCATCATCGAGACCTATAAACGCATTCGCCGCGAGATGCCCGAGAGCAGCCCGGCCGAGTGGTTCCAGATGTACCCGCCCTTTCCAAAGGGCTGGCATATCCCCGAGTGGATTTATACGAACGGGGCGGTGACGATTCTGGTGGCCGGTGAGTTGGCGCATGGCTGCTTCGAGCATGGCTACGAGGACTACGGCGCGGATATCATGAAGCGGACGGTGGAACTTTTCACGGAGTATGGCAACACCTTTATCGGCGGCCTGTGGGGCAAGCGGCCCGAGGAGCCGGAGCGCAGTTTCGAGACGGTGGATATTAGCGCGGTCTGCAATGCCGGCCTGACTTGCGAGGAAGGACAAGCGCATCCGGGCTGGGGCGATCACCCGGGAAATGACATGCGGGAATTGCCGACGGGCTCGCAGCTTTTCGAGGGGATTCCCTTTGATGTTATCCAAGCAGAAGAAAACGAGGGACGGTCCTGTTTGCGCCTGGCCCGAAACAAAAAAGGCTGGGCTGAAAAGGCGGAAATCCCGCTTGGCTGTGAAGCCAGAACCCTGTATTTCCTCCACGCGTGCAGCGGTTCCGGTCAGGTCGTAGGCGAATTGAGTTTGCTTTATGAGGATGGGACGCGCCATGACCAATACATAATGCGCAATGAGCATGTCATGACCTTCTGGAATCCCTCGGAGTCGCCAAAGAAAAACGCCCGCAAAATCCCCGACATGGTTCTGGCGTGGACCGGGGCCAATGAAGATATCGGAAGGGTGGGCCTGAGTGCCTGGGGGCTTAAAAATCCGCATCCCGGCAAGATCATCGCCCGCGTCGAACTGCGCGCACCGCATTCGGCGGCAAGCTGGTTTGTGGTCGGCATGACGACTAGCGACACCGATCCCTGGTTCGAGCCGGGACCCTTTGGCGGCGGTGCTCCGCCCAACTGGAGTGCGGGAGCCTTGATGTACGCATTGATGGACGGCATGGTCGGCGCGAATGATGAGGCGACGAATTTGCAGTCGCTTCGCTTCACGCCGCGCTGGGTCAGCGCTGGGGTGGACAAGGTCACGGCCTGCGCGCGGCTTTACGAGGCCGGAGGATATGTGCGTTATACCTATCAGCGCGACGGCAACACACTGCGCTTTGACCTGGCGGCTTCGGCGGAGGAACGGATTTTTGAAATCCTGATGCCCCACGGAGAGGAACCGCAAAAACTCAGCGTCAACGGCAGAGCGCATGGTTTTGTTGTCAAGCAGATCGAAGATTCATGTTATGTTGTCTTCGAGCAAAACGGCTTGGAAGCGATGACTCTGGAAATTCAAATCGCCGAAAAACAAGGATAGCCTATGCCCATCGCAAAACCAAACATCCTGATCATCATGGCCGATCAGTTGCGACGCAATGCGATGGGCTGCTATGGCGATCCGAACGTGCATACGCCGAATATCGACCGGCTGGCCAATGAGGGGGTGCGGTTTGCCAATGCGTGTTCGACCTATCCGATCTGCGTGCCATTTCGCTTTACCTTCATGACCGGACAGACGGCGCAGTCGCGCGGTGTGAGTGCTATTGGTGATCGCTTGAGTCCCGCTGAGCGGACGCTGGCCGACGCGTTTAATGAGGATGGGTATCACACCGCTTACTTGGGCAAGTGGCATCTCGACGGCGGCAAGGGGGGCTACGTTCCCTGGGGCGGGGGTATGACCGCCGTTTATAAGCCGATACCCAAGTCACGGCAGGGACGGTGGGAGAAGTGGTTTGTGACGGCCGGTCACGCGCCGGGCGCTAAGAAGACCGGACACAGCGATATGTTCTATTTCGAGGACGAAGCGCCGGCGAAGCAGGTCATGGGCTATCAGACCGACGTGCTCTTTGACAAGACGATGGACTACCTGAAGAACGACCGGCCCAAGGACAAACCTTTTTGCGCGGTGCTGTCCTTTTCGCCGCCGCATCACCCCTACGCCGCGCCTGAGGAATACGAAGCCCGTTGGCGCGACCGCGAATTGACATTGCCGGAAAACTTTATGGTCAGTCCCGAGTATCCCGTTCCTCTGCCGACCAGCTGGGGCGATGAGGCCTGGCCTAAGGATCGCGAGGTGGTCTTGGCGAAACTGCGGACATATTACGCCATGATTGAAAATGCTGACGATAACGTCGGGCGCATGCTGGACTTTCTGGAGAAAGAGGGCCTGGCAGACAACACGGTGATTCTCTTCACGAGCGATCACGGCGAGATGGGTGGCGCGCATAGTCTGGCGATTCAGGCGAAGAGTTATCCGTTTGAGGAATCCGCTGGCATTCCCCTGCTCATTCGCGATCCTCGCACCAAAGCCCTCAAGGGAGAAGTTCTCCAGCCGCCGACCTGCACCGAGGATTTCTTTCCAACGCTGTGCGGTCTGGCCGGTGTGCCGACAGGTGTTGACGTTCCTGGAACCGACCTGACGCCGCTGGTGCATGGTGAGACGACTGAACTCGACCGACCCGGCGTCATGCTGATGGCGACGCATGACTGCCGTCCGGGCTTTACGTTTCATACGCCGTACTATCGCGCGTTTCGCAGCGAACGTTATATGTACGCAACGCTTGGCGACGCGCGAGGCTGCGAGCCGTGGGTGTTCTTTGATTTGGAGAACGATCCCTGCGAGCGGAATAACCTCGTGGACAGCGAGGAACATCGCGAGTTGGTCGCGCAGCATCATCGCTGGCTGCTGGATGAAATGATTCGCCAGGAAGACAACCAGAGCATGAAACCGGCATTGGGTTGTGAGGGTTTGTATTACATTGAGCAATAAACACCAATAAAAGAAATGAGTGAAAGGGTAATGACAAGGTTACAAGATGATACTGCAAACGAAGGAACCGATCAGCATCTATAACAATTGGGGACACTATGATGAGCTCGGCGACAAGGTGCCGCTGACAGAGGCACTGGTGATGGAGGAACTCGATACGCTCGAACGATGGAAGAAAGAACTGGACGTTTCTTTCGATGTCTTCGTGCTTGACTGCCTCTGGTTTGAGCCGACCGAAGGCTACCGTGTTTTCCGTCGAGCCGACTGGCCGCAAGGCCCTGACCGCGTGTTCAAACGCATGCGCGATCTGGGCATGACGCCCGGCCTTTGGTTCAGCACGAGCGGCGGACGGCTCGACGTTCCCGAGTGGGAAGCCAGCCGCTGCGACGATAATTGGGCCTACAGCCTTGCCGACGGTCCCTATGCCGACGCCCTCGAAGATGGTTTCATGTTCGCCGCAGACGAGCTCGGCGTGCGCTATTTCAAACTCGACTTTGCCGGACTCCAGAAGGCGGCGAAGGGTGTGGAGAGATCACCCCAGGAGACGATGCGGCTCTCAGTCGCGCGATTGAAAAAAGCCATTGCCAACGTGCGTGCCAAATATCCCGATGCCCATTTCATCACCCATTGCGGCTATGCGCGGAAGAATCAGGAAAATATTATCGGTACCGCCATGGACTTTGAGGTGGACACGGGATGGCTCAACGCCCTCGATGCCATGTTCAGCGGCGATCCCTGCTGCACGGATATTCCCCAGACGAGTTTGAACAGGAATGTTGATCTTTTTCAGGATCGCGAGGTTTGGAAATTGAACCAGGCAGGCTTTCCCCTTCACCGCATCGAAGACCACGGCGCCGTTATGGGACCGACAAATACCGCCATGTACCGGGGGCGTTCAGGTTTTCGACGCACGCACCTGGGCCAGCTCGCCCGCGGCGGAAGACGCGATTTGCTTTACGGCGATCCGACTGTGTTGACGGATGATGATGTGCGTGCCATGCAGGCAGCGCGGACCCTCTTCTTCGATGCCTTCAAAAGCGGTCTCTGGACGCGCTTTGTGGGACCGGGCGAACCGGGGGTCCATCCCTGGCATGGCTATCTGACAGGCGGCGGCGACAGTGGCTTGCTCTATCTGGTCAACTCCTCATTAAGCAGCCTACGTGTGGATTTTCCAATGCTGAACTTGATGGAGGGCCGTGTGCTTTTTCACGATTCAACAAAGCCGTCCATCCAGGTCCAGCCCGAACGTCTTTCGGTCGATCTGGGACCCGAGCAGTGCGCCCTGATCGGACTCGGAGACTACGCCGACGCCAAGTGGGATATTCCCGCCGAATGCGACGTGCCGCCTCCAATGCAAACTCGCCTTTTGCCGCTTGCCTTCAAGGCGATCCCCAATGGTTTTGAAGCGGCCCTGGAGGAAGGGCTTGTTCAGTCAGGCGAGGAATTGCTGGTCATCGCCGAGGCAATCGACGCCGATCCCGCGGGTACGCTGAAGGCTCTTCCCTTCCGCTTTGGCAAACAGGCAACGCGCGAATCGGACGACATGACACCGCAAGCCCACGAAATGATTACAATCCGATGCCATGACGACAAGGGTGAGATCGAGCCGCTGCGGCAAATCCCCGATGTGCCCGTCTGGTCAGGGATATCCTGGGTTGCGCGCATTTTTTCCTCCCCGGCTTTCACCAAAATCAGCGTGGAGCAAAACTTCGAATCCCCCAAACGCCTCCGCCTGACAGCCTTGGCTTTGAAACCATCAGAATGAGACCATCATGAACAAGGAACTGGACAAGAAAAACGAGGAACTCGCGCAGAAGATGCGCTGGGCCAAAGAAAATTACTGGACCTCGACGCGCTACCAGAAGTTGCCCTGGGACGACGAACGGGAAAAACGGATGCAGTGGTTTCGCGAGGCGCGACTTGGCATGATCATTCATTTCGGCCTGTACTCGGTGCTTGAGCGCAACGAATGGGCCTACAATCGCGACCGTATTCCACGGGCAGACTACGACGCCCTCGCCGATCAATTTCAACCCCGCCCGGGGTGCTGCGAAGAATGGGTCGCCTGCGCGGCAAAGGCAGGCATGCGCTACGCCGTTCTCACGACCAAGCACCACGACGGCTTCTGCCTGTGGGACACGAAACAGACGGATTTCAATTCCGTCCTTCACGGACCCAAGCGCGACCTGATCAAAGAATTCGTCGAGGCCTGCCGCAAGCATGGCATCAAGGTCGGCCTTTATTATTCGCTCATGGACTGGCGACATCCCGACGGCTACCAATGCAAAAACGATGATTCCGCCCGCGAGCGTTTTCTCGAATTCACAAACGGCTGTATCGACGAACTCTGCCGGAATTACGGCAAGATCGACATCTTCTGGTTCGACGTTCCCGCGCCGCTGCCTCCGGAAAAATGGGAAGCCGAGGAAATGATCACCCGCATTCGTAAAATGCAGCCGGGCATTATCGTAAACGACCGCACCGGCCTGCCCGCGGATTATGCAACCCCCGAAGAAGGCGTGGTCATTGCCGAACCGGGCCGTGACTGGGAAGCCGCCATGACATTCAACCACGTCTGGGGCTACGCCAAAGCCGCGGACCAGGATTATCGATCGGTCCGCGATGTAATCAAACTGATCCTGCAGGTCAGCGCCCATGGCGGAAATCTGCTTCTTAACATTGGACCCAAGCCCGACGGAAGCGTGCCCGATATGTCGCGCGAACGCCTGGAGATCGTCGGCGATTGGCTCAGCCGCAATGGCGAAGCGGCCTTTGGAGCGCTTGAGCGAGTCGAGTATTATTCCCTGCCGCGCAACTGGACGGGCGACTGGACGGCATGGGGCAATACACTCTACTATTGGAATAAATGGTGGCAGGGCGAAGAACTAATAATCGCAAACTTGACGACCCTCCCGAGTTCGATTACCCTTCTTACCACGGGTGAAAAGGTCCGTTTCCGTGTCGAGGAAAACCGCATCGTCCTGGAAGGCCTGTCGCAGGAATGCCCCGAACCGGCAACGGGATACTCCGTCTTCAAAATGGAATTTGACGAACGCCCCGAAGGACGCACCATGATGCACCCGGAACAATAGTTGAAAGGATAAGAAGCAAACAATGAGCATGCTGCCAGAATGTAAAAGAGAACCGGATTTTGGCGAACTCCTGAAAGTTCTTCGCAGGGAAAAACCTTCGCGTCCGGTTTTATATGAACTCTACATCAACAACCCCATCTACGCCCTGGCCAGCGGCGAAGCCTGGTCCGACGATCTGCCACGTCTCCAGCAGGCCGGTCTTATTGCAAAGGCATACAAGCGCCTTGGCTACGATTACGCCAATCCCTGGCGCATTACCGACTTCCGTTTTCCTTCCGGTGAACGTAATACGGGCCATACTATTTCGCAAAATGAGGGGGCCATAATTACAGATCAGGCGGCCTTTGAAGATTACCGGTGGCCCGATCCGGAAAAGGCAAGATTCATTGACGACAAGGACCTGCTTGATCAATTGCCCGCCGGCATGAAATTTCTCACATTCGGCCCCGGTGGCTTGGTCGAGAACGCCGTGTCCCTTGCCGGTTTCGAAAACCTCTGCATGATGCTGATGATGGAGCCGGACCTGGCGCGAGCCATATTCGATTCCATCGGCGAACGCCTGGTCAAACTCTACACCATCTTCGCTCAATACGAATCACTGGGGGCATTGGTGGTGACAGACGACTGGGGCTTCAAGAGCCAAACCTTTTTGTCGCCGCCGCAGATGCGGGAGTTTGTCATTCCCTGGCACCGGAAGATCGTTGCCGCCATCCACGCCCAGGGCAAGCCGGCCATTCTGCACTCATGCGGGAACCCCGAAGGCGTCATGGATGACGTAATCGACACTATCGGCTACGATGCACGCCACAGCTACGAGGACGCAATTATCCCCGTGGAAAAGGCCTGGGACCGGTGGGGAGATCGCATCGCGATTCTGGGCGGCATCGATGTGGACTTCATCTCCACCGCAACGCCCGAAGCGATCCACAAACGCTGCACGGCCATGCTGGAACGTACGGCGGAAAAGGGCGGCTATGCATTGGGCACCGGAAACAGCATACCCGAATATATTCCGCGGGAAAACTACTTCGCCATGATTACGGCGGCACTGGACTATTAAGCCGGCGCTCCCATGGCTTGAACCTGAAAGGACGGAACGTTATCTACAGGCAAGACGCAAAATTAAACACGCAAACTTATATCCCCATTCAAGGCAACGCGCGACAGATGGTCCTGGTGACAGATAAGCGTCGCCAGACCAATGCGCTCGTCTATGCCACCTACGAAGGGTCGGTGCATTGGCTCGATTTGGAGAGCGATGAAATCCTCTGGTCCATTGGAGGCAGCGATTTTCCCTTTTCTCTCAGAGCCGCGCCCTGCGCCCTTAACGACAGGCCCGTTATTTTTCTTGCAACGGCGGGTGGCGACCTGATCGCGATAGACGAAAAAGGTGAAAGACTCTGGAACTTTCATTCCGATTATCCCATGTATGCTTCCGCGCCCGGACGCTTTGATGGCCGGAGCTATCACATCGCCTGCGGCGGTATCGATCGCAAGATATTCCTGCTGGACACTCTTGGTAAAAAGATTACCGAACATCCGCTCAAACGCTTCTGCCATTTGCTGGCAGCGGCCGATTTTGATGGCGATGGGCGGGATGAACTATTCGTGATGGACGGACGCGGCGAAGCCATGATGTTGCGCGTCGAGAACGACCGTTTTGAAACAATCTGGGATCATCGCATCCAGCTTCCCGAGTCCTACAAGAACTGGGAAAACTGGGGCGGCAACCATCAATCCCAGGAAGCGCTGGCCGCTGACATCGATGGCGACGGCAGGGCCGAACTCATCTTGGGGGACGCCTTTCACAACCGCCAGACGGTGGCCGTGGTTTCCGGCGATGGCGCGCTGCGCTGGGTATGCGATCCCCAGGAATGGTACGCCAACGACCGCACATGGTGGGAATACTTCAGCTCGGCCTTCGTAACGGCAGTACCTTCTGCCAAGGAGCCCGGCGAACTCGAAATTGCCTCCGTAGCAGGCGGCCTGGTGCGCCATTTTTCTAAAGACGGCAAACTACTCGGCAGCGCGGAATCAGAGCTTGGCTTCGCGCAGATCGTTTCCGATGGTCGGACAATTTATCTGGCCTCAACGCCCCATGGTGATGAGACAATATATCGAGTGTCCCTGGATGACGACTGGGAACAGATCGTCAAGAATCTCAAGCCCCAGGGACGCGCCGCACAAATCCGCAGGACCCTTGCAGAAATCCGCAAAAAAACAGCAGCAAGTAATCGCACTTTGGATAGAGACGTCAAATATGATGTCGAGCAATTCCGCCTGAGCGAGGGAAACGCCACCGCCGAGGCCTACGCGAAGACGATAGAGTCTCTGGAGAAGGTCGTACCCGAAAAGGCGTTTCGTCACATCGTCGGAAGCGGTCGCATCCTCGAAAACGAACCCATCAAAAAATGGAATGGCGAACCCTTCAACATGACGCGCTTCAATATCGACGCGCCCATGGGCACCCAGACACCCGACGAGATCGTCGCCATCGCCCGCAACATCGAGCAGCAGCGCATCCCCACCATGTTCGGCATTGGTCACAATTGCAATCCCAAGATCAGCCTGGAAACGGCGGAGCGCATGCTTCAGGCCGCGCCCGGATATCTCGTCGGCTTCAGCACGGCGGAAGACGTTTCGGCCGATAGCATCGGCGATTATATCGAGCAGTTTATCGGCCCCCTCTGCGACCTGTGCCTGAAGTACGGCAACAAGCAGGTGATGATCAAAAACAAAGTCCTCTGGTGGCTGGACGGTCCTTCGATGCCCACGATCTACGAACAGCTATTTGCCACTGATCGCCGCAAGGTAATTGTGGCGGCAACAGAAGAATCGAACGCCCGCTGGGGCGAGACCAACCTGATGGGCCGCCTGGGTATGTACTATGCCGGTCTCGTCAGCCAGATCAAGGCCCGCGTCATCCGCGACATGTTCGCGCCGAACAATTTTTACGTCGTCGAATATCCCCGCAGCGGCAGCCCCTATCTGCGAATGCTGGTGAGCCATGCCGTGACCGGCGCAACGAGCTACCAGATTTTTATCTCCGACAAGATCAAGCAAAAGGGGATGAATCCCGATGCGCTCGAATACAACCAGTTGGGTCGCGAGTGCGCCGAGATATTCATGCACCTCCTCGGCAAGGGATACATCTTCCCGCCACGCCCGGAACAGATGGCGAACATCTCATCAGTCGGCCTGATCATGCATCCGCCTTCGAAAAAATGGCTCGTAAGTGGCCACAACAACCATCGTCCCTGGGATGCAGAAGAGGACGAAGAAATGATGAAAGCGGTGTATCCCCGTCTCCATTGCGGCTGGGGCTATGCGCCCTTGCCCGACTTTGCCTTCTCGAAAATCGCATTCAACAAGGAACGCGTTTTTGACGGACAGGTCCCCGCGACACCCTACGGGCACGTTCTGATGCTCCCCTGCCACTTCGACCACAGCCAAATCGACGCCGTCAAGACATGGTGGCACACTGATGGCATTTATCTGTGGCAGGAAGGCGGCTCCAAAATGCTCGGCGAGGAAGCAGGCCAAGCGCTGCGGGCATCTTTTGAAAAAGCGAAAACGAATTTGCGCCTGCAATCCATCGGCGAAGATGTATTCTATCAGCTTGTCAAAACCCACGGAGGCGGCTATCGGCTTTACGCTGTGGATCCCGGATGGATGGACCCGCAGGATCGTCAGGCCCGCTTTCTTATTAACATGCCCGGCAACTGGCAGGCCACCGACATCCTCAACGAAACGCTTATCCCCATTCACCAAAATGAAATAGAACTCCCGGTTCCGGCCGGAGCCTTCTCCATCGTGGACCTGAAGAAGACATCGCAATAAAGAATCATATTTAGAAAAGAGAAAACCATGCATATAGAACAGAAACAAATCAAACCCCTCGAGTCGCAGAAAGTCACAGCCCCCGACGCCGCCATCATAAAAATATTCGACGGCCAGGGACGCCTTTACCATGAGGCAGAATCGTCCCAGACAGAATTTGCCGTCAGCGGGACCCTGGGATGGCATGCCGCAGTAGCCCTGGATGCGTCGGGCCGGGAAATCGCTCGTGATTCTTTCCAGGTCAAATGCCGCACCGAAATCCAGGACGCCGACAGACGCTTCGAGAAGTTTTGCGACATCCTGCGCTACACCCACACCATCGCCGGGGAAGGCAAAAACAACGTCCTCTTCACCGGCGGTAAAATCTATCGCATGCATTCCGTGGCCAGCCGCGACAATGTCCACGCCATGAAAGGCGCCATGTACTTCATGCCGAACATGAAGGACGGTATTGACCTCCATGCCAAATACCAGCGCGAAGACGGCCTGGTCTGGGACTTCGCGGGAAAGTGCGACCGTGACCTGCCCAGTGGCCACGAATGGCGCTGGGAACCGCAATTTCATCGCTACTCCGAGGACCATGCCATCAGTTTCGGTCGGCAACCTGCCGAAAACGACGTGGAGCACCAGCACATCCGGGGTATCTGGCGCGCCTGGAAATGCACCGGCGACGACGCGTGGATGAAGAGCAAACTCGACAGCGGACTTAAGGCCATGCGCTTCAGCGGAAGCAACCGATGGTTCTGGTCGGATAAATACAAACTCCTCAAGCGTCCCTTCACCATCGACACCTGGGATTTTGTGTCGCTCTACGACCGCTTCACACTGCCCACAAGCGGCGATAGCGGATTGTCCGATCCAGACCAGCGGGTCTATGGCGTGATGCACGGGGACAACACCGGCATGGCCGATGCCTGCGACAAGCTCGCCGAAATGCTGCGCTTTGCCGGACGCGATGCCGAGGCGGACGAAGCGCAGAACTTTGCCGATGGTCTCCGCGAGCGACTGGATGAACTGGCCTGGAACGGTGAGTTTTTCACCCATCATGTCTCGGAAGACCCGAGCTTTGACCGCGACTTTGGCGTGGACGAATCGAAGCAGGTGTCGCTTTCCAACTCCTACGCCCTGACTCGCGGAATCAAGCATGAACAGGCCGTGGCCATCCTCAAGACCTACCAGCGCATCCGCGAGGAAAAACCCGAGTCCTCACCCGGTGAGTTTTACATGATTTTTCCGCCCTTCCAGAAGGGCTGGGGTTCCCACGCGACGGCCTGGCAATATACGAATGGCGCGGTGACGGGAATCGTGGCCGGAGAACTGGCGCGCGGGGCCTTTGAACATGGCTTCGAGGATTATGGCGCCGACATCATGCAGCGCTGGCTCGGCATCATGGAAGAATTCGACGACACCCTCCCCTGGGGTCTGCGTGGCAAAATGCCCGAAACGCCCAAGCGCAGTTTCGACACCATCGACCTGCGCCCTCACGCCAATGCCGACCTGCTCTGCGAGGATGATGGCGTTCCCGGATGGCACGACGATCCCGGCATGGACATGCGCGAACTGCCCCGCGGCAAACAGACCTTCAAGGAGGTGCCCTTTGATGTTATCGAAGGCAACGACCGCCGCAGCCTCCTGCGCCTGGCCTGTGGTCGGGAAAATTATGCCGAAACGGCGCGCATCAAAATGAACCGCAAGGCCGCGTCGATTTACTTCCTCCACGCGGCCACCGGCGGCGGGCCTATTGCGGGGGAAGTATGCTTTCACTATACCGACGGATCGCATCGGCATAAATATGTGACGCCCAATCAGGACGTCTATAACGCCTGGTCGCCCCCGGCTATTCCGGGGCGGGATCGCTCGAAGAACCGCAAGGACTTCCTGGATACGGTCATCGCCTGGCGTGGCAAATGTCCGCGATTCTGGGACATCGGCCTCACCGCCCATGGCATGAACAACCCCGAACCAGAAAAGGAGATAGGCGAAATCGAACTGCGTGCTGCCGAAGGATTTAACTGGCTGATCGTCGCCATGACCGCCTGCGACGCCCCGGCCTTCTTCATGCCAAGCAAGGAAGGCCACGGCGTCCCCGAGCCCTGGCAGGCGGGAGCCCTGTCTTGCGCGCTCTTCGAGGGATTGGCCGGCGTCGTGGACATCGACCGCAACATGCAGGCCGTGCGCATCAGCCCACGGTGGACGACGGCGGAAGTCAATAAAGTGACGACTTCGGTGAAGTACGAAGACGGTGGGGGCTATGTTCGTTACCGTTTTTCAAGCGATGGAAACAGACTGAATCTGAAGGTGGCCGGAAGCAGCGACCAGCGTTCATTTGAAATCCTGATCCCTCACGGAAAATCTCCGAAGGCCTTGCAAGTGAATGGGGCGGACATGGAATACCGCACCCGCATGGTTGAAGCGTCCCAGTATCTCTGCTTCGAAACCCGGGGCGTGGCGTTGAATGATATAGAAATCGCGCTTGCCTGATTGCGATCAGGATTGCCGGTTTTTCATTGCACTCGGCAAATGAACGCCACGAACGTGGCTAACTATGCAAGACCCTATCGCACTTGCAATCGCAATCGCAATCGAGCCAATGAATGAGACATGATATATTTTTTTCGAATCGGCAAAACGCTTAACGTACCGCCGGCATCTTGCCGGCAGAATGGCTTCTGATAATATTACCAATCCCGACGTTCTCTTCTTTCGGCCAGGATTCGGCCTTTTTTGTCGAGGACCTTCAGCCCTCTTTTATTAAATTCTGCCTGAACCCAGGA
>CAYWYC010000008.1:0-43342 GCA_964462565.1 uncultured Candidatus Sumerlaeota bacterium | reverse complement strand
AAAGCCGCGAGATTTTGTCAAAGGATCAGAAGTTCCATTTCTCGGACTTCAGAGCGCCCGTCCCGAAAGAATACCCAAAAACTTTCGAGGACGGCTCTAATGCTTCACCCGCCAAATGTCTCCGCCGCTATCGATCCCATTGGTCGGATCGTATGTCTTTTGCAGGATGATGTCCGAGGGCTGGGGGACGTCGGCTTCGAAGTCTTCCACGGGGTCGATGTCTTCCACCATGTCAGGTCCGGGACTGGTCAGAATCCATGATTCGTCGCCGGCTCTGTAATATTTGTAGGGACCGGATCCCGAAAAGGAATAGGGATCTTCGAGGACGCTGGTCAGATAGGCGACCGGTGTCGTCAGGGCCTTTTGATGCGGGGGGTATATATTGTAATCGAGTTTATAGGCCTCGAGTCCGGTGGCAATCGAACGCAAGTCGGATCGCACAAGGCTGATTGTGGCTCTTTCGGAGGCGTCTGTATATCCTGAAATGATATCGGGAAAGCCCCCTTCTATAAAAAAGAAAGCCAAAAAAGCAATATTTAATGCTACAACGATTCCTGAAACAGCGACACCGGCGATCGCGAGGCCTTTGCCTTGGGGCTTGAAAAGGGCGATTATGCCAATTATTAAGCCTGGGAGGGCAAAGATAATCCCTCCGCACAAAAAACCGAGAATGCCTAAAATCAGGGAAGCAACGGCCAAGCCATTCGAGCCGCTTTTCTGCGCGACCACCCGTTCTTCGTCCCGGGGCATGGTCATGCCGGAATTGCTTTCCACCAGCAGGGCTCCGCAATCTTTGCAGGTAAATGTTTTTTCGGGATTATCGCGACCGCACTTGGGGCATTTCATTATTGTCTCTCCCTATAATATGTATTTGGACGACCTGATAGATATATTATAAAACAAATCCTGAAGCAAATATAAAAAATTTGAGAACCTCAGACTGTTATGGAGTGCGCCTGTGGTGCTCGAGGACGGCTATTTTTTAATCCGCAGATTACGCAGATATTCGCAGATGAAAAGGTGTCAGAGGTGCTATGCACGCCGGTGCGGATGGGTCCGGGCTAAGAAAGGATTTATCCCAATCGCCTTTGCGAACATCCGGGCAATCTGTGAGTGGAAGCCGAGATTATTCTGAACCGAGAATATCTCGATATAAATCGAGGTATTTGCGTGCGGTGTTTTCGTCGGAAAATTCCTGGACGCGGGCGAATGCGGCCGTGCCCATGGTCTGAATTTTTTCGGGATGGGCGGCCAGGTCTTTGAGGGCGTCGGCATAGGCGTCAGGGTCGTCGGGAGCCAGGATGCCGCACTGGGTGCCGTTTTGCATTTCGCGGTGGGGCGGAATATCGCTGGCGACAAAGCCGCGTCCGGCGGCGCTGCATTCGAGCAGGGAGTTTGCAAAGCCTTCGCGTTCGCTGGTGGAAAGATAAAGGTGCGATTTTTCGAGCCAGGCGGGAACCTCGTGGCTGACACCGGGAGTGTCGATATAGGGCGTCAGATTGCGCTGGTTGATGAGGCGCGCGATGCGGCCGAAGGTGGGACCGTCGCCCAGCATGGTAAGGTGGACGGGGATTTCGCGTTGGGCGCAGCGCTCGATTACATCAAGCATCAGTTCCAGCCGCTTTTGCTTGACGAAGCGTCCGGCATAGAGCAGGCGGATGGGTTCGTCGGCTTTGCGCGGGGGAATGGGCGTGGGGTCGCCGTGAATCTCGACGCCGTTATGGATGACGACGATTTTCTTATCGGGGATTCCAGCCTTGAGAAGAGGCTGCTTGACGGCTTCGGAGACGGCAATGAAGCGGCTGGCCTTGCCGCGTGTGAGGCGCAGTTGGAAAGACTGGGATGCCGAATGAACGGGTTGGAAGCTGTGGTAGCTGTTGACGATTTTGACGCGTCGGTTGCCGAAGAGCGCGTAATTGGCCCCCATGCAGGATTGGTACTGGTGGGCGTGGACGATATGGAAATTGCCCTGGACGGCGAGCTTGCGCAGGGCCAGCAGGGCGGAGGGCTGCATGCGGGTTTTGAAGGGGATGAGGTGAACTTGGTAGTTTTGTTCTTCGTAGATTTTCGCCAGGGGGCCGAGGTATTTTTGGCAGCAGACTTCCGTTTCCACTCCCCACTGACGCAGGTATCCGGCGGTCCGAAGCATCTGGCGCTGTACGCCGCCAACCTGCAAGTCGGATATAATTCTGAGAACACGGATGTCAGCCATGGGTAAGGGATAATTCCAATCTGTTTATTTTTTTCTTTCCCGTTCGCCAAAGGAGGACAGGGCCAGTTGGGCGGCGGCGTTGAAGAGATCGGTGATATGAATGACGCCCAGGACGCGGTCCTTTTCGATGACGGGCAGGCAGTCGAGGCGGCGTTCTTGCATGATCTTCATGATGCGGGGCAGGCGTTCTTCGGGCGACACGGCGGGGATGTTGCGGTTGATGGCTTCGCTGACCTTGGTACCGAGTTTTTCCTGCATGGACTGGAGGAGACGCTGTTCGAATTCCAGCGAATCGGCGGCGCCGCCTTCATCGGTTACCCATACGGGCAGAAGCGCCTTGAGCAGATAACGGGTGGTCAGGGTTCCGGCAAAGGTGCCGTCGGGATTCAGGACGATCAGGATGCGCGGCCCCTTGTCGCGGGTTTGGGGGTCGAGGAGTATGCCCAGGGCCTCGTGCAAGGTATGGGCCGCACCCAGTCTGAGGAATGATTGCTTCATTAAGTCGCGTGCTGTAATATTGTCTGCCATTTGCTTCTTCCTTTATCTTGATTCAGAAGGGGATATCTTTATCGGATTCATCCGCGGGAGTTTCACCGGCGAGCGGTGGTTCGAATTCATGCTTCAGGTTGAGCATGTCGCCGATTGCGTTGAGCACTTCGCCCTGGCCGACCAGGCCGATGATGCGTCGTCCTTCGTCGCATACGGGCAGGACGCGCAGGTCGTTCAGAAAGGTTTTTCGGAGGAGGCTTGCCATGTTGGCGTCTCGTTCGATGGTGTCCATGCCTTTTTCAGCCATAGGCTCAATGGATTTGGTCAGATTGCGGCCGAGAATCTCGCCGAATTCATGATCATCCATTCTGTGCGCGGCATCGAGATCGATGCTTTCGGTGAGTTTAATAAGCAGTTCACAGGGGGAAATACGCCCGGCGAGTCGGCCTTCCTTATCTTGCAGAAAAAGGGATTGTGCCTGTTTGCCGGCTTGGCGCTTGAACATTTCCGAAAGCAGCCAGATGGCTTCGCGCAATTGATGCTGGCTACCAAAGCGGATGCAATGGCGGGACATGATTTCGCCTGCCGTGATGCCGCGTTTGCCTTGGACGATGGGTTCCTTGAGATTGGCGGCTTCCTCGCGGCGACGTTCCATCTCGACCACGCTGACAGCGCGCGCCACGGCCAGTTCCGTTGATTGAAAAAGTTTGTTGTCGGCATAGAAAATATTCTGCTCGCCGATTTCGTTGCGCAGGCCGGAATGGGTCATCACGTCCACGAGTTTTTCCTCGATGCCGCATACGATGAGCGTAATGTTGCGGGCCTTGAGGATTTCCCAGAAGTGTTCGAGGATAGCCATGGCCGTGCTGCCGACGGCGCGGAGACGCTTCATACGGAGGATGACGACCCTCGTCATGGAAGTCAGGGATCGCTGGAGTTCGTAGTCCAGGTCTTCCACGGCGGCAAAGTAAAGGTCGCCTTCCATGTTCACGATCACGATGGGTGAGGCGGCGGCGCGGTTGAAGGGCACTTCGTCGAAGCCTGTGTCGCTGCGCGGGATGAGCTGGGTCAGGTCGGTGCGTCCGGTGATTTTCAGGAGGAGGACGATGGACATGATAACGCCGACAAAGATGGCGTATTCGAGAGGCAGGATGAGTGTGGAGACGAGGGTGCTTCCGAGGACGAGACGCGAGTTGAAGCCGGAAGACCAGGCGAGTTTGAGACGGTGCTTTTCGATCATGGAATAGGCGATGACGATGAGCATTCCCGCGAGGCTGGCCGTGGGGATGTAGTTAGCCGCCGGCGCCAGCAGGAGGATGGTCAGGGCCGTCCACATCGCGGAAAAGACGGCGGCCATGCGGGTTCGCGCACCGGCCCCGAAGTTAACGGCGCTCCTGGTGAAGGACCCCGATCCCGCGAAAGAGGAGAAGAATCCGCCGGTCATGTTGGCGACTCCCTGTCCGATAAACTCGCGATTGAAGTTGAGGCGTTGGCCGGTGGATGCGGCAATGGCGCGGGCGATGGACGCGGCTTCGATGAGCCCGAGAATAGCCAAAGCCAAGGCGCCGGCGCCGAGCTCGCGCGTGATTTCGTAATCAGGATGCAGGATCAGGTGGGGAACGCGCAAAATGTTCAGGCTGCGCGGAATGCCTTCCTGTGCTTCCGCGGAATTTTCCATGCCCAAGGCCTGGGGTACCGTGGTTTCATCGGTCTCGGCCTCGTGGGGAGCGTTCCCTTTCGCATCGACGGTCGGGTCCTTTTCTTCCACGGCCCGGGGTGTGGTATTGATGCGGATATCCTTGACGATTTTGATTTTGTAGTCGGGATTGATTCGGCCGGGATCGTGCCATCCCATCAGATAGACAATCAGGGCGGAAACGAGCACGCCGATCAGGGCGGCGGGAATTTTCTTGTTGATCTTGGGCAGAAGAATCACGCAAAGCGCGGTCAAGACGCCGATGGCCAGAGAATAGGGATTGACTTCGGGGATTTTCTGGGCGGTGGCGATGAGGACGTCATGGAAGCGGACGTGGTCCGTCGCCAGATTCACGCCCATGACGTTTTTGAGCTGGTTTCCGGCGATCAGGATTCCCGCTCCCGCCGTAAAGCCCACCATGACAGAGTTGGATACGTATCGTAAAACGGTTCCCAACTTGAGCAGGCCGAATATGATCTGAATGACACCGGTCATGATGGTGAGAAGCAGGACCAGTTCGAGCACATTGATCTGAAATTGACGCGCCAGGTGCGTGGTGAGGCTCAGGATAACCATGCAGAGGGCGTTGGTGGGTCCGGTGACGAGATGGCGCGACGAGCCGGTGATGGCGGCGATGGCGCAGGTGACGATGGCCGTATAGAGGCCGTATGCGGGAGGCAGCCCGGCGATCATGGCGTATGCCATTGCCTGGGGCACTCCCATGACGGCTACGGTCAGGCCCGCGGTGGCGTCCGCTTGCAAGTTGGTTTTTGCGTATTTCCTTATGTCTGCCGGATTTAACTTTGGCAAAGGGATAGGAGATTTTCTTTTCGATTCGGCCATGGCATCCTGCCTGTATCAGGATTTCCTTTGATCACTCTCTTGCGGGTCGGAATCCTCAGAATGGTCATCGTGGGGAAACAGGCGCTTGCTGATATGCTCAAGCAGGTCGCTTTGACCGACCATGCCCGAGACCCGTTCCTGATCGTCCCGGATTGCCAGAACATGCACGCCTGATTCGTTCCATTCATATATCAGCTTTCCTACGGCGTCTTCAAGGTCGCATTCTGGAATATCATTGCTGGCGAATTCGGCGAGTGACTTGTCAAAGGCCTTGCTCATTTGGCGGGCGAGTTCTTTGTCGTCCTTGGCGGCGTATTCGTCCAGGTTGAGTTTGGCCGTCATCTGTTCCAGCAGGTCCCAGGAGGTGACATAGCCGGCGAGTTTGCCTTCCACGTCCTGCAGAAAGAGGGGCATGGCGTCCTGGTCGCGGCGGCGCTTATACATTTCCGATAGCAGCCAGACGGCTTCGCGCAGGCTGTGGTTTATGCCGAATCGGATGCACTGGCGGGACATCATGTCGCGGGCGATGAGTTGTTCGGTGCTTTCCAGGTGGCTGTGCATGACCGCATCCTGGTCCCGGCGGCGTCGTTCCATTTCCACAATGCCTCGCGCACGGGCCACGGCGAGTTCCGTGGCCTGATAAAGGGTGTTATCGGCATAGAAAATATTCTGCTCGCCGACTTTTGTGCGGAAACCCGACCGTGTAAGCAGCCCGGCGAGGCTTTTGTCCACACCGCAGACCACGAGGCTGATATTGCGCTTCTGGAGCAGTTCATAAAAGGTCGTCAGAATTGCCATGGCGCTGCTGCCGACAGCTCGAAGCCGTTTCATGCGCAGGATGACCACACGCGTTTCGGATGTGAGGGCCTGATTCAGTTCGGCATCCAGATTTTCGACGGCGGCAAAGTAGAAGTCACCGGCCATGTTGATCAGCACGATGGGTTCGCCCACTGCCTGGTTGTAGGGGACTTCCTCGAATCGTCCGCCCTCGCGGGGAACCAGCAGGCTCAGGTCGGCATGGCTGGTGATTTTGAGCAGGAAGACGATCGACAGGAATACGCCGACGAAAATGGCGTACTGCAGGGGCATGATGAGGGTGGATATCAACGTGACAAAAAGGACGGCGCGGGAATTGAATCCGGACCGCAGGGCCAGTTTGAAGCGGTTCTTTTCAACCATGCCATAGGCGATGACGATCAACATGCCAGCGAGGCTGGCTGTGGGGATATAGTTCGCCAGCGGAGCCAGCATGAGGATGGTGATGGCGGTAAAAATGGCGGAAACAACAGCCGCCATCTTGGTATGAGCACCAGCCTGATAGTTGAGGGCGGTGCGCGTAAAGGAACCGGAACCGGCAAAGTTCAGGAAAAAAGCGCCGCCGATATTGGCGATGCCCTGGCCGACGAATTCCTTGCTGAAGTTGAGTTTTTGTCCGGAACTGGCGGCGACGGCGCGTGAACTGGACGAAGCCTCCACCAGGCCCAGGATCGCAATGGCCACAGCGCCGCTGCTGAGTTCCTTGACCAGCCCGAAATTGAAATTGGAGGGCAGGATCAGGTTCGGCAAATGAAAGATAGCGAGGGAATTGTCAATCGGCTTGTCACCGCTGAGGTCCTTGAGGATGCTGACGCCCTGTTGTTCCCAGCCCAGAAAATAAACAATAGCCGTCGAAAGCATCACTCCCAACAGGGGGCCTGGGACTTTCTTATGGATCTTTTTGGCAAATATCACGATGAGAGCGGTGAAAATGCCGATGCCGAGATCGTAGAAATTGGTCTGGTCGATGTTTTTGAAGGTTTCGATGATAACCAGGTAAAACTGTTTGGTCTTGTTCGGGTCCAGTTCCAGGTTCATGATGTTTTTGAGTTGGTTGCCGGCAATGAGGATACCGGCTCCGGCGGTGAGGCCCGTGACGACGGAGTTGGAGACGTAGCGCACAATTCCGCCCAGGCGTAGAAGGCCGAAGATGAGTTTGACCAGGCCTGTCAAGATCGTGAGCAACAATACCACCTCGACGACCTGCGTCTTGTCATGGACGTCGATGGGGTATATATCCTGCGGAATATTGACGATGATGCTGAAGATCAGCCAGCTGGAGGCGTTGGTCGGGCCAGTGACGAGGTGGCTGGAACTGCCGAACATGGCGCCCAGGATACAGCTGACGATGGAGGTGTAGAGGCCGTAAACGGGAGGAACTCCGGCGATCATGGCGTAGGCCATTGCCTGGGGGATGCCCATGATGGCAACCGTGATGCCAGCGGCCGTATCGGCGCGCAGGTCTTTTTTTACATAGGCTTGCATCTGGTCCGCGCTGACAGGTAGTGCAGGTCGAACCGGAGAGTCATTGTCTTTGTTGCTCATTTCTCTTTATTCATTTGGAATGGGTTGCGCCGGAGCGCAACTTGACCCGGGGATGTGCGCGTGTTGTCTCTCGGGAAAACCACGTGCTTCCTGAGTTTAGCATTCTGGAAAAAGGAGTCAACAGGAACTTGGGCGAATTTTTTCAGAAGGCCGACGACATAAATGGGGGCTATAGTTGTTCTCAAAAGTCTTTCTGCAATTTTTAAGTATGGATCGGGCCTTCAGCCCTCTCTTCTTTTTCTTTGTCCGACCTGGGGTTGAAAGCCCAGGCCTGTTATGGGGCGCGCCTTTGGCGCTTTACCATCTGCGTAATCTGCGGATAAAAGGCCATATCCGAGTCGGCCTTAACACCAAAGACTTAAGAGAACGACTCCAATGTGGGTTTCTCCCACAATCCATTTGTCGGATTTTTTGAAAGACTTGCAGGTTCGTAGTCAGCCCCGTGAGGGGCGTCGGGTTGATTGGAATGTATTCATCATCCTGGAAATTTCTGCTCCGGATGACGGCCCTTACGGGCCTTACTACAAACGAGATCACCCAAAAGGTTTCTTTGTTTTGGTGAAAGAAGGCAGAGACTAAGGTACCAAGGTGGGCTTTTTACCCAGAACTCAGACTGTAAAAAAGCAAGCGCTGTAAGCGCGCCCCAATTTGAGCCGTGCTTACAGCACTGAAATCTTATTTGGATAATCATACAGCTGAGGTTTCACCCCTGGCTGGAATAATTCCGGGATTTCAGCCCTAATAAGGAAAAGCCTATGAATAAAAAGAGGTAATGCCTCTTCTATATTGCGTGCCCACTTATGTTACAGCCCCATTCCAAAATAGCCAAAGGTATCTGTACTATTCGCGGTTAAGAAAATGGATCGCGGATAGCGCGGATGACGCGGATGTTATGGGTTGCGGCTCTACTGCTCCGGATTCAGGTTTCGGGCAGGTTTATCTTTTGCAGCAGAATTCGATGATGGTTTCGGCGATGCGTTCGAGGTGCTGGACTTTATCGACGCCGCCTGCCTTGATGGCTTCCTTGGGCATTCCGAATACGACGCTGCTGGCTTCGTCCTGGGCGATGTTGAGGGCTCCCTTTTGCTTCATGCAGAGCATTCCTGTCGCGCCATCGCCACCCATGCCGGTCAGCATGACGCCCACGGCATTCGGCCCGGCGGCGCGGGCGACCGACTGGAAAAGGACTTCCACCGAGGGACGATGTCGGCATACGAGCGGGCCGTCCTGAACGCGAACGGCGAAGGCTCCATTCAGATTGCGCAGGATGAGATGCGAATTTCCGGGGGCGATCACGGCCAGACCCGGTCGGAGGCGGTCGCCGTCTTCGGCTTCTTTCACGTCGATCTCGCAGAAGGAATTCATGCGGTTGGCAAAGGCGAGGGTGAAATATTCGGGCATGTGCTGGACGATGACGATGGGCGGGCATTCTTTGGGCAGGCGCTCCAGCACCACGCGGAGGGCTTCGGTGCCGCCTGTGGACGCGCCGATGGCGATGACCTTGTGGAGGTTGCGTTTGAGTTCGGGAGGCGGGGTGATGATTTCGCCTTTGGCGTAGCCCGTGCCCCGTACTCGTCCCAGTGGTTGCGATAACCCCAGGGGTCTGCCCCGGGGATCGTATTTAGCGTTGGGCGGGGGCGCTTTGCGTCGAACCCTTGCCTTGGCCGCCGCGCGGATTTTGTCGGCCAGGGTGATGCCCAACTCGCGCAGCCCGTCGGCCTGGGTGCTTGAAGGCTTGTTGATCACATCCACGGCCCCCAGATCGATGGCCTTCATGGAAAGGTCCGCCCCTTCGCGAGTCAGACTGCTCAGCATCACCACGGGAATTGGAAAATGCTGCATAATCTTCTGCAGAAAGGTCAGGCCGTCCATCTTGGGCATTTCGATGTCCAGTGTCATAACGTCCGGTTTGAGAGACACGAGCATCTCGCGTGCTTCATAGGGATCCCCTGCCGAACCGACAACCTCGATATCCTCGTATTTGCCCAGCAGACGTGTCAGCGCACCGCGCACGACCACCGAGTCGTCCACAATCAGAATACGGGTTTTGCCGTTGTTTTCGCTTGCCATTATTGCAAGGTCTCCCAGACCGCATTTTATCGCCTCAGTTGTTGCGCAGATAGATCGTCGGCTTCACAAACTGAAAGGGCGTTTTCAGTGAGTTCAAACTTTCGCTGTGGCCGATGAAAAGATAACCCCCCGGCGACAGGTAGCGGTAAAACCGGTTGACCAGGGCTTCCTGGGTCTGCTTGTCGAAATAGATCATGACGTTTCGGCAAAATATGATATGAAAGGTTCCGGAAAAGGGGAAGGTGGCGTTCATCAGGTTAAGCCGTCGGAAAGTGACCATCTGGCGGATTTCGGGCTTCACGCGATAGACTACCGTACCCTTGGCTGTTTTTTCGCGGGTGAAATAGGCGGACCGGAACTGGGGCGGAATAGCCTGGGCCTTTTGCTCCTCGTAGATCCCTTCATAGGCAAAATGCAGGACCTTGGTAGATATATCGGTTGCGAGGATTTTGCAGTCCCAGTTGACGCTGGGGTCCAGGCTGTCGCGCAGGACCATGGCCAGGGTATAGGGTTCTTCGCCGGAAGAGCAACCGGCGCTCCAGATGCGGATGCACTTGTTTCCCTGGTGGCGGGCCTTGTTCATCAGCGTGGGCAGGATGGTTTCCCGCAGGAATATAAAATGTTGGCCTTCGCGGAAAAAATCCGTCTTGTTGGTCGAGATGCAATCGAGCATCATCACCAGTTCATTCCCCTCGGGGTCGTTTTTCGAGAGAAACTGGTAATATTGCTCGAAAGACGCCAGGCCGAGAGTGCGCAGCCTTTTTGACAAGCGGGATCGCACGAGTTCGCGTTTTGCCTCGCCCAGAGAGATGCCGGCCGCGTCATAAACCAGTTTTACAAATTTGCGATATAGATTATCCGATAATTCAAACCCACCAATGACTGTATTGTTCACCGATGTGGTCCTCCTTCTAAACATGCGTCATCAGCATCTCTTGGGGGGTCAGAACGAAGATTCTTCCGATAAGATGTTGCTTCTGCATTTGGTGCTTTCCAAAATATAATCTGTATCCAACAGGATAATGATCTTGTTTTTCGCCTTGCCCATCGCGGAAATGAACTGGGTGTCCACTTGCGTATGAAACCTGGGGGCCGGTTCCAGATCTGTGTTTTCCAGGTCGGCCACTTCATCGACCCGGTCCACCACGAGCCCGGTGACCAGTTTGCCGCTTTCCACGATCACGATGCAGGTGTCGTCATCGTACTCGCGTTCTTCCATGCCGAACTTGATGCGCAGATCGATAACAGCAATCACCTGTCCGCGCAGGTTAATAACGCCCTTGAGTTCGGGACGCGTTTCGGGGACGCGGGTGATGTCCTGAAGGTTAATGATCTCCCGGACTTTGGTGATATTGATGCCGTAATGCTCATCTCCCAGGATCATGGTCAGGTATTTACCCGCGAATTCCTTGAGTTCAGCCGTTGCTTGTTTTCCGTTTTCTCCCGCCATATTTTTTGTCCTTCTGCTTTCTTAGCCGTTGATGGCCTTGTCGAGAATGCCATCCACATCCAGAATCAGGCCGACGCGGCCGCTTCCCAGGATAGTGGCTCCGGCTATGCCGCGGACTTCCCCGAATTGCTCGCCGAGGTTTTTAATCACGATCTGCTGTTGGCCGACCAGTTCATCCACCATCAGGCAGCCGCGCAGCCCCTTGTTTTCCACGATGACCACAAGCGAATCGCAGGGATCTTCCGTTTTGGGTTCGATGTTCCAGGTTCGATAGAGCCGAATCAGGGGAACCAGGTTGCCGCGCACATTGATCATTTCTCCACGACCGGTGACCGTGGAAATGTCTTTCTTTTCGGGACGTACCGATTCCTGGATGGATACGGTGGGGATGATGAATTCTTCCTTGCCCACGCGCACGACCATGCCGTCGATGATTGCCAGGGTCAGAGGCAGGCTGACCGTGATGGTCGTTCCTTTGCCCTTTTCCGATTCAGTGATGATATGGCCGCGGAGCTTTTCGATGTTCCGCTTGACCACATCCATTCCGACGCCGCGGCCGGAAATGTCGGTAACTTCCTTGGCCGTGGAAAATCCCGCGGCAAAGATGAGGTTGTAAATCTGTTCGTCGGACAGGTTTTCGCCTTCCCTGATGAGGCCGTTTTCGATGGCCTTGTTCAGGAGCACTTCCTTGTCGAGGCCCTTGCCGTCGTCGCGGACCCGAATCAGGATGCGGTCGCCTTCGTAATAGGCTTCCAGGTTGACCGTGCCCGTTTCGGGCTTTCCGGCGGCCACGCGGTCTTCGGGAGATTCGATGCCGTGGTCCACGCTGTTACGCAGCATGTGCACCAGGGGATCGCCGATCTGTTCGACCACGGTTTTGTCCAGTTCGGTATCTTCACCGCTGAGCACCAGGTTGACCTTCTTGTTCATCTTGTGGCTGGCGTCGCGCACGAGGCGGGTCATTTTCTGAAAGGTCTGCTTGATGGGCATCATGCGCAGGGACATGGAGCGGTCCTGGAGTTCCTTGGTGATTTTGCCCAGTTGGGACACGTTTTTCTCCCATATCTGGGTGGAACCGTTACCGTTTCCGACTTGCGCCGTTGCCGCCATCTGGGCGACCTGGGCTTCGATGATGACCAATTCTCCCACCAGATTGACCAGCAAGTCGATTTTTTCGGTATCCACTTTGATTGCCCGCGCGGCAACGCCGCCCGCGCCCGCTCCGCCCGCTTCCTTTTGCTTGCTCAGCGCCTTTTCCACCTGGTCCGCGGAGGCCTTGCCCGTCTTCACCAGGATTTCGCCCAGGGGCATTTCCTGCAGGGCCAGAGCTTCTTCCAGGTCGGCTTCGGTCAGGCTGCCTTCCTGGATCAGCACGTCGCCAAGGCGTGGGGGACGGGTCGAAGGCGGCGGCGCTTCTCCGCGACCGGATGGGCTGTTCAGAAAGGTATTGATGGCTTTCAGGACATGGCCGTAAACGACAGGATCGGTCTTGAATTCTTCGGGCTTTTCCTGTTCCAGGGCTTCGGCCAAATTGTTGACCATGCGTTTGAGCAGGTCGGCCGATTGCAGGCAGAGTTCGATAACCCGGCCCGAACAGGGGATTGTTTTTTTGCGGCAACGATCCAGAATGGTTTCCGTATCGTGGGCCAGTTTGCCGATCACGTCCAGGCTCAGGAAGCTGGAATCGCCCTTGATGGAATGCATGGCCCGGAATATTTCGTTGATCAGCTCTTCGTCTTCAGGATTGTTTTCCAGACTCAGGATTTTGCTTTCGACCGTTTCCAGGTGTTCGTTGCATTGCAGCAGGAAGCGCCGGAAAAGCTCGATATCGTCGGGATCGCCAAAGGTCTCAGGCAAACCGGTGGACGCCCAGTTGGGATCGTTGAGGTCGCCGTCTTCTTCTTTCGGATCGTTCGGCATTACCGGGGCCTGGGTTGGAGCGGCTACGGCGGCCGGGATGGCAGCACCACCTGCGGCATTGGCTGAAGGGGCGGCAGACGCGGCTACAGCCGGAGCGGCTTGTGCCGGCGCAGGAGCCGGAGATCCTTCCGGATTGTCCAGCAGAGCCTGGATATCGCGCATCACCGGGCCGATCACAATATCGGGCGCGCTTTCATTCTGGGGAGTGGATGATTCGGTTACCTGGGTCAGGTTTGCGATCATCTGCTTCAGGCAGTCCACCGAACGCAGGCACAGTTCGACCAGTTGGGGAGTTACCGGGATAGTCTGCTTGCGGCAGCGATCCAGCAGGGTCTCCGTGATATGGGCCAGTTTGTTCATACCCGTCAGCGACAAAAAGCCCGCGCCACCCTTCATGGAATGGATGGGGCGGAAGATTTCGTTAATCAGGTCAATGTCGGTAGGATTGTCTTCCAGGTCCAGGATTTTTTCCTCGATCGTCTCCAGATGCTCGGAACATTCAAAGACAAATTCCTTGTACAGGTCCACATCTTCCAGATCTTCGGGAAGCCCATTGGTTACTTCCATGACTTCTGGCTGTGCGGCAGCCGGTTTCGGGGCAGTTTGAGGGGGGGCGGTGGGAGCCGGTTCGGGCTCCGGGATGGGAAGCGGCGTTTCGACAATGGCTTCCACGGGGGCTTCGGGGCTTTCGGGCTTCGGGGCTTCTTCGACAGCGGATTCATTTTCCGCTTCGCCAAAAAGGGCATCCACGACATTGGTTTTTTCCAATTGGACGACGGGGACTTCCAGCAGTTCGAAAAGTTTTTGAATTTTAGGCTGGCAGGCTTCGGCGTTTTCGTTGCCATCGGCGATGCCTTCCATGTATTCCTTGAGCACCCCCATGGCGTCTTTCACTGCCATGATGGCGGGAGCCGGATCATCGAAACGGTCGCAGAGGACGGAAGAAAGGGTTTCTTCCGAGCCGAAACATATCTGAAAAGACGTGTTTTCGCCGGATTTTTCGGCCAGGTCCTTGAGCGTGCTGTAATACTCGACAATGGCGACCAGGGCGGCCAGGTCGGCCGTATTGTTATCGAGGGATATCAATTCCCCCGCCAGTTTTTCTATCGTCTCCAAGGCCTTTTGCGCGAACTCTCGGCGCTTTTCATGCATGTCCATATCGTCCCCTGTCATTTCCTCAAAATTCATAGTGAAATGGCCAACCCCGCACACATAACCGGAAATCCTGCGCCTCTTGCACCGGTTCCAGCATACTTGGCTTAATCAAGGTAATCAGAAACCTTCACTAATTATATTCGGCAGATGGGCCTGAAACCTTTATGCCGCTTTTTCAAGACGGCGCTGATTATTGACCGGGAAGGTCGTTTTGCGGCAATGCGCGTGTTGCGCTAATGGATTTCAATATTTTGACGCATTGTGCCTCAGAGGGTGGAATTGCCGGAAAATCGCGCAAAAATGCATGGATTCAGTCTTTTAATGCTGATTCTATTGAGGTTAAAGTTTTGGGTAGAAAGCCTGGGAAGCGCATAAAGTTTTTTGTGGGGATTGTGTTTGGACTTTTTCAGAAATTGCTTGCATCTTCATGGATCAACCTCTTAAGGTAAAAATGTCAAAGCATTGGCGCTTTGATTTTTTCGTTTATTTTGAATAATATTCCGTATCGGATGGCTGTCTCGGACGGCTGTGCAGATGGAGCAGATATATGATGAGCGGGCAGAACCCCAAGGGGCAGATTTTGATTGTGGATGACGAGCTGGCGGTTTGCCAGACCTTTTGCCGGATTCTGCAATCGGAGGGCTTTTCGGTGGAAGTATCAGACAACGTGGAAGAGGCATGCGAAAAACTGGCTTCCCGGGAAATAGATATTGCCTTTACGGACCTGCGCATGAAGCGGGCCAGCGGGGTGGATGTTTTACACTATATCCAGCGGCAAAATCTGACGACCCTGGGTGTGGTTATCACAGGCTACGGCACCATGGATACAGCGGTGGAGGCTCTGCGGGCGCGGGCTTTCGACTATATCCTGAAGCCCTGTCAGGGCAGTGAGATTATCGAACTGGCGAATCGCGCCATGGAACATCTGGCCGGGCGCAAAAGCAAGAATAGTGGCGGAATCGCGGCGGTTTCGCGGCGTTTTTCCAGCAAGAAGCCCCGCAAGATTATCGGCAAAAGCCAGAAAATGCGGGAGTTGAATGAGTTGATCGAACGTGTGGCGTCCAGTTCGAGCACGGCGCTGATTCGCGGAGAAAGCGGCACGGGCAAGGAACTGGTCGCGCGGGCTCTCCACGAAAAAAGCAAACGGTCTGAGGGACCTCTGGTACCGGTAAACTGCGGGGCCATTCCGGAAGACCTGCTCGAAAGCGAACTCTTCGGTCATGTACGCGGGGCCTTTACCGGAGCCATAGCGGAACGGCCCGGACGTTTTTTGCTGGCCCATCGTGGTACGATCTTTCTGGATGAAATCGGCGACATGAGTCCGAAACTTCAGGTCAAGGTTCTGCGCGTTTTGCAGGAGCATGAAATGGAGCCCGTCGGTTCCACCGAAACGCTCCAGGTGGATACGCGGGTGGTGGCGGCGACGAATGTGGATCTGGAACGGGCGGTGCAGGAAAAGCGATTTCGGGAGGACCTTTATTATCGTTTGAATGTGGTTCCCATTGAAGTGCCGGCCCTGCGTGAGCGCAAGGGAGATCTGCCATTGCTGATCAAGCATTTTCTGAAAAGATTCAACGCGCGGCAGGAGCGGCAGATCGAGGCCTTTGCGACGGAAACGATCGAAATTCTCGAGGCCTTTCCCTGGCCGGGTAATGTGCGTGAGTTGGAAAACCTGGTGGAACGCATGACGATTCTGGCGCGGACGGAAATTGTGCAACCCGATGATCTGCCCCTGAAATTCCGCCAATGGGCCAAGTCGGTTCACACGGCGGTTTCCATGGCGCGTCCCGCAATTTCTTCGCCTTCGCCCACGCCCGAAATGTCCATGCCCAATCCGCCGCAGCCCGATCCCATGGCTTTTTTTCAGGGACCCAAGCCACCCAGCAAACTGCAGCCCACGGAAGGCCTCAGTCCTGAGGAGCAGAGCTTTATCCGGTCCGCTTCCGAGCAGGACGAAGCGGCCATGGCCCAGTCCTTTTCCGGCGAAAATAATTCCGAAGGCGGCAACGGCAAGCATGTGATCCCCGCGTTGACCGATGATGGCCTGGACCTTTCCGAACTGGTGGACGACTTTGAGCGGAATATGATTTTGCAGGCCCTGGAAAAATGCGACGGCGTGAAAAGCCGGGCCGCCGAACTGCTCAATATCAAACGCACCACCCTCGTGGAAAAAATGAAGAAGAAGAATATCGTTTACGAAAAATAATGACGGTCTCAGGATTTTTTGGGGAAATATTAATTAAAGGGGCTGAATGCGTTGATGTTCAAGATTAGCCTGAAAATTTCGGGTGAGAAGCCCGGAGGGCTTTCCCAACAATAGCCACGGGTTTTAACCCGTGAGGTTGTGCCGCAAATAAGGTAAAACCCTGAAGGGGTTTCCCTTATATTACATGGAGCCTTGGCTTTGAAATAGGGAAACCCCTTCGGGGTTATCATCTTGTTTGATGTTTTAGTACCACCGGGTTAAAACCCGGGGCTATTATTGGGCAACGCCTTCGGCGTTGTTTTGAGAATCTCCAAAAACCGGAAAGGGCCATAGCTCCTTCCGAACGAAACGGGTCTGTCTTCATGCGTCTCTGCTTTTTCATCCTCCTGGTGCTTGCCGCTTTGTCGCGGTTGCTTTTTCTGGGATCAAATCCGGCAGGCGTCTTTCGTGATGAGGCCGAAAAGGGCTATTCTGCCTGGTGTGTGATGGAAGTGGGCGGCGTTTATGATCTCAATCCCTTTCGGGAACCTGATCTCATCGTCCAGACTTCGCAGCGCCTTCCGGGCATGGGGGCTTTGCCGCAAGAACTGCGGAACGAACCGGCTCCGCCACGCCCGCGCATTTTGCCGTTTTTCGTCAATGTCTGGGGATCGACCACGTCGATGATCTACCAGTACGCCGCCGCGCCCCTGGTGCTGGTGGGGGGCTTGAACGCCTGGATGCTGCGGCTGCCTGCGGCGATTATCGGAATCTTTACGGTGATCTTCGCCTTTCTGCTGGCACGACGCCTGGAAGGCGATCCGCGGACGGGGCTTTGGACAATGGCCTTTCTCGCTTTCTCGCCCTGGCATCTGGTTTTTTCGCGTTGGGCACAGCAGGGCATATTCGTGCCCTTTCTTTTATCGGCGGCGCTGATCCTGATGCTCAAGCCGGCTGATCCGCTCTGCAAACTCGACAACAAGCGCGCCCTGCGCCGAATGGAAGATCGTTTTCGGTTGGGGATTATCTGCTTCGGGCTGGCCTTTTATGCCTATTCGGGCGCTCGTCCTTTCCTGCTGCTTTTCGTGGGGTGGATGGTGGTGGTGTTTTTGCCGGAAATACGCCGTCATTATAAGCAGGCCCTGCGCCTCAGCCTGATTACGATATTGGTGCTGGCCCCGACCTTCTACGCCATGCTTTCCGGCGGCGGGGAAGGGATGGGGCGCTTCCAGCGGATTTCCGTCTTTGGTACTGACGAGGCGCTGCCGCGTCAATTGCTTCAGTTTTTCATCAACTATATTTCGCACCTGAACCCGTGGTATCTTTTCTTTTCGGGCGACAGTCTGCCGCGCCATGGTTTGCCGGGATTCGGCGTGATGATGCATGTGGAGGTGCTCTTTTTTCCGGTGGGACTTTTTCTTTGCCTTCGTCGGCGCAACAAGGCGGACCTGCTCCTGATCGGCTGGTTCCTGCTGGCCCCCGTCAGCGCGGCACTCACGCGCGAGGGCATCCCCCACGCCCTGCGCACCTTGCACGCCATTCCCGCGCCGCAGATTATCAGCGCGCTTGGGGCCGTGGCCTGTTGGGATTGGTTGCGGGCAAAATCGCCGCGCCTGCGATGGGCCATGCCCACGTTGCTCGGCGTGCAGGCGGCGGCAATTCTTCTCGTGCTGTTTTTTGTTTATCCGGCCTGGTCGGCTCCCTGGTTTGAGTATGGCGTTCGCGAGGCCATCGAAGAACGCGCGGAAATCACCGGCTCTGAGTTGTCGGCCACCTCCATGCCCCTGCACATCCAGGCCGGCGGCGCGCCACCCGGAGGCAACCTGCCTTATTGCTACGAATTGTATTTTTATCACGCGAAAATATCGCCCCACCTGATCCAGAGCCAGGGGCTCAGCCATGTACCCATCCGCCTGCACCCGCCGGGCCGTCCCGCCGAATCGCTCCTGCGGCAGATGCAAAAAGGCGAAAGTCTGCTTGCTCCTTCCATGGACTACTATCATCTTTATCAACGCGCTATTCAGGCCCAGGGAATCAAGGCGAAGCCTGTGCTGTTCCCGACCTCCCCTTTTTCCGATTCTCCCAGCGAGGCCCTGCGTCTGGTAGTTGCGCCCTGAGGGTGGAGCAAAAATATTTTTGAATTATGCCCATCTATGCTATCCTGCATAGATCATGGTTGTGGAAGCAGTTATGCCAAACAATGAATCCTTTCCCCAGCCCATGGGAAAGAGCAGATATAGAAAGGATAGAGATTCAATATGAATTTTCTTAAAACAGATGCAAAGGCCCTTTATCGGAAAATGCTGACGGCACTGAGCCTGATGCTGCTGGTCATCAGTTTGCCGGTTCTGGTTCCGGCTCAGGAAAACGAATTCGCCAACGGCATTCTGGACGTTGACAAAGTGCTCGAAGCGGCGAAAGAAGTCACCCGCGAAAAATATCCCAACGCCGATGATGTACTCCTGGACGACTATATCCTCGTCCGCTACGAAGCCGACGGCACCTCCCTGGAATGGGACGATACCTTCATGAAAATCCTCACGGAAAAAGGCAAGCGCGACAATACGAGCCTGTCCTTTTATTTTACCCTGCCCTACAGCACCACGGAAGTGCTCCTGCTTCAGGTGATCAAGCCCGACGGCACTATCGTCCCCGTGGATGTGGAAAAGCAGAGCCGCGTCATGGTCGATCCTTCGCAGATGAGTTCGAACATCTATAACCCCAACAGCAAAATCCTGCGCGTGGGTGTGCCGGGTCTCGAAGTGGGCGACATCGTTCGTTACGTGAGCCATGGCAAACTCGTGAAGCCTCGTGTACCGGACACCTGGAGCGATTACCAGGTTCTCGAATATACCAGCCCCATCAAGCATTACGTTTATGAAGTGCAGGCCCCCCAGGAACTGCCCTTGCGCAATATCGCCCTCAAGGATGAAGTCCCCGGAACGGTGAAGCACGAAAAGACCGAGAAAGACGGACGCATCCATTACAAGTGGACCATCAGCGACGTGCCCCGCATGTACAGCGAACCCAGCATGCCGCCGCTCCATACCGTGGTCCAGCGCCTGCTCGTCAGCACGATTCCCAGTTGGGAGGATATTTCCAAGTGGTACTGGAACCTTTCCGAGCCCCATTACGAAACCACGCCTGAAATCAAGACGACCGTTAAGAACCTGGTCGAGGGCATCGACGATGACATGCAGAAAATCGAAATCATTTTCAAGTGGGTCTCCCAGGAAATCCGCTACATGGGCATCACCATCGAGGCCGAGGCTCCCGGTTATGAGCCCCACGATGTTTCATTGACCTTCAAAAACCGCCATGGCGTTTGCCGTGACAAGGCGGCGCTGCTGGTGGTTATGTTGCGCGAAGCCGGACTCAAGGGCTATCCCGTGCTCATCCACAACGGCCCCAAAAAGGACGAGGAAGTTCCGCAGCCCTACTTCAATCATGCTGTCGTGGCAGTCGAAATCAAGCCCGGCGAATACGTCCTCATGGATCCCACCGACGAAAACACCAAGAAACTTTTCCCCGCCTATCTCAATAACCAGAGCTATCTCGTTGCCAAGCCCGAAGGCGAAGAATTGCGCGTATCACCTATCGATCCGGCGCGGGACAACATGATGCGCATCAGCACCGAAGCGGCGATCGATGCCGACGGTGTCCTGACGGCAAAGAGCGTCATGCACTTTGAAGGCATCAACGACAACGCCTACCGCGGCTACTTTTCGCGCATCAAGCCGGAGGAGCGCCGCAAATATTTCGACGGCGTCCTCAAGCGCATCGTTGCAGGCGGACGCATGACTCATTTCGAACTGATTCCCGAAAACATGCAGGACACCTCCACACCGCTCCAGGTGACCATGGAGTTTAAAGCCGAAGACGTTCTCATCGGCAAAGACAAAACCATCATGATGCCCGTGCCCAGCGTCGGCGCAAGCGTCGGGATGGTCAACTTCATATTGGGCCGCACAGGTCTTGAAAAACGCGAGTATCCCCTGGTGACGGACCTGGCCTGCGGGGTCGAGGAAAGCCTGGTGCTGACGCTCGATGAAAGCATCGGCCAGCCCATCAGCATTCCGGAATATCCCTCTATCGACACCGACACCCTCGGCTGGCAAAAGGCGCTGAAGATCGAGGATGGAACGTTCAAGGGGGAGAATATTTTTCTCATGAAAGCCGTCGAATTCAACCCCGAGGAATACCTGGAACTCAAGGAAATCCTCAAGGACATGGAATACAACGCCCGCAAGAAGCCCATTTTCAAACGCGGCATCCAGACGGCGAAAGCGGAAGCACCCTTCAAGCCCGAAGCCGCGCCCGACGTGCGCATCATCGAGGCCCGGTATCGTTATGAACTCACCGACGCCCACACCTGGGAAGAGACGGTGAAGATCAAGAAGCAGGTCCTCACCTACAAGGGCAAGAAAGATAATTCGGAAATCAAGTTCAATTACAACCCCGCCTGGGAAGAAATCGAACTGACCACCGCCACCGTGAGCAATGGGGATTCGGTGCAGTATATTTCCGAGCAGGAGATCAACGAGCTCGACGCCGGATGGGCGGGTTCGGCTCCGCGTTATCCTGCCGCCAAGACGCTCGTGGCCAGCATGCCCGGCGTGGAAGAAGGCAGCGTCATTTATTACGAATACACGCGCAAACTCAAGGATCAGCCCTTCTTCGCCATCAGCCACAACTTCCGCGGAAGCGACCCCATCGACATGAAAATGGTCCAGCTCATTGTGCCCAAAAGCCTCGAACTGGATATATGGAAAAACGACAGCGCCATGATCGGCATCCGCGATCCCATGCGGCCTAAAGACTCCGAACCCGTCATCGTTTCCGCCAGGAGCAGCGACGATGAAACGGTCACTTTCGAATGGACCGCGCAGAACCAGAAAGCCGTACCTTCGGAAGATTCGCTGCCGCCCTGGTGGAGTTTTAACCCAAACCTCATGGTCTCCACGGGAAACTGGGAAGCCTTTGCCGACCATGTGCGTCACGTGCTCATGAAGGCCACCCATGCCCAGTCCGACGCGGCGGCCAAGGCCCGGGAAATCGCGAAAGATCTCGATTCCAAAAGCGATAAGGTCATCGCCATTCGTGACTTCGTGGCGAAGAATATTCGCGACGCCGGACCCGGTCTCAGCGAGCTGCCCTTCACTGCCGTCACCGATGCCGACACCACCCTCGAAGACGGCTACGGCAACACCACCGACCGCGCCGTCCTGATCCACACCATGCTCAAGGCCGTCGGGATTTCCTCCGACTTCATGCTAGCCTCCCGGGCCCCCGAGGCGAAGGAATTGTCGGAAGTTCTGCTCAATACTCCCGATCCGTCTTACTTTGGGACGGTCCTTGTGCGCGTGCGGGTCGATGGCGATTCCGTCTTCCTCAACGACACCGACCAGTACGACATTCTTGGCGCAACATCGCATGACGACCGCGCCGGTCTCCTCCTGAAGCCCAAGGGTTGGGCTTTCTGGAAGCAGCCGGTCCGCACCATCGATGCCCCACGCGGCAAGGACGACCACAGCGAATCCGAATACGACATCGAACTGCTCAACAACGGCGACGCTATTATTACCAAGACGCGCTACTATTATGGCAACTCATTCGGCTCGGGCAAAAAGCGCTTCGATGAAATGGCCCCCGAGGAACGTAAGCGCTACTATCAGGAAGCCGTCGCCGGAATCTCTCAGGCAGCCAAGGCCCAGGGCGATCTCACCACCAACTTCAACGACTATCCCGGCGTCGAGTCCTTCACTGTCAAGGTTGAGCGCTATGCCGTTGTTGATGGCGACTACATGTACCTCGACCTGCCCTACACCCTGCGCAACCTTTTCCGTCTGCGTTCCGACGAACGCACCAATCCCATCTACTGGTCCGGCAGCCGGAACAGTGAGGTGGAAACGGAAATCAAACTTCCCGCGGGCTGGCGCAACATTGTCTTCATGCCCGACGCCGTGGAATGGGACGCGCCCAACGACGGCGGCGAGGTGGAAGTGGAAATCGAGATGGAAGAGGATGGCGTTCTTGAGATCGAACATGAAATCGAACTCGACGCTGCGGTGATCTCGGCGGATGATTACGACGAGCTGCTCGAGATCAACCAGAAACTGAGCCAGCCCTCGGCCGGAGCCATCCTCCTGCGCCGGAACTGATCGCGTAATAAAAGCCTGCCGCTTCCCCAATCCGGGACCGGCAGGCTTTCTGCTTATACAAAAAAACACAGACGGAAAGGCTCGATCATGTCGCAAGACAAACCGCTGAACATTCTATGGATTTCATTCGAAGACACCACCCCCCGATTCGGCTGCTATGGGGATGATGTCGCCCAGACCCCCAACGTGGACCGCCTCGCTTCCGAGGGCTGCGTCTATACCCACTGCTTCTCCACGGCTGGCGTGTGCGCGCCGGCGCGCAGCGCCATCATCACCGGAATGTATCCCACATTCATCGGCACCCATCACATGCGCACCGCCCACACGAACAAAAACACGCCCGAAATGCCAACGCCCTACAGCGCCGTGATTCCTCATTATGTCAAGTGTTTCAGCGAATACCTCCGCGCCGCCGGATATTATTGCACCAACAACGGCAAGTGCGACTACCAGTTCGACCGCCCCGTGCCTTTCACCGCCTGGGACGTCTGGAAAATCACCATACCCGATCTACTCGCCAACCACTGGCGCAACCGGCCCGATCCGGACCAGCCTTTCTTTGCCGTTTATAATTTGCAATCCACCCACGAAAGCGGCCAGTGGGCGGAAAAGGGTGGCGATCCGAAGACCGATCCCGACACCGTCAAACTGCCGCCCTATCTACCCGACACGCTTGAATGCCGCAAGGCCCTCGCGCGCCAGTACGATAACATCGCCTACAACGATACCCTTGTCGGCCAGCTCCTCGACCAACTGGAAGAAGACGGACTTGCCGACAACACGGCCGTATTTATCTGGAGCGACCATGGCGAAGGGCTTCCCCGCAGTAAGCGCTGGCCCTACGACGGCGGTATCCGCGTACCGCTTATCGTGAAGTGGCCGGGCAAGATCAAAGCAGGCTCCCGATCCAACCATCTCATCAGCACCATCGACCTTGCCCCTACCGTCCTGTCCATGACCGGCATCGACATTCCCCAGCACCTTCAGGGCCATGCCTTTCTCGGACCCAAGGAAGAAGAGCCGCGCCAATATATCTTTGCCACGCGGGACCGCTACGACGAGTCTTACGACATGATCCGCGCCGTCCGCGACAAGCGTTTCAAGTACATCCGCAATTATCGTCCCGAACTGGAACGCTCGCTCTGGATTCCCTATCGCAACCGCCACCCCATTTTTCAGGAGCTGTGGAAGATGAACCGGGAGGGGAAACTCAAGGAGAACCCGGAACTGGCTGTTCTCTTTGAAGGCAGCCGCCGGGCCGAGGAACTCTACGACACGCAGAAGGATCCCTACGAACTCAACAACCTCGTGGACAATCCCCACTATGCCCAGGACCTGGAGCGGCTGCGCGTCGTCCTTGATAACTGGCGGCATCACTATGATCGCTGGGGCGAAACCGACGAAGTGGAAATGGTCCGGCGCTGGTATCCCGACGGCTTTCAGCCGCGCACGGTCACGCCCATATTTATCCCTTTCGATGAAGACAATCCCGGTCGCGACGCGGCCTATGGCCAGGTGGAACTCAAGGCTCCGGCACTGGTCCAACTTCACACCCCGAGCCAGGGGGCGTCCATCGGCTGGACCGACGAAGAAGGCGACGAGCCTGAGTGGAAGCTCTATACGGACCTGCTGCGTTTTGAAAAAGCCGGCACCTGGACGATTCGGGCGAAGGCCATTCGCATCGGCTATCAGGAAAGCGCCGAACGTGCCGTCACCTTTATCGTTGGATAATCAAAGCCCGGAAAGGCTCCATCAGAACCCATGCGCGTTCTCCTGCTCACGGACAATTTTCTGCCCCATCGCGGGGGATCGCGCATTTATTATCATGAACTTTTTTCGCGCCTCGCCAAACGCGACGACTGCGAAGTCCACATCCTGACGCGGGCCCAGGAAGGTGACGCGGCCTTCGATGCAAAGCAGCCTTATGCCGTCACCCGTTGCCCCCTTGAGGAATCGGAATTTCTCGAAAAATACGACCTTCAGCACGCGCCCATCTATCGCAATCTCTGGAAGTTCGGCAGGCAACTGGTGCGCGATTTTCAGCCCCATGTAATCGTTGCCGGGGAACTCGTCCCCACGGGCCCCGTCGTGCGATGGCTGGCTTCGCGCGCGAAGCTGCCTTACATTATTTTCACCCACGCCGAAGGTCCCGCCACCATCGCGCGGACCCGGTTTCAATCGCGCCTCGCTCGCTGGGCATGCCGCCGGGCCGGACGTATCGTCGCCGCTTCCGACAATGCCCAGCTGAGCCTCGTCGTCGATCTCGGAGCCGACCCCGAGCGCATCAGCGTCATTGTTCCGGGGGTCGGGGAGGGCCATTTCGACCCGCAATATCAGGCCAATCCCTGTGACGCGCCTTTCGCGAAAGACCATCCCGCGCGCATACTCACCGTGGGCCGTCTTATCGAACGCAAGGGCCACATCCAGGTGCTTCGCGCCATGCCCGAACTCATCCAGCAGATTCCCGACATCCACTACAACATTATTGGCACGGGTTACACCGAGGGCCTTATCCGGCAGAAGATCAAGGATCTCGGCCTTCAGGATTATGTCGATCTGCGGGGTGGTGTGAGTGATGAGGAACTTTTTCGCGCCTATGCCGAAAGCGATCTTTTCGTCCTGCCCAACCACGACAATAGGGAGACTGGCGACACCGAGGGTTTCGTGATTGCCCTGGGTGAGGCATCGGCCCATGGCCTGCCCGTCATCGGCGGACGCGCCGGCGGAACCATGCATTCCGTTCGCGATGGGGAAACGGGCCTGCTGGTCGATGGCTCGAATCCCGGAGCCATCTCCGACGCCGTTCTCGATTTGCTCAGCCAGCCGGAAAAGGCGCGCGAGATGGGACTGCGCGGCCAAACTTTTGCCCGTGAAAAAATGCAGTGGAATACGCGGGCCGAAGAGTTTTATGATATACTCGAACGCCAGACGGCAATCTGAAAACCATCAGCAAAAAGAACAGCCATGCAGACTGAGAAGATTCAAAGCCTCTTTGCGCGCTACTCGATTGTCCTTTATCTGACCATCGTACTGGTTCAGGCATCCTTTCAGTTCTTCATCAATTCCGAAGACTGGCGCTATGCCGGGATCGCCGGGACCGACGGGCAGGCCTACTATGCCTTTGTGCGATCCATCTTTATCGACGGCGACCTGGACTTTGAAAACGAGTTTTACGAATACAATTACAACCGGCACGGCTTTCAGACTCCCGACTTTTTTCCACGATCCCCCATCACCGGTCTCTACTTCAATCGCTTCCCCATCGGCTTTTCCGTTTTCATGCTGCCTTTTTTCCTCATGGCCCATTTGCTTACCTGGCTCGGAAACGCGGTCGGTATCTGGGACCTGAAGCCCGATGGTTACACAATCCTCTACCAACTCGCTGCTCCCGTAAACACGATCTTCTATGCCGCCCTGGCCTATTGGACCATGCAGTGCATCCTGCGCCGCTGGTTCAGTCCGCTTGTCTCGGCCTTTACGGTGTTTGTTCTTTTTCTGTCCTATCAGGGCAGTTTCAACGTTATCCAGTTCTGGTGCAATCCCCACCTCCAGAGTTTTCTCATGTTCAATGTGATGGTGCTCATGGCTTTTCGTATCAAAGACGGACGCGGGGGCTACGGCGCATGGGCGGCCATGGGCGCGGCGGCCGGAGCCCTTGGGCTTCTCCGCACGGAATGCCTCATTTTCCTGCTCTTTCCTTTTCTCATCTATTGCCATCGCCTTTACATCCTCTGGAAAGAAGAACCTCAAAATCGTTTTGCCGCCATTCGCCGCCTCAGTTCCAAGGCCCTGCTCACGCCCCTGGTCGCGTGGTTTGTTTTTCTGCCGCAGCTTATTGTGTGGCGGCTCATGATGGGGGAATGGTTTCAGATCGCCATGAACAATTCTGCCGAGGGCTTCAACTGGACCCATCCCGCCTGGTGGCAGGTGCTCTTCTCCACGCGCCACGGGCTCTTCTACTGGTCGCCCATTCTGCTTGTCGGCTTTGTTGGATATCTCTGGTTTGTTTTTCATCGTAAAAACACCCTCATCCTCGTCCTTGCCCTGATCCAGCTGGCCGCCGTCTATTACCTCTATGCCTCCTGGAAAATCTGGTGGATGGGTTATTCTTTCGGCGCGCGCCAGTTTATCGTTGTCACGCCGATCTTCGGCATCGGTCTCGGCTACATCGTGCACAAATGCAGGCGGCGCTGGCCCTGGCTTATGGCCGGAGCCTTTCTCTTTATCGGCTGGAACATGGCGATGCTCTGGATGTTTCTCAACGCTCACATTCCGCGTACTGCGGGATTTCATTTCTTCCTGCCCCTCGAAAAATTCTGGCAACTGGTGAAGGAGACCGTGACATGATCGCAAAGGCGCAAAAGGCCGGAGCAAAACCCAGACGCAAATCGCGGGAAACCGCGAAGCCGAAAAAGCAACCCGGCCAGATTTCCATGATTATCGGACTGGCCGGAGTCGTCACCCTCCTCGCCTTTTTTATCGGACTTGGAATTCTCGATCGATTCGAAAGCGACGCCCCTGTCCTTCATTATGAGATTGTCAAAAAGTATCCCCACGACATCAAGGCCTACACCCAGGGATTGCTGGTGCATGACGGTTACTTCTATGAAAGCACCGGCCAGCGCGGCGAATCCACCTTGCGCAAGGTGGAGATCGAGACGGGGAAGGTGGTCCAGTCCGTTGCGCTTGAGGATGAATACTTTGGCGAGGGCCTCGCGCTCATCGGCGACAAACTCTACATGCTGACCTGGGAATCGGGAAAAGGCTTTGTCTTCAGCCTGGACAAGTTTGAAAAGATCGGCGAGTTTCACTACGAAGGCGAAGGATGGGGGCTCACCAGCAACGGAAAACAACTCATCATGAGCGACGGCGGACACACCTTGGAATACCGCGACCCGGAGAATTTTCAGGTTCAGAAAACGGTCCGCGTCAAGGATGGTTTGTCACCTGTCTTCAAAATCAATGAACTCGAATATGTCCATGGCTACGTGTACGCCAATATCTGGACCGAAGACCGCATCGCCCAAATCGATCCCGACACAGGCAAGGTGGAGGCCTGGGTGGATATGCAGGGCCTGCTTACGCCCGACGAAAAGACCGCCCGCGAGGTGGACGTCCTCAACGGCATTGCCTATGACGCCGAAAAGGAACGCTTTTTCGTGACCGGAAAAAACTGGCCCTGGGTTTTTGAGATCAAGATTAAGAAGTGAAAGAGAATGTGCGGCTCGTAAATGTCGGGCTAGACAGGCTAGTCCGACTGGTCTGACATCCTTGCCTGAATCAATGTTCTATACCCAAATCGTTTATCTTGTTATAGAGCGATCCCCGCGAGATGCCGAGCAGCTTGGCCGCCAGTTTATGGTTGCCTTCCGTCTCGCGCAGGGCTTTCGCGATCAGGCGCCGTTCCACGATTTTCTGCGCCTTCTGGGTGGCTTTTTTCAGGTCCATCGTGTCTTCCACAATCCCCGATTCGCCGCCGCGTTCCCCTTTGACGTCCGCTGGAAGATGCTGCGGTTCCAGACGTTGCGCGTCGCAGAGCAAGATCGCCCGCTGCAATATATTCAAGAGTTCGCGCACATTTCCTGGAAATTCATAGGCCTGCAAAATCTCCATCGCCTCCGGTGAAATACTCCGCACCTGGCTTTCGTTCTTTTTGTTTGACTTCTTGATAAAATCTTCCGCCAGCGGAACCACATCCTCTGGTCGTTCGCGCAGAGGCGGCAGATTCACGGTCAGCACATTCAGCCGATAGAAAAGATCCTGTCGAAATCCGCCCTGTTCGACCAGTTCGCGCAGGGGCCGGTTTGTTGCCGCGATAATCCGGAAGTCCACGGGAATCTCGCGGTTTTCGCCGATGCGCCGGATCTTGTGCTCTTCCAGAACCCGCAGTAGCTTTACCTGCATGTCCAGGGGCATCTCGCCGATCTCGTCCAGAAACAAGGTGCCGCCGTCGGCTTCCTCAAAGCAACCGCGACGCCGACTGACCGCCCCCGTAAATGCGCCCTTGGCATGGCCGAAAAATTCGCTCTCGATCAGGCTCTCGGGAATCGCCCCGCAGTTGATTGGAATAAAAGGCTTGCTGCTGCGTGGACTATGAAAATGAATCGCCCGCGCGAAAAGATCCTTACCCGTCCCGCTTTCTCCCAGCAGCAGCACGGGGCTGTTCTGTTCCGACGCGCGCAACGCCATATCCACCGCCTGCATCAGCAGTTTGCTCGTGCCCAGAATCTCCGTAAACACATAGCGGGATTCCAGAGCGTGCCGCAGGTTACGGTTTTCCACGGCCAGGTTGATCGTATCCAGCGCCATGCAGACCCGCTCCATGAACAGGTCCATCTCAAAGGGTTTTTCGATAAAATGAAAGGCCCCTTCATGCATGGCGTTCACGGCCATCTTGATCGTTCCCTGGGCCGTCATCAGGATGAATAGCGGCGCAGGCGTAATCTTCCGGGAAGCCGCGAGCACTTCCATACCGGTGGCTCCGGGCATAAACTGGTCGCTGATCACCAGGTCAAAGGCCTCTTCCTGAAGCGCCTCCAGGGCTTCCTGCCCGTCATGAGCCAGCGTCATATCCACGCCCAGCATCGAAAGAGACATCTCGACAAGGTTCAGCACATCTTCCTTGTCGTCTGCCACGAGAACGCGCGCACCGGGGTATTGTTTGTTTTCCGACATTCCGTCTCCATCCATACCGTTATTTTGCGGATCGGGATATCCAAAGGCTTTGCTTTGGATAGGGATATAATATCTCGAATCGCTATGCCAATGAGTGGATCAATAAAAATATCCGGCACGTCTAAAAATAATATAGATCGCGCCGGATTTCCATGAAGAACCGCGTTTTCCTGCATTTTTTAGAAAATAAAAGTAATAATTGCGTCTAAATATTTGCAGATTGTGAGCCGGGCGAATGAAAATTATCCTTTTCCATCCATTCCTGGATCACATCCCACTTAAAGCGCCACTGGTTGGCTACCTTATAGCAGGGGATTTCTTTGCGGTGAATCATGCGGTAAACCGTTTTCGGGCTCACTTGGAGATAATCCGCCAGTTCCTCAATCGTCAACAATCGATCATCCATAATCAATCAGTCCTTTCCCGCCCATACTTATCCGCTATAACCGGAGAACCTGCAGGTAGTTCAAATGGTTATTGTTACGGAGATTGTTATGAGCTGTAAAAGGCCCTTTCCCAATATGATAATACCTCTCATTATCATTAGGAGTCAACCAGAATTCCTGTGTTGCATTGTCTTTTTTTGTCCCGGCAAAAAGGCTAAAGGCTTAAGGAATGGCTTTATGGCTTAATTGTTACAGGAGTCTGTGGGCGAAGCGTGCTGCGGCTTTCGCCAACGCACTATCAGCAGACCCAAACCGGCAAACCATATTATCCACAATGGCAGCAGGCTTAAGAGACCCGGCAATTGAAACGTTAAACGTCCCAGATTCAGGGCCACGTTTCCCCGAAAGAAAGCCGGAATCAGGGCGTTGAAAATCGGGCTCGGAAAGTTATCGGACAAACGCGCGTCCATCAGGATCTGATTCCGTTCGCGGCCCGGTTCGGGCTGGATTCCATCGGGAACCTGGGGGTCGGTGGCGGTGATAATAAAATGAAAGGCGAGCGCGGGAAGCAGAAGGCACAGAAATACCGTCAAGCGCACGAGACTTTGCCGTGAAAGCCAGATGGCGATCGGAATGACAAAGAAGGGTATGGCCGGACACAGAAGACGCGGACCCGACGCCCATCCGCCCCACCACATGTAATAGCCCGAATTAAAGGCCAGATAGGCGAAGATCACGTACAGCGCCAGCAGCACATCGGGCACATAGCGGTGCTTCTTGTAATGGCTGAGCACCTGCCAGGCCCCCGCAAAGGCCAGCAGCAAAAAAGGCGAGTAGAAAAAGAGGCCCTTGAAGGGATGAAAGGTCAGATAAAAAAGCACATTCAAACGCGGCAAATGAATCCCCTGAAAGCCTTTCGCCATCTCTTCGCGGAAAAAATCGTCCACCTCGTATTCGTAGGGAATCTTGAATTCACCGAAGATGTGCCAGGTGTAGCTGTAGAATATCACGACCGATATCATGCCCCCGGCCACGAACTTCAGGATGCTCAGGGGCCGATGGCGCACATGATAAAGCGCGTAAAGCCCCAGGCCGATTCCCGCCAGGCCCGCCGTGTATTCATAAAACCAGGCCAGCCCCAGACACAGCCCCGACCAGAACAAAGCCATGCCATAACACAGCGGCGACGAACCATCCTCGCGGGGCTCTCGCCCGTCATGTCCCTTCAGCAGCAGCCAATAGGCCATGGTGCAGAAAAAAGCCGACGGCAGATACGCATAAAAAAGCGTGGCATAGCCATAAAGCACCGTTCCGCAGATCAGCCCGAAGGCCAGCAGAAAGGCCAGCCAGTCCGTCGCCCCGAAGCGCCTCGCCAGCGCCCACAGAAGCACACCCAACAGCGCCGCCGGAAGACTCACCGTAAAGACCCGCAAAATATACCGCGTCCAGAAAACCCACTGCGCATACTGCTTGCTGTGCACCTGGCCCAGCGCAAAATTATGCAGCCGGCTCTGCCAGATCAGGTAATAAATCGGCACCGCCGAAAAGGAAAGCGCCGGGGCCTTGTCGCAATAGTAATGTCCGCCATAAAAGGCCTTGTCCCCCGTTTCCAGAATGGGCAGGTCATGATAATCGTCAATGGCAAAGGTGCCCTTCTCCACCATGGAATAGGTCAGGGCCAGGCGCGTGTTCACATTCCATCCCGCCATGAGGTGATGAAACCAGGCCGTGCCCAGCCAAAGCATCAGGAAGAGCACAAGGGGCGTCCAGTATTCAGGCCGGAAAAAGGGCCGTTTTGGTTTTTTCTCGTCAGCAGTTGTTTTTTTGTCGGGGTTCATACAGATTCTCTATCCCAAGATCATTCATCTGGCAAAGCCGCTGTATCTTACGTCTTTCGGAAAGGGGATTCAAAAAGAAAAAGGAGTCCGGTGCGTTTCGGGTCACATATATTAGCAGAGTTGTTTCAAAATTACCAGACTTTGCTGGGTTTCTGAAAAAACGTCTCGTTTGCTTCATAAGCTCTTAATCGGGCATTTGGCTCTATGGGATCAGATAGGATTTGACGGCTATCATTCCCCGGTGCTAGCATGTGATAGGTATGACAGGTAATGAGCATAGGTCGCATATCTCAAGAACGGACAGAACAACATGCCTACCATTTTGAAGGCGGAACTGGCTTCCGCACCCGTGTATCAGCAGGTGGAGTATTCTATCTTGAAGAAAATTCATAATGGCGAGTATGGCCTTGGCAGCCGCTTGCCGGGCAGCAAGGCCCTGGCCAATGAATACCATACCGCCTACGGTACCATCCATCGCGCCCTGAGCAAGCTGGCTCATGAAGGCTTTTTGCGGGTGGAGAACGGACGCGGCTCCTTTGTGGCCCGTGTGCCCGACGAAATGCAGCTGCGCGAAGTTTTGAGTAATGGAAATGGTGCAGGCCATAAAGTTGATCGCTCACAGGCAAAGTTGACCTTCAATTTTGGCAAGCTCCTGCGACCCGCCATCATCGGCGTCATCGGAAGCACCGACCTGGCGCCCCAGGGACGCAACTGGTCACCCGTGCTTTTCCATCATCTGGAGCGGGTCATTTCCAATGCAGGCGGAGCCATGAAATATTACGAGCGCTATCGTCCCAACTCCAACGACTTTATCCCCCTTCCCGATATGGTGGAGGGGCTGCGTCGCGACAAGGTAGATGCCGTGATCCTGAATGGCGTGCATTACCCGCTGGAAGATTCGGCTATTTTTGTCCGGGCCCTGGGTATGGAAGGGCCTCCGGCGGCATGTGTTTGCTGGGAACCGCTCGATGTACATATTCCCCATTGCTATTACGGCAACCGCGAAGGCGGTTTTGTGGCGGGGGACCATTTGTTGCGGATGGGCTACAGCCGCTTTGTGTTTGCCTCGCCATTCAAGGAACCTTGGGAAAAAGAGCGACTCGAAGGCGTGCGCCAGGCTATCCGCCAATTCGGATTTTCCGAAAAACTGATCGTGCCCATCGAACTGGACTCGTCCTGGAAAGGCCGCAAGACGCGCACCGTGAGCATGGGCCAGACAGCCGCGCGCCATATCCTTTTCAGCCAGGATGGGCCTCTTGCCGAAGAAGCCGGTCCCTGGGCGATTATCGCGCCCAACGATGCCTTTGCCATGGGCGTTCTTAGCGAAATGAAACGACAGGGAATCAATCCAGGTAATCAGGTCGGGCTGATAGGTTTTGATGATGATGATAGTTCCCAGGTCGAAGGCCTGTCCACGGTTCGTCTGCCGCTGGAAGAGCTGGCCAATGTTGCCGCCGGCATGGTGGTCAACCAGCTGAACGGTCATTCGGCTCCGGCCCAGGTCTGTTGCTCGCCGGAGGTCGTCGCGCGCGCCAGTACGTTTAGAAGGTAATGATTGCAGGAAAGAAATATAAAACCCATAATTAGAAAGTTTTTTTTATGATCCGTGCCCTCGAAGTCATGCAGAATCTCGAAAATGGGAAGGCTTTGCCCTTTTCCTTCATGCTGGACGATGAAGGGGCCCGCTTCCAATATCTCCACAAACGCGAATCGGGAAGTGAGGAACGCCGCGAAATTACCTACGTGTATCGCACCGAAAATGCCCCGCTCATCGTCACCGTCGATTGCACCTATATCGCGAAGCATGAAATGCTGACGATGGCCATGCGGCTTTTTGCCGAGAAGACGCTCGAAAAAAATATTCGCCAGCTGCGCATACTCGACCTTGACCAGCCCGACATTCCCGGAACCATGATCCGTGGCTGGAACGGGGGCTGCGTTTATGACCAGAAAACGCGTAAGAACACGGCGAAGGAACATTTTCCGCCGCAGCAATTTACCATGTGGGATTTGGACCTGGCGGATGAAAAAGTTTTTTACGAAGACCTGAAGGGCCGGGCCTCGCTGGTCTTATTGCCGGTCTGGTTTTTGTATGGCGAAGATGGCGGCCTTTGGTTCGCGCCGGAATGGGGGGGCAGCTGGCGGCTCGAAGCCTCAGCCCAAGGCGGCAAGCCATCGGCCTGGTTCGAATTGCCCTGCCTCGATTTTACCATGATGCAGACCGAAGAAATTCAACTCCCCGCCGTCACCATCGGAACCTATGAGGGACAGATCGGCGACGGCTGCGTAGCCTTGCGTCGCGCCATCTATGACGAAGTCACGCCCACCTATAATGGCGAAAAACCACAGCCCTGGGCCGGCTATCATGCCATCGGCGGGAGCATCCCCGAATTTACGCCCGAGTTTATGGAACGCGAGATGGACCTGGCCGCTTCCATGGGTCTTGAAAATTTCGTCATGGCATCCATGTGGTATCGTCCGCCCGAGGGACTACCCAGTCCTTTTTCGCTGGAAGAACTTCATGAAATGGGCGTGATGGCGCAAAGCAAGGCGCAATATGAGATATCGTCTTTTTGGGAATTCAATGGCGACCTGGAAGACAAGCCGTCACGCTTTCCTCACGGACTCAAAAAATTCGCCGAAGACGTGGAGAAGCGCGGCATGATCATGGGCCTCTGGTACGATCCCCGCATCAACATTCTCACCGAGTCCTGGAAGAACAAAAACGACTTCCTCACTCCCTACTTCCACAACCAGCCCAATGACAAGATATGGGACATGGGGCTCATCGATCTGGGCATGGAATCGGGACGCAAGTTCACCATCGAAATGCTGGAATACATGGTGGAAAAGCACGGAGCCAAGTATCTCTGGCACGACCTGAACACCGATCCCCGCGTGCGCTATTGGGACCACACGGAAGAAGAAGGCCGCAAGGGACTCAAGGAACTGGCCTACTATAACGGTCTCTGCCAGACCTACGATGAATTCCTGCAGAAGCACCCCGACGTCTGGATCGAATGGTGCGGTGGCGGTGGTTCCATGATCAACCTGTCGATCCTTCGGCGCTGCCATTCGCTCTTTATTGCCGACTATAATGACATCAGCTACACGGAAGGCGAGGAACCCAACACCGACATCAACCGCGCCTATCGCGGCTGGCTCAACTGGATTCTGCCGCCCAACTACTTCAGCAACATGCTCGCCATCCCCGGCAATATCTACGAAAAGTACCCCGGCATCGGCATGCATAATTTCCTGAGCCAGATGTCGGGCCAGTTTATCTTCAACAAGATCGTCTCCAAGTGGAACCTGCAGGACCGTGCCGACGCCACCCGCGCCATCGCCCTGTTCAAGAGCATTCGGCCATACTTGTGCAAGGACTACTGGGGTCTTTTCCCGATGAACGAAGATCGCCAGGGCTGGGACGGATGGCAGTATCACGACAGCCGCACGAATTCGGGCGTCCTGTTTTTCTTCAAGCAACGCGACTGCAAGCACGACGAAGAAAGTTTTGAAATGCGCTGGCCCGAAAAACCCGAAGGCATCAACTTCTACAGCCTCGAAGGAGAGATCGCCATCACTGCCGACGGCAACAAATTCAAAGCCACCATGCCCGGCAAGGCCGCCCTGGTGCGCTACGACCAGGTCGAAGCCAGCGGCGAAAATGAACAAGCCCTATTCACGACGATGTAAAAGGAACACAACATGAGAGCGGAAAAGCATCACAACAAGTTGATCAACGCATTGAGCCTGATTTTAATGTTGGCCTTTTGCCTTCAAGGCATTGCGCCACACGCGAAAGATTTGGATTTGGATCAGGAAGCCAAATATCTCTGGGACAGTGCAGTCGTCGCGCTTTTTCCAACGGGATATCGCGAAAAAAGCGAACTGGAGCGTGACACAAAACGCAGCGTCAACCCCCAGGCCGGCATCATGGATAGCGACCGCGATCCGGCGGACGTGATCCTGCGTCGGACCTATGCCCTGCTCGAAGACATTAGCACCCGACACCCGAAGATCGATTTTTCAGATGAGCGATCCGAACTGGATACCCTGGCACAAAAGGTGAAGGCCTCGGCTCCCCGGTGGGAAAATGCCAAAATCAAGCGCCCCTGGGGAACTAATGCCCAAGGCAACATGACCGTCAACGACTGGATCGAAGTGGACGGTCAAGTCGTTGCCAACGAAGGCGAACGTTTTCCTCTCTATCGTGACATTTATATGATTCAGCGCCGAATCGCTTTCAAGAATCCGTTACTAGACTTCGACAAGATTCTTTTCATCAAGAAGCATCCCGCCGTTCTCAGTCACATGGTGGATCAGTATTTTGGCTACGTCCAACGTCCGGGAGGCAGCCTTTGCATTCTGGAAAACGCCTTTAGCGACAGCCCCACCGTGAAAGATCTGCTGGCCGACGCCCTCTGTGAAAATGGACGACTCAAGGGCCAGCCGCTCGAGCCGGGTTCCTTCATGTCGCCCGATCTTTCCTACGATGGCAAGACCATCTATTTTGCCTACACGGAGACTCGAGAATTTTTTGGCAAGGGCGTGGCTGAAGCCAACGACGGCAAACTTTCATTTCGTAAAAAAGAAATGCCCTACGAGTGGGATGAAACCACATCTTTTCATATTTTCAAGATCAACGCCGACGGCTCCGGGCTTACCATGCTGACTGATGGCCCCGTAAACGACTTCGATCCCTGCGTTTTGCCAAACGGACGCATTGCTTTTGTTTCAGAACGTCGCGGTGGCGAAGGTCGTTGCCACCCGCGGCCCTGCCCGACCTATGTCCTCCACAGCATGTTGCCCGATGGCAGCGACATTGTGCCACTCAGCTATCACGAGACCAACGAGTGGCATCCCAGTGTCAACAATGAGGGTGAGATTGTCTATGCCCGGTGGGATTATGTGGATCGTCAAGTTGGGGGAGGACAGTATCCCTGGGTCACAAAGCCCGATGGCCGCGATGCGCGCGCTCTTTGGGGCAACTACGACGAAGCACGTATCGGCGGTGCTCAGTTTGAGCCCATGGCAATCCCGAACTCGACCAAATACGTCGCCACTATCTGCGGACACCATTCCCAAGCCTATGGTCCCATCGCCGTGCATGACAGTTCCATTCCCGAACTCGTGGACGAGGAAAAATGTGTTGTTCACCTGACCCCCGAGCAGTCCAGCCGTCTGACCCCTTCCGCTTTTACCTCGCCCTGGCCTCTCGATGAGCATTATTTCCTCGTCGCTTATTCACCGGAATCCCGCAAACTCAGCGGTGCCGGCTATAAGATGATCCCATACGAGCAACCCGTGAATCACGGTATCTACCTGCTCGACTGCTTCGGCAACCGTATCCTTCTCTATCGTGATAGTGAAATCGGTAGCCAGAATCCGATCCCCTTCAAGGCGCGCACAACTCCGACCATTATTCCGCACCAGACGGCCTACGCTTTTCCGCCGGACATGCAGGATCAGAAGGCCGACTCCGAAGCCCCAAGCATTATTTCCGTTATGGACGTGTATCAATCGCTGAAGCCTTGGCCCGAGAATCGCAAGATCAGCAGCCTGCGCATTGTGCAACTTTATCCAAAGCCTACACCCTTTCAAGATAATCCCCGTATCGGCTATGCCCAGATGATGAACGCACGCGCCAGCCTGGGAACCGTTCCCGTTGAAGCTGACGGCAGCGCCCATTTTATTATGCCGTCGAAGATTCCCGTTTACTTTCAGGCTCTCGATGAAAATGGCCTCGCCATTCAGACGATGATGAGCGATATATACACCCATCCCGGCGAAAGTTTGACCTGTGTCGGCTGCCACGAACCTCCCAGCCGCACCTTGCCCGAACGCAAGGCTATGCCCCTCGCGCTCAAACGTGAACCCTCGAAAATCCAGCCCGACGTAACAGAAGGCAAGCCAATGCTTTTTGCGCACTGGGTGCAACCGGTGCTCGATGCAAAGTGCGTGGAATGTCACCAGAAGAATCCAAAGTCGCCCCAGTTTTCCAAAGATAGGGTCAAGCGTCGCTCCTGGAATCAGGCCTACGAAAGCCTTCATCCATACGTCTGGTACATCAGCGGACGCGAACGCGGCGATGACAATCCCCATGCTTTTCGCAGCCGCTCAACTCCGGGTGAAGTGGGTGCATACGTTTCGCCCCTTTACAAAATGTTGACCACCGGTTCCCACAAAGACAAGGTAAAACTGACGGTTGAAGAAATGCAACGTATCACAGTCTGGATAGACCTTTCGGCCCCATATCTGGGTGCTTATCGTGACACTCGTGATCAAACGGATGGGAATCTAGTCATCCCGAATCTATATTAAAAAAAGAAAAAGGATTTTGCCTTATGAAACACTTACTGAAAAACACCAGCATCCTGATTGCCCTTGTTATCTTCCTGGCTGTCGGCCTTACGTCGGCGCGGGCCGATGTGTGGGGGAACGATCCTTCCCATAACATGGTGATCGAGGCGAAGAACCTGCCCGTCGAATTTAACGATCAGACCCTGATCTGGGAAGTGGATGCCGGCACGAAACACCAGTTTCCCATGCCCACGATTGTCGATGACAAGATTCTTGTCGGCAGCGACCTGGGCGGCAATCCGACACCCTTCTGGCAAGAAGCCGCGAACCACGGGGCCGGATTCACCTGCTACAATATGGAAGACGGCTCGCTTCTATGGCGGCTGATCGTGCCCCAGGGCGGCTATGGTCCGGGTACCTATGGCATGTGCGGTACGCCCGTTGTCGAAGGCGACCGCGTTTATATCATGGCCATGTGGGAGATATTCTGTCTGGACCTGGATGGCCTGGCCGACGGCAACGACGGCATGCAGGGCGAGCTCGGCATCATGACCCGTAGGCCCTTCAAATTGCCCGAAGGCGAAAGTATGCCGACGGAACTGCCCGAATGGTCCGCCGATGTAATCTGGCACTACAGCCTGCGCCCCTTTGATATCAAGGTTCAGGATGCCACCAGCTGCTCCATCGTCGAAGTGGACGGCCAACTCTGGGTTTCCACGGCCAACGAAATCGGCAGCCGCGCGCGAACCTACCAGCCGGACAAGGTCAAGCCGCACATGGTCGTTCTCGACAAGGAAACGGGACAGCTCATCGCCCGCGACAATATGGACGTGCCCATTGTTTTTCATGGCGAATGGTCGTCGCCATCGCTCATCGAGGTTAATGGCAAGAAGTCCGTCATCTTTCCAGACGGCTACGGCGTGCTTCATGCCTTCAAGATACCGGAGACCAAGGTGCAGGATGAACCCGTCATTCTTGAAGAATACTGGCAACTGGACCTGAACCCGAAGGAATGGCGTTATCTGCCCGATGGACGCGAGATTGTCTATACCCTCGACAAGCGGCTCGATTACAAGTATCCGGCGGAATATTATACGAACCCCGAAAAGTTCTACATGTACAACGACGACGAAAGGCCCCAGGAAGACGACGAACACTGGACCGGTTTTTCTCGCACCAACAAAGGCCTGGCCGACGGCAGTCACGAAAGCATCCTCGGCCCCTGCGAAATTATCTCCATGCCTGCCGTCCATGAAAATCGCATCTACATCGGCATCGGACGGGATGGCTCATACGGGCTCAGCCGGGGCACGGGGCGCTTTGTCTGCATCGAGGTGGAGGACGTGGAGAAGCAGCCGAAGATTATCTGGGAAGACCGCGAAATCGGCCGCACCCAATCGACGGCATCCATCGCCGACGGGCTGGTTTATATTGCCGACGGCCATGGTTTCCTCCACTGCTACGAAGCCGACACGGGCAAGGTCGTTTATCGGCAGGACCTCGATTCGCGACAGATCAAGGAACGCTCGCAGATGCTTGTGGATGGCAAGATTTATGTCTGCACCCGGGAAAAGCGGATGAAGGTGTACAAAGCCGGACGCGATCCCGAATTTCTCGGCGAAAGCCGACTCAAGGCAGCATCGGCAACCATCGAGGCCGTGGACGGCAAGGTGGTGATCGTCCTGCCGCGCAGTGTGGCGCTCTATGGCAACAAGCCCGTGAGCCAGCCCGGAGAAGAAATCGATCCGGATAGTTGATGTTTTTCAATAAGCCGAAAAACTTCGGATAAAGAAAGAGGAGAACACGATGAAACGCTTGATGATGTGCATTCTGATCCTGGTAATGGCCTGGAACGTTCAGGCCGCGCCGGAAGAAGTCAGCGAACTGGACCTGAAATATGACGCCCAGGCGCAATGGGACTGGATGATCGGTGTCTTTAATGACGGCAAGGCCCTGGGACGCACCGACCGCGCCTGGAACAAGCAGGCCGGGATCGAACGGGGCGATGAAGATCCCGCGACGGTGATCCTCCGGCGCACGGAAGCCCTGCTCGATGACATCAAAAACCTGGGGCCGACCAGGGACCTTGCGCCACTCGAAGCGCGCCTGGCCGATTTGAAAAAAGAAATCGCCGCCGCGCCCAAGGCCGAATGGGGTAAGGGCAAAATCCAGGCGCCTTCCAATAAAACAATCATGGAAAAAAACGGCAAAATCGTCACCAACAAGGACGCGCGCTATCCGCTCTTTGAAAAAGTCTATATGCTCCAGCGCGAAATCGCCTTTGCCAATCCCCTGCTGAACTTTGACCAGGTGCTTTTCATCAAGCGCAACCCGGCCGCCTACAGCCACATGGTGGACCAGTATTTCGGCATTGCCCAGCATCCCGGCGGCGGCCTTTATATTCTCGACGGCGCTTTTACCGACAAGGTCAAGGTCCGCGACGTGCTCGCCAATGCCAAGGTCGAAAACGGACGACTCAAGGGCCAGTCCCTCGAACCCGGCAGTTTTCTGTCGCCCGACCTGTCCTACGACGGCAATAAAATCCTTTTCGCCTTTTCCGAGATCAAGGAAATCTGGCTCAACGAGGATAAAAAATGGAAGTACCAGGACACCGACTGGAGCGAGACCAACTGCTACCACGTCTTTGAAGTCAATGCCGACGGCTCGAATCTGCGTATGCTCACCGACGGCATCTGGAACGACTTCGACCCCTGCTACCTGCCCAATGGCCGCATCTGCTTTACTTCCGAGCGACGTGGCGGACAGGGACGCTGCCATCCGGGGCGCATGTGTCCGACCTACGTGATCCACTCCATGCTGCCCGACGGCAGCGACATCGTGCCACTGAGTTATTTCGAGACAAACGAATGGTCGCCCAGCGTGAACAACCAGGGCGAAATCGTTTACTCGCGATGGGACTACGTGGACCGCGGTGTGACGGCCGGCGAGTATCCCTGGATCACCAAGGCCGACGGACGCGATGCCCGCGCCATCCATGGCAATTATGACAAGGCCCGCCTGGCCCAGACCGAATTCGACGCGGTGGCCGTGCCCGATTCGTCCAAATACATCGGCACACTCAGCATGCACCACAACCAGAGCTACGGCAGTTTCTCGATCTTCGACGGCTCCGTCTGGGATTATGAAAACGAAAACCAGGCGGTCCAATATTTCACGCCCGAAGTCAGCGGCGGTCACAGTGACGGTGCATTCGCCACGGCCTGGCCCCTGAATGAGAATTACGTCCTTGGCGTGTTCAGCCCATTGGCTCCCGGCTACTGGAACGGCCTGCCCAAGCATGATCCGCCTTACGTGACGCCCGTCAAGCATGGCATCTATGTGATTGACGCCTTCGGCAACAAGATTCTCGTCTATCGCGACAAGGACATCAGCAGCCTCAGCCCGATTCCCTTTCGAGCGCGCAAAATGCCGCCGCGTATGCCGCACATGACCAAGTACGCCTATCCGCCGGATATGCAGGACCAGAAAGCCGAACCCGACGCCATGAGCACCGTCGCCGTCATGGACGTGTACCAGTCGCTTTTCCCCTGGCCGGAAGAACGCGAGGTCAAATCCCTGCGCGTGGTGCAGCTTTATCCCAAGCCCACCATCGGCCAGAGCAACCCGCGCATCGGCTACGCCACCATGATGAACGCGCGCAAGAGCCTGGGAACCGTGCCCATCGAGGCCGACGGCAGCGTGCACTTCAAGATGCCGCCGAAAATCCCCGTGTACTTCCAGGCGCTCGACGCCAACGGCCTGGCCATCCAGAGCATGAAGTCGGCGGTCTATACGCATCCCGGCGAACTGCTCAGCTGTCAAGGCTGCCACGAACCCAAGACCGAACCCGCCACCAAGGGCGCCAAAATACCCAAGGCCATGGAACGCGCGCCCTCGGAATTGAAGCCCGACATCAACGGCGATGAGCCGATTATCTTCGCGCGCCTCGTGCAGCCCGTACTCGACGCCAAGTGCGTGGAATGCCACGCCAAAAACGAGAAGGCTCCCGACCTCTCCAGCAAAACAAAATATCCCTGGTCCCTCGCTTACAAGAGTCTCGAACCCTTTGCCTGGTACGTATCGGGACGCGGTCCCAAGACGGATAAATATTGCTGGGATGCCGGAACCCGTTCGATTCCCGGTGAAAACGGCGCGTATGTGTCGAAACTTTACGCCATGCTCACCAAGGGTAGCCACAAGGACAAGGTCAAACTGTCGGGAGAGGAAATGGCAAAACTGACACTCTGGATGGACTTGAACTCGCCCTTCTTCGGAGCCTATGACCAAACTCGCGAGCAGGCCGACGGCGAACTCGTTATACCGCCGCTGCAATAAAGAAAAGAGAAAGGCAGAACAAAGGATGCATGTATCAAAGGAATGGAAGATGAAGAAATCGCAAATCGTAACGCTTAGCATCCTGGTGCTGATCGCGCTGGTAATGCCCATGAAAGCCCGCGCCGAAGCCTGGGGAAACGATCCCGGCCATAACCATGTGCGCGAAGCCAAGAACCTGCCCGACCGCCTCAGTTCGGAAACGCTGATCTGGCAGGTGGATACCGGAGCCAAGCACCAGTTCCCCATGCCCACTATCGTCGGCGACAAGTGCCTCATCGGTGGCAACGGCGGAAATCCCGACCCCTTTTACGACCGCGGTGGGACCCTTTCCTGCCTCAGCCTGAAAGACGGCTCGGAAATCTGGCGGCTCATCGTGCAGCCGGGACGCGGCGGCGGACGTAATGCCTACGGCATCTGCGGTGTCCCTGTTGTTGAAGGGAATCGCGTTTACATCCTTGCCGACTTCGATGTCTTCTGCCTCGACCTGAACGGCCTGGCCGACGGCAATCAGGGCTACCAGCAAGAACTGAGTTTTCTCAAGGATCGCCAGGCCACCAGGTGGAAAGGCGAACCCCTGCCCGCCGATTTCGAACTGCCCGAATGGTCCGCCGACATCATCTGGCATTACAGCCTCTATCCTTTCGGCATTCGTGTGCAGGACAGCAGCAGCTGCTCCGTCATTGTGGTGGATGACCAGCTCTGGATATCCACGGCGGAAGAACATGGAAGCCGGTCGCGCAATTATCAACCCGCGAAAAATCCGCCCCGCATGATCGTCCTCGACAAGAACACCGGCAAGCTCATCGCCCGTGACGAGATGGACGTGCCCATCGTCTTCCACGGGGAATGGTCCTCACCCTCGGCCATCGAGGTCAACGGCGAAAAAGCCGTCATCTTCGGCGATGGATATGGCGTGCTCCATGCATTCGCCATACCGGAACCCGCCGAGGACGACAGCACCGTTACCCTTACCGAATACTGGACCTTTGACATGAATCTGCCGGAGCATCGCTATATGCCTGACGGTCGCGAAATCGTGTACACCCTCGACCGTCGCCTTGCGTACAAATACCCGAAGGACTACTTCGCCGATGCCGATAAGTATTTCCTCTACGGCGAAGATCCGATAACCGATTCCAAAGCCAAATTCAGCGGTGTCGGCTTCAAGCGCAAGAACTATTCCGACGGCATGGATGAGGAAGTCACAGGCCCCTGCGAGATCATCTCCATGCCCGCCGTCGTCGGCAATCGCATCTATCTCGG
>CAYWYC010000007.1:18299-44380 GCA_964462565.1 uncultured Candidatus Sumerlaeota bacterium | reverse complement strand
GTTGCCTATTGCCTTTTCTGTTTCCCTGGTGCCGGCAGGATGCCGGCGTTACGGGATTACTTAATCCGTTCGCGGCCCTGCATGAATTCGCCCTCTTCGATGATGCCTTCGATTTGGATCACGCGATAGTGGTCCATGGGGATGACTTCGAGTTCCCGTTCGCCCAGGAGTCCTTCCCAACTTTTTTCCGGATGCGCCCAGAGGCCTTCGCCGTAGATGACATTGCCCCGGGCGTTGTCCACGTTCACGGCGCCGTATTCCTGCATGGCGCGGGCCACGGTGGCCGCGGCAGGGGAGATCTCGAAGCGCTTGAGGTCCAGGTCGGGATCGAGTTGGAGCACGGCTCCCTCGGGGAGTCCATCGGCGCGGAAACCATCGGTCCAGGCGGCCGGCGGGCAGAACTTTCCGCAGGCATTGTGCCAGGTGGCCAGGGCCAGCTTGTGCGGAATATGTCCAGCCACGACTTCGTCATACATGAATAGTCCCGCGATAATCGGAACGCCCGCCGCGCGGCCCGGTCCGTAGAAATGGATGCTTTCACCGGGCTTCACGGCAAAGTCTTCGCGTTTCCAGACGCCGTCGTCGTCCAGCGAATAGACCATTCCCGTGAAGGATTCATACTCGCCGTCTTCGCGAATCCGTACGCCCCACATGTCCCAGGCGATGCGGGCTTCCCAGTCCACCACGGCCATGTGGCTGTCGGCGTCGGGATCGGGTGTGGCGTTCTCGGGAATCGGCACATTCTCGCCAAAGCCCGGGCCATGGCCGAACCAGTAGGGATCGCTCAGGTCTTTTTTCCAGTAAGTGCCGCGCCGGAATTCGTGATGATCCGCTGTGATCGGGCGACGGTGAACCGTGCGGCGGGGCGTTGAAGCATTGGCTTCATAAACAGGCATGGTGAACTTGTGCAGGTTCATGTGGAGCGGGCCGCTTCCGGCATCACCCTGGTCCATTTCTGCCAGATAAAAATCGCTGCGGGGGTCTGTTCTGGCATCAGTCGAGAGGGCCTGGTTCCAAAAACTTTGCTCGCTAAACATGCGTTTCGTCATAATAAATCCTGCCTTTGGAAAATTTTTCGGGAACTATCCTGGTTTGGGTCAAGGGCCTTAGTCGGTCATATTATACATGGCGACTTCCGCCATCAGATTGGGCATACAGCAGACGGCCTTGCCTTGGTTCAGAAAGGATTTGGCTTCGACCTTCCAGCCTTGCTCGCGACAAAACTCTTCCCAGTCCTTGATGGTGTAATAATGCCGGTTCGGCGAGGCGCTCCAGGGGTGGGGGAAACTGGGCGTACGCGGGGCGCGTCCGAGTATGGCCAGCTGCCAGCGAACCCGCCAGTAGCCGAAATTGGGAAAGACCACGACCACATGCTTGCCCACGCGAAAACTTTCTTCCAGCACGCGCAGGGGTTGCTTCATTTCCTGGAGGGCCAGGCTCAGGACGACCACATCGAAATTCTTGTCGCTGTAATGATCGAGGCCTTCTTCCACATTGCCGTGGTGGACCGACAGTCCGCGCTGAACGGCCTTGACCACGAGGCTTTCGGAAATTTCGATGCCAGTTGCCTTGACCCTGCGTTTTTCGCTCAGCATGGCCAGCAATTCACCGTCGCCGCAACCGATGTCCAGCACACGGGCCGCCTCGGGGGTCTGCGAGCATATCCATTCAAAGATGGCGTTCTGGTTGGCTTCCTGTTCGGGCATATTCACTTCTCGGCCGTCATGGCCCGTTCGAGAAACGAGCGGACCAGGGGCTCCTGTTTTTTATAGTCCAGCAGGAAGGCGTCATGGCCGTAATCGCTGCTGATTTCATAGTAGGTGGCGTCTCCGCCGGAACGACGTATGGCCTTGGCCACATCCTTCAACTGCTGCGGAGGATACAGCCAGTCCGTGGAAAAAGCAATAAGCAGATATAAAACATCTTCCGTATTCACAAAGGCTTCGGTCAGCGACTTGCGATCCTGCATAAGGTCGAAGTAGTCCAAGGCCTTGGTCAGATAGAGCAGACTGTTCGCGTCGAAGCGATCGACGAAGCTATTGCCTTGATAGCGCAGATAGCTTTCCACCTCAAAGTCCATCGAAAAATCGTAGCCGTATTTGATTCGGTCCTGCAGGCGGCGACCGAACTTGATTTCCATCCCGCGTTCGCTCAGGTAGGTCACGTGACCGGTCATGCGGGCCACGGCCAGGCCGGTGCGGGGTCCTTCGCCATCGTAGTAATCGCCCTTGTTCCAGGCGGGATCGGCCATTATGGACTGCCGGGCGATCTCGTTGAAGGCAATCTGCTGGGGCGAATGCTGGTAGGTGGAGGCGATGATGATGCTGGACTGCACCCGCTCAGGATAGGCTACCGACCATTGCAGGGCCAACATTCCGCCCATGGATCCGCCCGCCACACAGAGCAGTTTGTCGATCCCCAGATAGTCCAGCAGATGCACATGAGCGTTTACCATGTCGGCAATCGTGAAAACCGGAAAGCGCAGGCCATAGGCCTTGCCTGTATCGGGATTGATGCTGCCGGGACCGGAGGAGCCGTAGCATCCGCCGGGAACATTCGCGCAGATCACGAAATACCGGTCCGTATCGAAGCTCTTGCCGGGGCCGATCATGTTATTCCACCATCCGGGCTTGCGATCACCTTCGTGCCAACCGGCGGCATGAGCACCGCCCGAAAGCGCGTGGCAGATGAATATGGCGTTGTCTTTTTTATCGTTCAGCTGCCCGTAGGTTTCATAGGCAATACGGATCGGGCCGAACTTGACGCCACTGGACAGTTCCAGGCCATCCTCGCACAGGACGGCATGTTTGGTTTCCACCAGGCCGAGGCCGGGGTATTTTTCAGAATCTGATTCAGCCAATGCCTTCCACTCCTTCATAACTCTTTACGCGAAAAAATGCGCCGCTTGCCGGACCGGGGCCAGGATGGCCTTGAATCCGGACGCAATAGTACAGCAAATTTCGCTTTGAAAACCAAGCAAAAACGGTTTTGGGGCAGTCGGGTGCTTTTTTTGGAGTCAAGAAGCGCAAATTTGCGCCTTAAGAGCCGAAAAGGCTTTCCATTCTCAAAACGATTTGCTATAGGCTTAGATTGCTCCGCTAGGGGCATTACTTTTCCCAAAGACTGATTGAGGCTTTATCTATTTCCAAATGAAGGGGGAGGCATCATTATGCGTTTAGCTAAGTATTGGGTATTGCTGATTGTAATGGTATTGTTGGCGGCTGTAGGTATCGTGGCTTGCGGAGGCGGTAGCGACGATAGCGGCGACGTCGCTCAGGGGGATGTGATTAAATTGACGTACAGTGTCTTTTTCCCGCCCACCCATATCCAGGCAAAGACAGCCATGGCCTGGGCCGAAGAGATTAAGGATCGGACCGATGGCCGCGTGGAAATTACCGTCTATCCTGGTGGAACTTTGACCAAGGGCCCTCAGGTTTATGACGGCGTTAAAAAGGGAGTATCCGACCTGGGCATGAGTTGCTGCGCCTATACGCGCGGGGATTTTCCCTTTCTCGAAGGTCTGGACCTGCCGATGGGTTATTCCGACGGCATGACGGCGACGCGTGTGGCTAATGCGATGGTCGAAAAATATGATCCCGAAGAATTTCAGGATGTGGAAGTGCTCTACCTCCATGCCCATGGGCCCGGAATCCTGGCATCAAAGCAGGCCGTGCGTTCTCTCGATGATATGCAGGGCCTGAAGGTTCGCACGACGGGCCAATCTTCCAAAATCGTGGATGCCCTGGGGGGCAATCCCGTGGGTATGGATCAGTCCGAAGCCTATGAGGCGTTGCAGAAGGGTGTGGTCGAAGCGACGCTTTGCCCCTTTGAAACGCTCAAGGGCTGGAAGCAGGGCGAGGTGATCGACTATGTGACCGATACTTCCATGATCGGTTACACGACGGCTATGTTCGTCGTCATGAACAAAGATAAATGGGAAAGCCTGCCCGTTGATATTCGCGCGATTTTTGAAAAGGTCAGCGATGAGTATGTGGAAGAGCACGGAACCGCCTGGGACGAAGCCGACGCGGAAGGTAAGGCCTATGTGAAGGAGCTGGGCAAGGAAATCATCGAAATCCCCGCTTCCGAAAAAGATGAATGGGTCGCCAAGGTCCAGCCGCTTATCCAGGACTACATCAACAAGACCACGGCCGAAAATCTTCCCGGCGATCAGCTCATTGCCGATATCAAGGAGATGATCGAAGAAGCCAAGTCCGAATAGACGGGAATCTGAAGGCGGTTAATTGTTTCGATGGGTATTCGTGATTGCATCAAAACTTATGAACGCATCCTGCGCCTGATCGTGCTGTGCCTGATGGTTGTTTCGGGTTTCGCGATCATGTCGATGATGTTTTTAACCTGCGCCGATGTTAGCCTGCGCTATTTCTGGAAGGGCATTCCCGGAACGCTGGACATGGTGCAGATTCTCGGCGCAATCGCGCTGGCCGGGGCCTTGCCCTATACCACCGCCGTCAAGGGCCATGTAGCCATCGAGTACTTCTTTCACAAATTGCCCGGGATCGGACGCGTCATCGTGGATACCATTGTCCGGTCCCTGGGCATCCTGCTTTTCCTGCTGTTGGCTTGGCGGAATGCCATTTACGGCCTCGATCTCCTCGACAGCAATCGCGTCACTTCCACCATTCAGATTCCCATCTTTTGGCTGCCCTGGTTTATCGGGCTGTGCTGCCTGGTTATGTCTCTGGTTATCCTCTATAACCTGACCCATCCCGGAAAGGTGATGATCAAACCATGAGCCAGATAGAAATGGGGATGGTGGGCTGCATTTTTCTTCTGATCCTGCTCATGAGCAGCATGCCGGTGGCCTTTGCCATGGCGGTGGTGGGCTTCTTCGGCTTTGCCTGGCTGGTGAATCCCCAGGCGGCCATGCACATGCTCACTGTCGATATTTACGACACTTTTTCTTCCCATAGCCTCACGGTGATTCCGCTCTTTGTCCTGATGGGGCAGGTGGCTTTTCATTCGGGCATCAGCCGGCGGCTTTTCCAGGCGGCCTATACCTGGATGGGCAGCCTGCCGGGGGGACTGGCCATGGCCACCATCGGCGCGTGCACCGGCTTCGGGGCGATATGCGGTTCCGGTCCCGCCACGTCGGCGACGATGACCGCCGTGGCCCTTCCGGAAATGAAGCGCTATAAGTACAGCATGGAACTGGGCGCGGGATCGGTTGCGGCGGGTGGCAGTCTTGGGATGCTGATTCCACCGAGTGTGGTTTTTATCGTCTATGGCATCATGACCGAGGAATCGGTGGGCGATCTTTTTCTGGCCGGGATTCTTCCGGGCCTGTTGATTGCCGCGCTTTTCTGCGGGACCATTTACCTGAACTGCAAGCGACGACCGGCCCTGGGACCTGCCGGACCCAAGACCTCATTCATCGAAAAAGTCAAGGCCCTGGGTGGCGTGTTCGAGACGGCGCTGCTTTTCCTGATGGTCATGGGCGGCATGTTTTTCGGAATCTTTACGCCGACGGAAGCGGCGGCCATCGGGGCTTTCGGCAGTTTGCTGATCGCTTTCGCCAAAGGCCAACTCAGCCGGAACACCCTCTTTCGTTCGCTCCAGGAAACGGTGCGCACCTCCTGCATGGTCATGATCATTGTGGCGGGCGCAACGGTCTTTGGCCACTTTCTGGCGCGCACGCAAATTCCCAGCGCCCTGGCCATGTGGCTGGCGGGATTGCCCCTGCCGGGGACGATCATCATGGGCCTGGTCATCCTCTTCTATCTTATCGCCGGATGTTTTGTGGACGCCCTGGCTCTGGTCCTTCTGACGATTCCGATTTTTCAGCCCGTCGTTACCGAACTCGGTTTCGATCTGGTCTGGTTTGGTGTTATAATAGTAGTCGTTACCCAGATGGGAGTGATCACGCCACCCGTGGGCGTGTGCGCCTATATCGTCAGCGGCATCGCGCGGGATGTGCCCTTGCAGACGGTATTCAAAGGCGCCATGCCTTTTCTGCTGGCGCTGATTATCGCGGCCATTTTGCTGATTATCTTTCCGGAGATATCCCTCTTTCTGCCGAATCTGGCCGACCACGGGATACCCGCCACTCCCTGACGAAAGGAGTTCATTTTCATGATTGCCAGCCGCTTACAGGACCATGCCTTTCGTAACATTCTTTTCTGCACCGACTTTTCGGAGAATGCCGACTTTGCCTTTGAGTATGCCCTGGATATTGCCCGGCGCAGGCCCGAGGCCACCCTTCACCTGCTCCATGTGATTCCCGAGCCCGAAGCCCAGTTCTGGCGCACTTATCTCTATGAGATCGAAAACGTCGATACCCGCGCCGAAACGGACATGCAGACCAAGATCGACAACACCTATCGCTCGCGCGTACCTGTGGAGGTTCAACTGGAAACAACCACGCGTATTGGCAAGGCCGACGCCGAAATTCTGAAGTATGCCGAGGAGATCGATGCCGACCTGATCGTGATCGGTCGTCAGGGCAAGAGCAGCTGGGGAACGCTGCTATTCGGCGACATCACGGAACGCGTGGCGCGTCATGCCGATTGCGCCGTCATGATCATCCCTTACAGCTACGAAAAAAAGTTGGAGCACGAGGACGAAGAGCAGTAGCCCCGGATCGATTCAGCCAGGAATAGTTATACCCCGAAATCTGTTACATAAGGCAGACAGGTTCCGGGGTTTGTTTTGCTGCCGGGTTCTTTTATCGCGCGTCCGCCGCCACATTGGTGATCACAGGATGGACCACGAATGAAAAAGGCGGGAAGACGTACCAGAGCGGCGTCGAGCCGGACTGCACGATGCGGACCTGGCTGGCGCCTTCTGTCTTGGCCTTGGCCGTGAGAGCTTCCACGGTTTTCGGCATGGTCGCCTTGCCCAGGATGGGAATGCTGAAAAGCAGGTTGATTCCGACATTGGTGGTGCTCATGTGCTTCACGGGCTGACCTTCGGGACCGTTCAGGCCGTTAAAGTCGGAGGCGGTAGAAGTAAAAGAACAGGCCGCCAGAAAAACCAGCGCCAGCACGAGCAAACTCATCATTAACGCGATGCGTGTTTTCATGATTATAACATCCTTTCATCAGTCAGATATTTTTGCGGAAAGCGAGTCTTCGCGATCCGGACTTCTTAATCTTCACTTCTATAAAACATATACATAGCAACGATAATATATAATTACAACAAGACAAACCTAAGCGGTAATACGCTTTTTCATAAGGAAAGCACTATGTGTTTTTACGGAAAGAAAGAGTAATATTATTGGAATAATGCCATTTCGCTTCTGCACACGGGTGGGGTCAAGGTCGGGCGTTTGATGCGGGCTGAGGAAAAAGAAATATTTTCTTGACCGGGCTTTTCGGGCCTGCTATAAGATTCTTTATAGGTGAACACAATTCACTATTAATGAACACGGAGAAGAAATATGGCAGTACAGTCGGTGGAAAGGGCCATCGGCCTTTTTGAGCAGCTGGCCTTTGATGATGTCGAGCGCGAAGGCAGGGGTCTGGCCGAACTGGCCCGCGTCGCGGGTCTGGCTCCCAATACGACCCATAACCTGCTGAAAACCATGCAAAAGCTGGGCTATGTGGCGCGCAACGAGGCCGACCGGTATATCGCCGGACCCCGTTGCCGGGACATCGCCATGCTGGAGCGCTGGCACATGGAATCGAGCCGACAATATGTGGAGCCAGTGCTGGAGCAGCTCTGCAAGGAGATCAATGAAGGGGTGAACTTCACGATTATGGTCGGCGGCGAACGGCGCGAGGTGGCGGGGGTGGAGCCGGACCAGGCGGTGAAGGTGGATCGCTCACGGGCGGAGAAATACAGCATCTATCGTCTTGTTTCCACGCGGGTGCTTCTGGCCGGAGTCGACCAGAAACACCTGGAAGAATATATCACACGCCACGGCTGGCCGGGCGAAGACTGGAATGGCATCCAGGACATGGCCTCACTTGAAAAGGCGCTTCAGAAAATCCGCGAAGACGGATATTGCGTCCTGGCGCCAAACGTGCCTGAAGTGGCATCGCTGGCAAGTCTCGTTTACAACCACGCGGGAGATTTCTTCGGCGCCTTGGGCTGCTATCTGCCCATGTTTCGCTACTCGACAAAAGTCCGTGACAACATATTGAAAAAATTCAAGGCAGCAGGAAGGAAGCTATCTCATGAACTCTGATGCAAACCCCAAAGCCCAGCTGGATATGGAGCGATTCAAGAATCCACCCAAAAGCGACCGCGACGTGAACCTCTTCTTCATGAATGATGTGCTCGAGGAAGAGCGCCTGCGCGAGAGTGTTCGCAGTTTCAAGGAGGTAGGCTGGGGCTGTTTCATCACGCGGTCCTTCAACGGCCTGGCCACAGACTACCTGAGCGACGCCTATATGGACGCGCTGGAAGTGATCAACGACGAAGCGAAGAAGCAGGGGCTGGGTGTATGGTTTCAGGCGGGACACATGCCGGGGGGTATGCCGGATTTGCCGCCGGACCTGGCCTATCGGGCCCTGTGCAAGTTTGCCGACGATGAAGAGCTGCCGGAAGACGCTGAAGTGCTGGCCACCGATGATAATGGCGCGCGCTACGGGCTGAAGTCGCTCTTCAACAACCTGGCGCTGCTGGAACCGGAAGCGATTCGTCATTATCTGAAGGAGGCCTACGAGGAGACCTGGTTCAAGCGCTTTGGCGATGACTTCGGCAAGCTCATCAGCGGCGTCTGGGTGGATGAACCCATGCTGAGGCCGGGAACGCTGCCCTGGTGCAGCCAGATGGAAGAAGCCTTCGAGAAGCAATGGGGCTATCCCATCCGCGACAAGATACTCGACCTCTTCCTTGAGTCCGACACCAGCGCCCGCGTACGGCATCACTTCTGGCGGACTGCCGGTGAACTCCTGCTGAAGTCCTATTACACCATCGTGCGCGAATGGTGCGACAAGCATGGCGTTGATTTCACGGGACACCTCATGGGTGAAGACACCCTTCCGCGTCAGATTTCCTTTACCGTGGCCTGCATGCCGCAGTACCAGTACCTCAGCGTTCCGGGCATCGATCACCTGACAGCCGACCTGAAATGGGGGACGGAAGACGATCCCGAGGGCAATCCCCACTGGTTCATGCTGACGCCCAAGCAATGCTCCAGCGCCGCCCACCAGATCGGCAAAGAGCGGATATTGTCGGAGATGTACGGCGTGAGCAGCCAGGGTCTGGATTTTTTCGAGCGCAAGTATATCGCCGAGTTCCTGGCGGTGATGGGCATTACGATGCGATGCATCCATGGATCGGCCTACAGCCTGCGGGGCAAGCGCAAACGCATCTATCCGCCCACCATCTCGCATCATCAGCCCTGGTGGGCCGAGAACCGCATGATCACGGACTATTTCGCGCGGCTCCAGGCCGTCCTGCGCCAGGGCAAGTTCGTGGCCGACGCGCTCGTGCTGCATCCTGTTGAATCGGCCTTCTGCTTTTACGACGGCTCCTTTTCCGGAAAGCGCGGCAGCAGGATCGACTCGAAGGACATGTACGAGATGGACCAGGACCTGGCCCGCCTGATGGAAAACATGCAGCGCGCCCATGTGGGGTTCGACCTGGGCGATGAATCGATGATGGCCGAGATGTGCAAGGTGGCGGACGGTGCATTGCAGATCGGCGAGATGCTTTATCCCGCCATCGTGCTGCCGTCAGTTCATACTCTGCGTGCGACGACGGTGAAATTGTTGGAGGGTTTTCTCGATGCCGGCGGCAAGGTCTTCGCAACAGGTCGCCTGCCCGAACGCATGGATGGCGACAAGTCGGAACGCCTGGAGCGGCTGGTGAAGCGCCTGCAAAGATGTGGAAACAACGCCGCCGAACTGGCCGAAGCAATCACACCCCTGCTGGGGCGCAGCTATCAGATCAAGCCCGGACAGGGCGACGCGCAATCGGTCTGGATACATGAACGCGCCATTGGCGAAGACGTGCTGCTCTACATGCTGAACATCGATCCCGACGCGCCCGTGTCGATCCACCTGGCCGTGGATGCGGGGCATGAGGTCGTGGCGATGCACCCGGAAAGCGGCGAGGAGTCTCTGCTGGCCGTGACGGGCGAAGCCGTGGCCGGACTGGACCTGGCCTTTGAAGCGGGTGGATCGAAGTTGTTGCGCATTCGTTCGACCCATGCCACCGCCAAGGGTCTGGCTGTGCCGTCGAGCAGGGAAATCGCCGTGCTGACGCCTCCATGGACCATCAAACGTCACGCGCCAAATGTGCAGACCCTCGACTTCTGCAAGCTGCGCTGTGGCGACGGCGAATGGACCGATCCGGTGCCCGTGATCGCCCTGGCCCAGATTCTCATGGAAGACGCGCCATACGAAGGTCCCATCAGCCTGGAATACGCCTTTGACATCGAAGCCATTCCCGACAAGCTGTCGCTGGCTTTGGAGCAACGCGATGCGTGGACGATCCTGCTGAACGGAAAGCCCGTGGAGAAGCCGGCCGAGGGCTACTACATCGATCGCGCCTTTGAGATGGTGGACATCCGCGAATATGTGCAGGAAGGCCACAACGTGCTGCATATGTCCCGCGAATACAAACCGCCCGAAATCCCCAAGTTTGGCTTGCAGGCGCGTTTCCAGAACCTCGGTGGCGTCGAGTTGGAAGACGTGTACCTGGTCGGCGACTTTGGCCTGACCACCAAACCAACGGGCCGGACCGGTCGCAAGGGCGGAGTCGTTTACGCGCCGGAATTTGCCCTGACCCGCGAAAAGGAAAGTACCACGGGCGACCTGCTGGCCGACGGCTATCCCTTCTACGCGGGATCGATTTCGCTGGAGCAGTCGATCGAACTTCCGGCAGTAGAAAAAGGCAAGCGGCTCAAGCTGGTTTTCCAAGCGCCCGAGGCCTGCGTGATCCGTGCCATGGTGAACGACAGTGACGCGGGTGCGGTTGCCTGGGCACCCTGGGAGATCGACATCACCGATCAGGCCATCTCCGGCGAGAACCAAATCCGCCTCGTGCTGACCAACAGCCTGCGAAATCTTCTCGGGCCGCTGCACCGCACCTGGGGCAAGCCGGGCCATTGCTGGGGACCGGGAGCCTTTTCCGGACGTTGGGACCAGGACACGAACGAAGGCTTTCCCGGCTGGTACAAGAATCGCGAAAAAGATACCGCCGCCTGGAGCGACAACTATTACTTCCTGCCTTTTGGACTGGGCAAAGTAATTGTTCGGAGCGAAGAAGTTTGATGCCCGGCTGGTCGGACTCGTCCGACTAGCCCGACAACACACAAACAATCAGAAAAACAGGAGCAAACCGTGATTATTGATAGACGCAAACCCTTGAATGCCCGGATCGGCGTGTTGACTGTCGGCCATCGCACATACTGGGACCAGTTTCCCGGCCTGCTCGACACGCTCATGGGCTATGTGGAGACCTTCAGGAAAAAACTCGAAGCCGAAAAGGTCGAGATCATCGATTTCGGCATGGTTGATAATCACCAGACCTGCGCGGCGGCGCTTGACGAAATCCAGACCAGCCGCATCGACCTGCTCTTTGTGGACATGGCGACCTATGCCACCAGTTCCACCTGGGGCCTCATCTGTCGCGAAGTGCGCGTGCCCCAGGTGCTCGTGGCCCTGCAACCGCGGCGCGCCATGGACTATGAAAACGCCACCATCCGCATGCAGCTCGAAAACGACAACATTTGCTCGCTTCCTGAGTTCGCCGGAGTCGCCGCGCGCATGGGACGTCCCGTGCCGCCCATGATCATTGGCACCCTCGAAGGAGACGAACGCGCCGACGCCGAAATCCGGCGCTGGGTGCGCATCGCAAGGGTACTGCACGACCTCAAGGGCGCGCGCATCGGCCAGATGGGCCATGTGCTCGAAGCCATGCTCGACATGCACACCGACCCGACGGCGCTCTCCGCCCACTTTGGCCTGCATGTGGTGCAGACGGAAGTCGAGGACGTGCTGAAGCATTATCGCAAGGTATCGGACAAAGACCGCCAGGCCATGGGAAAGCGCATCCTCAACTTTTTCGACACACCCGAACCCGGAGCCGACGAGACCGCCGTCAAACTCACGCAAGCCGATCTGGAGCAGGCGGCACAAACGGCCCTGGCGCTCGAACGCTTTGTCGATGAAAAAGAACTCGACGGCCTCGCCTATTATTATGAGGGCGAAACCGGTTCCGAAATCCGCAAGATGGTCAGCAGTTTTATCGTGGGCAACTCCCTGCTCACGGCAGGCGGCTTTCCCATGTGCGGCGAGATGGACCTCAAGACCTGCATCGCCATGATGATTATGGACCGCCTTGACATCGGCGGCAGCTTTGCCGAGTTTCATCCTGTCGATTTCACCGAAGATTTTATCCTCGTCGGACACGACGGACCGCATCATCTTAACATCGCCCAGGGCAAACCCGTCCTCCGCAGCCTCAAACTCTACCACGGCAAGCCCGGCTCCGGCGCGTCGGTGGAGTTCAAGATCAAGGAAGGCCCCATCTCCATGCTCGGCATCAACCAGCGCTTCGACGGACGCTTCAAGTTCATCATTGCCGAGGGCGAGTCCAGGGAAGGGCTGATTCCCGCGACGGGCAACACGAACACGCGCGGCTTTTTTCCGCCCAACGCCGTGAGCTTTCTCAAGCGCTGGTTGGCAGAAGCCCCGACGCATCATTTTGCTTTGGGGATCGGCCACTACGCGGAAGACCTGCGGCTATTGGCCGAGACGTTGGGAGCGGATTGGGCATTAACGACATAAACTCGCGCCTCAACGCGCAGAAAGCAAAGGTACTTTTTATGAAAGCAAAACACCGTTTCAACCGCTGGAGTATTCTTGTTCTATTGATCGGCCTTTTCTTGCCCAGGCTGACATTGGCCCAGGACGCACCCGAAGGATGGGTCTGGTGGGAGGCGGAGAAGCCGCTCAGCAGCAATCTGCCGCCGGCAAGTGAGTCGGCCTATCGCATTCAGAATCTCGAGAAGCCCGAACGCCTGTCCGGTGGCGACTGGCTGTCCGCCACGGCGGGCAACAAGGGCGAACCTTACAAGGTCACCTACGAAATCACCGTGCCCAAAGATGGCACATACACCCTCTGGGTCCGCAAATTCTGGCACCATACGCTTTTTACCTGGTCCTTTGAAAATGGTCCCGGCGGCGAAGTCACTCGCGATACTGCCCTCTATGACTACGGCCAACTGCGGCCCATGGTCGGCGCAACGTGGGCAGACATCGGCACGATTGAACTGAAGGCCGGCAAGCAGCGCCTGTCGCTCACCCAGACCATCGCCGATCCCGCGAAGGGCGGCGGGGCCTTTGCCATCGACTGCTTCGCGCTCACGCCTTTTCCCTGGGCGCCATTCGGCAAGTTCAAGCCCGGCGAAAAATCAGGATTTGAAGAAGAAGGATGGGCCGCCTTTGAGCCGGGTGTGGATACCTTTACCGATGAGGCGCTGGTTGATTTGCGTGATCATAACCACAAAATCTGCGGCGAAAAGGGACGCCTGATCCTGCGCGACGGCGACCTGGCCTGGGAAAAGGCGCCCGACGAAAGGGCTCGATTCTGGGGACAGGTCATCGGGCGCGAGACAATCGTGGCTACCGACCAGGCCCAGGAAATGTATGTGCGCCGCATGGCCAAGCTCGGCGTGAACATGATCCGCCTCCATGGCGCTTTCCACGGCGGCGTCGAGGGCGATCCCATGGCCATCAGCGATGAATATCTCGACCGCTTCGACCACTTTGTCGCCACCTGCCGAAAGCATGGCGTCTATTTCATGGTCAATACCTTTTACGACCATTGGCTCAGCGGCAACCCCAACGGCTGGCAGTTCATCCATCCCGAGGGGCGGGCTCTGTGGCAGCAGTGGACCACGCGACTTTTCGACCGCGTCAATCCCTACACGGGCCTGCGCAACTCCGAAGACCCCACCATCGCCATCATTCAGCTGAGCAACGAGGATAACTATTTCTTCCACAGTTTCCAGCCCTATCGCGCCATTCCCACGGAGACAATGGTTTTTATGGAAAAGCGCTACGTCGCCTGGCTGAAAGAAAAATACGGCAGCCTGGAAAAGGCCGTCGATGGCTGGGGAAATTTCAAGCACAATCGCGACGACATCAGCGCCGATCGTCTCGGGCTCCTGCGCGTGCATCAGCTGCGCGGCTCCGGACAACGCGGCAAGGACCAGGCCGCCTTCCTGGTCCATGACTATCGCAGCATCACCGACGGCTTCATCGCCCATCTGCGCGACATCGGCTATGCCGGACTCGTCAACAACGGCAACTGGCTCTCCGCCGATCCGCGCGTGCTCGAACCCCTTGACAAACTGGCCAACCTGAACGGCGAAGTCATGAGCCGCCATGGCGTCAACCTGCGCAGCGTCACGGACCTGCAGGTGTTCTATGCTATACGCAAAGGCGACAAGTACCAGAGTGTTTCGTCGCTCTTCGAGCCCTGGCGCTATCCCGTGATGGAAGTGCACTATGGCGACCGCGCCAGCATGGTTTGCGAACCCAAGGCTTCCGCGCCCAACGACTATCGCGCCGAATGGCCGCCCGTCATCAGCTGCTGGGGCGCATTGCAGGGCATGGACGCCCAATTGCACTTTGCCGGAAACCTGACTTGGCTGCGGTCCAATTCCAGCAAACTCTGGGGGATCGACTCGCCCGTCTTCATGGGCCAGGCTCCGGCATGCTCGCTCATCTATCGCGAAGGCTATATCAAGCAGGCTCCCGTGGTGATCGAAGAAAAAATCCATCGTCAGTCATTGCTCGATCTGGAAGGCGCGGCCTTTGCCACCATCTCCACCATGAACGCCGACGAAATCCAGCCCGGCGACCTGGAACTGGTGCGTCTGAGCAAGGATGACAATCGCGGGCTCAACCCCCTGGCCCTTATGGTCGGCAGCATGCACCGCAGTTTTGTCGATGACATCAAAGATGCCGGCATCACCATCGACCCCCGCGTGGACGAATGCATCGATGCCGAGAGGCAAATCGTACGCAGTGTGACCGGGGAACTGGAACTGAACTGGGGCACGGGCCTCCTTCGTATTATGGCGCCCAAGGCTCAGGGCGCTGTCGGGTTTCTGGCCGATGCCGGGACCATCGAACTGCCCGATCTCGTCATCTCCTGCGATAACGAATACGCGAGCCTTCTTTGCGTCTCGCTCGATGGCAAGAACCTGGCCGACGCCGATCGTATCCTGCTGAGCATCGTGACGGAAGAGCATGACTATGGCTACAAGACCAAACCCGCCAGTCTCGTTCCGCGTCGCGCCAAGGATCCTGTCCAGGGCGTCGAGATCACCGACCTGGGACACGCGCCCATCCAGCATCGCAATCCCGCCGGAACCCTTCGCCTGAAGCGCTCCGACGCCGCCGACATGACCGTCATCGCCGTGGACTGGAATGGCTATCCCTTGGCGGAAATCGGAAAGGCCGACAACATTGAACTGCTTGGCAATGCGATTCAATATGTGATACAAAAGTAGGAATGGCTTTTCAGACCCCAAACCAATCGACACGGCAAAAGGATATAACGATGGGACTCACCCGACGCAACTTCAACAAAATCGGCATGGGCGCAATCGGCGCGTCCATGCTCATGGCGAACAATACCTCCCAGGCTCAGGACCCCGAACAGAAAGCCTACGGAATGGACCCGAAGCCCAACCCCGACTACGAACTGCCCGAGGGCGACCATGAGGCGATCCGCGCTGAGATGAAGGAGAAGCGACGCCGCGACCCGCGCCCCAACGTGCTTTGGATCATGACCGACCAGCAGCAATGGGACCTGATGGGCTGCGCCGGAAACAAGAAAATCCATACGCCCCATATCGACCGCCTGGCGCGTAAGGGCATCCGCTTTACTGAAAGCTACTGCCCATCGCCCGTATGCGGTCCCTCGCGCGGGAGCATGGTCACGGGACGCATGCCCCACGATACCAGGGTCTTCCACAACGGCGATCCCCTGTCGCTGGAGGTGCCGACGATTGGCGAAATCCTGCGCAAGGAAGGATACCGCACCTGGTGGAGCGGCAAGTGGCATATCCCCGAAGCGCGCCTCTATGTCGATGCCGACGTGCGCGGCTTTCATAACATCCCGCTGCCCAAACTGCCCAAGTCATTCCTCGGCGATTGTCAGGACATGCTCTTTGCCGGGCAGTCCCATGACTGGCTGGTCTGGCATGCCGGACTCTTCTCGCAGCCCTGGTTCCATGCCACATCCCTCATCAATCCCCACGACATCTGCTATTGGCCCTGGACCGAACGCGACTGGGCCATCGGCTTTGAGTGCAAGGAGTATGAAAACGTCGATACCATGCCACCCGTGCCCCAGAACCTCGAAATCCCGAACGACGAAGCAGACGCCGTGGGCATCCGCCGCAACAAGGTGAACCTGAAACGCACCGACACCGCCTGGCGCGCCTATAACGCCGACTATGCCTGCATGACGGAAACCGTGGATCGCGCCATTGGCATGGTGCTCGAAGGCGCGCGCAAGGGCGGCTGGCTCGAAAACACCCTCATCATCTTCACCAGCGACCACGGCGACGGTGGCGGATCGCATAAACTCACGGGCAAGGTCACCTGCTACGATGAGGCTGCCAAGGTCCCCATGATCATCGTGCCGCCCGGCGGTCTCGATGAAGGCCGCGTGGATCAGGAAAGCCTCGTGTCGGGCGTGGACATCGCGCCCACTATCTTCGACTACGCCGGGATGAAAACCATGCCCGAAACCCACGGACGCAGCCTGCGCGGGGCTGTCGAAGGCAAGGGACCCGTCCAGCGCGACTACGTTGTCATGCACGTGGCTCCCGGCTCTCCGAAAAAGGAAGAAACCCGAAAGATCGAAGGCCGCGTGATCCGCAGCAAGCGATACAAATACGCCATCTACAACTGGGGCGAAAAACGCGAGATGCTCTTCGACCTGCAAAAGGATCCCGGCGAAATGCAAAACCTCGCACCCGATTCCCGCCATGCCCACATCATCAAAGACCACCGCGCCATGTTCAACGACTGGAAAAAACAAACGGGCGATCCTTTTCAGATCAATGGGTAAGGCAGCTCTGCCCTCGTATTGAAGGAAAGAAAAATCAGAAAATTTCCTGGCACTTGCAGAGCACCGTGTAAAGGCCACCGGCCTCATAGAGATCCCGATGCGCGCCCTGCTCCACGATCCGACCCTTGTCCACCACCATGATTCGGTCGGCCACCGTTACGGTTGAAAAGCGATGGGCGATGATAAAGGTCGTCCGTCCTTCCACCATCTGCCGCAGGTTTTCCTGGATAAACTTTTCTGTCTCGGCATCCAGCGAGGCTGTCGCTTCATCAAAAATCAGCACTGTCGGCTTTCGGATCAGCGCCCGCGCAATGGCAAGCCTCTGCTTCTGGCCCGTAGAGAGCGAATTGCCCCGTTCACCCAGCATCGTCTGATAGCCCTCGGGCAGGGTCATGATAAAATCATGGGCCTTCGCGATACGGGCCGCCTCTTCCACCTCTTCATCCGACGCGTCGGCATAGGCATAGCAGATATTGTTACGCACCGTATCATCGAAGAGAAAAGTCTCCTGCGGCACAATCGCCACCTTGCGGCGCAGGCTTTCGATCTTGATTTTCTGCAGGTTCGTATCATCGATCACGATATCGCCCGACTCAGGATCATAAAAACGGCTCAGCAGATTGATGATCGACGTCTTGCCGGCTCCCGAACGTCCTACCAGCGCCACCACTTCGCCGGGCTTTACGTCCATGCTCAGGTCATTCAGAATGACTTCCTTCGGCTTGGTGGGATAGCGAAAGGTCACGTTTTCAAAACGCACACGCGGCGCTTCTTCCGAAATATCCACCGCGTCGGGAGCATCCTTGATGCCGCGGTCTTCAGTCATGATATTGTTGATACGATGGCAAGCCGCCAGCGCCCGTTGGAGTGTCGCGTTCATCCGTCCCAGGCTCCGCGCCGGCTGGTAAAACTGGGTGATCACGATCAGGTAGAGGAAAAAGTCCGAAGTGCCGAAGTTATCTTCCAGCAATGCCGAATCATCCAGAAACAGCCGTGCACCTACAATCAATACCACCACCACCGCCAGCATATTCTGGAATTCCGAGAAGGATTTTACGAAGGACTCGATCTTGCGGATACTGAACAGGCGATTGAAGGATACCTCGATGGCATGCTTGAAGCGCTTGCCTTCCCATTTCTCCCCGCCAAAGGCCTTGATCACGCTGATGCCCGAAAAGGCTTCCTGTAAAACCGTATAAACGGCCGCTTCCGTCACGTCTTCCCGCGCGCCGAATTTGCGGATGACCCTACCCGTCCATACATATATACCTCCCGCGATGGGCATCGTCAGCACGGCAAAAAAGGTCAGTTTGGGCGAGATATAAACGAGCACGCCAAAAAGAAAAATCATCTGGATAAAATTGCGCAGGTTATTTTCGGAAAAAAGCAGCAGCATCCGCTGAATTTTCTTGATGTCGTTCGTTAATCGCGCGATCAGATTGCCCGTCGGATGCATCCCGAAGAAAACCATGTCCTGCGCCAGGATATGATCAAAGACATCCTGCCGCAATCGCTTCTGCAGGTCCAGCGCCACGCTCGATGATATCACCCCGTTCAAAAAGATGAAAAGCGCCATCGATCCCCGCAGGAAAAGCAAAAAGCCCGCGATAAAATAAATCGCCTGCATCTTGTTGTCCATCATATAGCGGATCGCCGTCTCCCGACCACCTGCCAGATAATCGAAAGACAACTCCTTGATGGCGTTCAACCTCTGCCCCAATGATCCCTTTTGTAATTGATCGCGCAGCACGGCCAACTCGTCATCTGTCTTGCGTTCCAATTGTAGGGCATCCGGCACCGCTCCGGGCGCAACCGTAAGCGTTGTCGTCTTATCCGCCGGTACCAGTCGGGCGCTCGCCGTCGTCGGCAAATCCATCGCGGATGCTTCGGTCTCCGCGCCTTTTCTTTCGGGCAGGAGCCGCTGTTCGCTGAACATGATCTCCAGCACCGGCTTCAAGGTAATCAGCGAAAAACTCGCCGTAAAGCCCGTACCCAGCGAGAGGAAAAATATCACGATAAAACGATACCGGTATCGCCACATGCGCGGCAGAAAGGGAAGCAGATGCTTCATCGAATATTTTTCGGAATGCTCTTCTTTTTGCTTGGATCTTTTGCTCATCGATTCGCCTGAAAAACAGATTGCGCCTCCCGACAGGAGACGCGCCGTCGCTCGCGGGAATCATCCCACACGGCAAACCCAAGGAATACCTTTGCCGATACCTTATTGCAAGCAAAAAAGGGTAAGCGTTAAAGCAGTATTAGAAATATCCTTTTGGGGCCCCTTTTGATTCTCGAAATATGATTCCTCCTTGACATAAGGTTGCGATGTCTCTAATATCGTTCGGCTGAGATGCTTCGGGAAGAGCATTCAGACTCCTTGGCAAGCCTGGCAAGACTGTCCGGCCTGGCATAATTCCCAGAAATCGCAGGACTTAAGCGGCGAGATAGGCAAGAAAAGGAAATTCTAATGGCGAAGAAACGCGCAATTGACAAGATCAGAAATATCGGCATCATGGCTCACATCGATGCCGGAAAAACCACCACCACCGAGCGAATTTTGTATTATACCGGTCGTACCTATAAAATCGGTGAAGTGCATGAAGGCGCTGCGGAAATGGACTGGATGGAACAGGAACGGGAGCGCGGCATCACCATTACTTCCGCGGCGACCCAGTGCGAATGGCGCGATCATCGCATCAATATTATCGACACCCCCGGCCACGTGGACTTTACGGTGGAAGTGGAACGTTCGATCCGCGTGCTGGACGGCGCGGTGGCGCTTTTCTGCGCGGTAGGCGGCGTGGAACCCCAGAGCGAAACGGTCTGGCGGCAGGCGGATCGTTATCACGTTCCGCGTTTGGCTTTCGTCAACAAAATGGACCGCACAGGCGCGGACTTCTTTGCCTGCGTGGAAATGATGCGGGAACGTCTGGGCTGTCACCCCGTACCCCTGCAATTGCCGATCGGCAAGGAAGAAAACTTTGTCGGCCTGGTGGATCTCGTGGACATGCGCGCCCGAATCTGGGACGAAGAAAGCCGCAAAGACGCCGATGCCCCTTTCCGCTTCTGCGATATTCCCGACGATCTCAAGGATCAGGCTGAAGAATACCGGACCAAGATGCTCGAAGCCCTGGCCGAATATGACGAGCCCTTCATGGAACGTTACCTCGAGGAAGGATCGAGTTTTGAGAACGAAGAATTGCATAAATTGATCCGAAACGCCACGCTGGCGGCCCATATTACGCCAGTGCTTTGCGGTTCGGCATTCCGCAACAAGGGGGTGCGGATGCTGCTGGATGCCGTGGTGGAATACATGCCGTCTCCCCTCGACGTGCCCCCTGTCAAGGGCATGAAGGTGGAAAACGAAGACAAGGAAATCATCCGCCAGGCCGACGACTCCGAACCCCTGGCCGCCCTCGCTTTCAAGGTTCAGAGCGACCCTCATATCGGACGCCTTACCTATGTCCGCATCTATTCGGGCGTCATGAAACAGGGAAGTTACGTCTATAATCCCAACTCCGACACTAACGAACGCGTCAATCGTCTGGTGCAGATGCATGCCAATGACCGCCAGCAGGTGGATGAAGCACGCACGGGCGATATTCTGGCTGTGGTCGGCTGCAAACGCACCACAACAGGCAACACCCTCTGCGATCCCGATAATCCCATTACCCTGGAATCGATGACCTTTCCCGAACCGGTGGTGTCGATTGCCATCGAACCCAAGACCAAGCAGGACGAAGAAAAACTTTCCCGCAGCCTGGTGCGTCTGGCCGAGGAAGATCCCACCTTCCGCGTGGAAACAAACCCCGAAACCAATCAGACGATTATCTCGGGCATGGGCGAGTTGCACCTGGAAATCCTGATCGACCGGCTGAAACGCGAGTTCAAGGTGGAGGCCAACGTCGGCCGACCCCAGGTGGCCTATCGCGAAACCCTCACCAAACCAACCGAAGTGCAACATCGCTTTATCCGCCAGACCGGTGGCAAGGGGCAGTTTGCCGTGGTCAAGATGAAGATCGAACCCATGGAGCCGGGCTATGGTTTCAGTTTCGTGGACAAGATTTTCGGCGGCGCTATTCCCCGCGAATACATTCCCGCCGTGGAAACCGGTGTGGTCGAGGCCATGAAGACAGGCGTCCATTGGGGATATCCCGTGGTGGACGTTCAGGTAACGCTACTCGACGGTCAGTTTCACCCCGTGGACTCTTCGGAACTGGCTTTCCATATCTGCGGTTCCATTGCCTTCAAGGATGGCGCCCGCAAGTGCGATCCCAAGTTACTCGAACCTGTCATGGCGGTGGATGTGGTGACGCCTTCGGAATACCTGGGTGATGTTATCGGCGGTTTGCAGCAGAAACGCGCCCACGTCAAGGAAATCAAGGCCCGCAATGATCAGATTCAGGTGGTAGAGTGCTCCGTGCCCCTGGCCGAAATGTTCGGCTATGCCACCAATCTGCGCTCCACCACCCAGGGCCGCGCAACCTACAGCATGGAATTCAGCCATTACGACAAGGTCCCCGATTCCATCCTGAAAAAAATGAGCGAATAAGGCTCAGCCCCTAAAATAACCAGAACCGCGCCGATCATTCCCCAATGGTCGGCGCTTTTTCTTTTTCGCTGATAAAGCGCAGCCGGCCAGGGGCGCACGACATAAATAAGGGGCTATTCGTGGATTTCTTTGATAAAAAAAGAGGAGGGCTGAAGGCGCGACCCATAAAAGACGTGCAGAATATTGGATCGGGCCTTCAGCCCTCTATTCAAAGTCGACCCGAAACCCAGGGGTTAAAACCTCTGGCTATTATCGGACGGGCCCTTGGCCCTGAAGATGAAAAAGCATTTTCATTACTCAGAAAACCTTCCGATTCGTTGCTTCAAATTAACTCAGCCCCATTTATGTCGTGCACCCGCCGACCAGCCGACCAGGCCGCCAAATGAATTATCTTGATACCCGTGGATCGGGAGGGGTATGGTAAATGTAATATTGTTGGCCTTCTACAAAGCGATATGACCATGGAAGACAAGCGCAACAGAACCGATATTCTTTTTATCAAGACGGCCCCTGACGAAATCGTCCAGGGGACCTGGTACCGCATGCCGCTGCTGGGGATTGGCTATCTGGCTGCCTGGTTGCGTGAGAAAAAATATACGGTGGCGATCGTCGATGCCATGTTTGACAAGCTCACGCGTGATGAATGTGTCGAACGGATTCTGCTGCATAATCCGCGGATGCTCTGCATTACGGCCATGACCCACGAGATCAATCGCGCTGCCGAGCTGGCCGAGAAATTGGAAACACGCGGCTGGCAGGGCTGGGTGGTCGTGGGCGGTCCCCATTGCAGCGCCTTGCCCGCGCGCACACTGGAAGAATATCCGGTTTTTGACTTTGCCATCACGGGCGAAGGAGAAAGAACGCTGTCGGAACTGGCGGGCTATTTATTGCGCAAAAAAATACCCATCGAACAGGCCAATGGCCGTATCGATGAGCTGATCCCGGAAGTATCGGAACGCTTGAAGGTCATCAAGGGCCTCGTCTGGCGCAACGCCGGAAGCAGCAATGTCAATGAGCCGCGCCCCTGGATCAGGGACCTTGACAAGTTGCCTTTTCCCGCCTGGGACCTCTATGGACGAGCCGAGCTTTATCAGATATACGCCTCACGGGGCTGCCCCTTTCAGTGCGTCTTCTGCATGCGGGTTTTGGGTGAGCAGGTGCGCTATCGCTCGCCGGAAAAAGTGGTGGATGAGTTCGAATGGGTGGTGAATACCTTTCACCCCAAGCGGATCGATTTTTCCGACGAGACCTTTACGCTCAAGCGTGAGTGGACGGAAAGCATCTGCGATGAGCTGATCCGGCGGGGCCTGCACAAGCGCATGCCCTGGTTTGCCAATGGTCGGGTGAATACGGTGGATGTGCCGCTCCTGCGCAAGATGAAGGAAGCCGGCTGCGTGCGTCTGGGCTTCGGGATCGAGTCGGGGAATCCGGAAATCCTGAAAGCGGCGCAAAAGGCCACGACCATCGAGCAGATCGAAAAAGCGATCGCTGCCTGCAAGGAAGTGGGGCTTGAGATGGAAGCCTTTTATATCCTGGGCTTTCCCGGCGAGACGAAAGAAACCGCCCGCGACACCATCCGCCTTGCGGCGCGGCTGAATACGACGACGGCGGCCTTTGGAATCATGGTGCCTTATCCGGGAACGCGGATTGCCGAAATGGCGGAAAAAGGCGAAGGCGGATATCGCATGCTTTCCCACGACTGGAGCGATTTTGACAAGCACCTGGGAAATGCCATGGAACTGGAAACGCTTTCCCGGCGCGAGCTTGAAAGCCTTCAGGCCCGCGCGTACCTGTGGTTTTACCTGCGAAACTTCCGCATCAGGGACTTGGCCGGCTTTGCCTGGGAAAAGCGGAAAGCGGCAGTGAAGCTGGGTCGAAAACTGCTGGGGATGAAATAAGGGCTGGCAGCGTCGGGGTTTTGCCAGGGGCCGCCGGCTTTTTTTGGGGATATTCAGTTTTTTCTTTCAATTCAACCGCTTTCACGCTAACCATACATGCTATGGATTTTAAGGACGGTCGGGAAAGATGTAGCCTTATCGGAGCCACCCGGCTGCCATTCAAAATAATTACTGATAGAGAGAGGATGTTTTTCCAATGTCTGAAAATCCCAACCCCGATCTTGCGAAATATGGCTACTTTGACCACGAGGACAAGTGTTTCGTCCTGAAAAACGAACCGCCCCACAAATGGGTGAACCTGCACTACAATAAAATCGGCGAGTATGAGGTTTATGCCGAGACGAGCAACATCGGCGACGGAACCGTTTCCGTGCGCGACAACGATGGCGCCAAGTGCATGCTTGTGGGCTATGACGCGAAATATCTGTACGCGCGCGACGACGAAACGAACAAGACCTTCTGCCCCTGGGGCGCTCCGGCTCCAACGGATGTGGAAGACAAGAGTTGCCGCTTCTATGCCGCCAAGACCGTCACCCAGAGCACCTGCGATGATCTGCGCGTCACCCAGCGGAACTTTGTCCCCCGCGAAGGCATGCTGGGCGAAATCTGGACCTGCACCGTCGAAAACCTGTCCAACCGTCCGCGCAAGGTTTCCGTCTTTGCCTATGCCATGTTCCAGCTCAACGGCAACGACGCCAAGGGCAGCGGCTTTGGCAAGGTGAACGTGGCCGACGTGATGGCCGACATCAACGGCGTCTTTCTCCAGAACCTTGACAAAAACGTACCCACCGATCGCTTCAAGGGTTACTTGGTCTGCACGAACGACTATGCCGGTGGCACGGGCTATCGTGATAATTTTCTGCGCAGCGAATTTGCCGTAGGTACGCCCAAGATCATGTGGGGTTGGAACTGCGACAACAAGCCGGGTTATGGTCCCGACTGCGCCGGAGCCGTCCAGGCCAGCGTCGAGATCGCCCCCGGCGAGACGAAGCGCGTCGATTTTCTCCTGGGCCAGGCGGCGAATGTGGAAGAAGTCAAGACTGTGCTGAAAACGGCCAGCCCCGAATGGATCGACAAGGCCTGTGCCGAACAGGAAGCCTTTGAAGACGAAAATGCCGAAAAGTTTCTGGTGCGCACGGGCAATGGTGATTATGACGCCCTGATGAATTTTTTCGTGAAGAAGCAGATGTACAGCTACTTCATCAACAAGAGCGGCTTCCGCGACAACCTTCAGAACGGCAACGCCTTTGACCTGGTGGATCCCGAAGTGAGCAAGCAGAACCTCATCCGTGCGCTTGGCTCGCAATACGAAAACGGCTGCGTGCCCCACGGCTTCCGTCCCCTGAACCCCTTGCAGTATTCCGACAAACCCGCCTGGATCATGCTGGCGGTACCGGGCCTCATCAAGGAAACGGGCGACCTTTCTTTTCTCGATATCGAAGTGCCCTACTTCGAGAACAAGGACAAGGGAACCGTCCTCGACCACTGCCTGCGCTCCATGCGTTTTCTGGCCAATGATACCGGCAAGAACGGCCTCTGCGACCAGCACCATGCCGACTGGAACGACGGGCTCGAGGCCACGCCGGAATCGGGCGAGCGCGAAAGCGTCATGGTGACTCAGCAATTGTGCTACGGCCTTTTGGAGATGATCGAGATTGCCAAGCGCATCGGTCGCACCGACATCGAAGAAGAAGCCCAAGGCTATTACGACACCTTCAAGCAGCGCCTGAATGAAGTGGCCTGGGATGGCGAGTGGTATGTCCGCACGATTTGCGGCGACGGCTATCGCATCGGCTCCAAGGAAAACAAGGAAGGCAAGATTTTCCTGAACCCGCAAAGTTGGGCGATCCTGTCGAAGACGGCTCCGGAAGACCGCGCCAAGACGGCCTTTGCCGCTGTCGATAAGTTCATCAAGGAAGACGTGGGCTACCGCATCTGCAACCCCGGATTCAGCGAGCGGGACCCGCGGGTCGGTCGTATGTCCGAGGGCATTCCGGACCACATCGAAAACGGCGGCTGCTACAACCACGCGGCAGGCTTCAAGGGTGTGGCCGACTGCATGATGGGCCGTGCCGAAGAAGCCTGGCAGACCTTCGTCAAGGTCATCCCCGGCAATCCCGAAAACCCGATCAGCCGTTCTCAGGTGGAACCCTTCAGCTTCACGAACTCCTACTCCAAGTTTGAGCGCATCTACGGCGTGGGTGGATATCCCTGGCGCACGGGTACGGCGGCCTGGTTTACGGTGCTGCTCGTGGAATGGATTCTTGGCGCGCGCCGCCATTATGACGGCCTGTTGATCGATCCCTGCCTCTCGAAAGAACTGAAGAACGTCGGCGTGGTCCGCAGCTTCCGCGGCACGCGTTACGAGATCGAAATCGACAACAGCGCGGGTCGTTGCACGGGCGCGCAGGAAATCACCGTCGATGGCGAAAAGCTGGATGGAAACATCATCAAGCCCTCCGACAAAAAAGTCTGCAAGGTCCAGGTCGTGGTCTGATCGCCTGAACGACATTGCTCATTCTAATGCGCAAAGCCCGTCAGTATCTTCTGGCGGGCTTTTGTCGTGCCGCCGGCATCCCGTTCGTAGTAAGCGCTATAAGGCGCGGGACCGTCTTCGC
>CAYWYC010000007.1:0-18199 GCA_964462565.1 uncultured Candidatus Sumerlaeota bacterium | reverse complement strand
GCATCCCGTTCGTAGTAAGCGCTATAAGGCGCGGGACCGTCTTCGCTCAATAGTCGGCCATTCGATTACGATTACGATTACGAAACTGATAGAACACCGGGGCGCAATAAATATCCGTTCGCAACCAAGAATTGCTTGCTACCTTACCGAATATTATAGTATCCATACAATCACATCGCTGCAGGGGGGCTCGGGCATTTGGGCTTCTTGCGGCGTATATTACCAAGGAGCCAGATCATGACTTACCCGGATTTACAGACTTTTCGCGAGAAATCCCGCGAAGGGAATCTGATACCGGTCTGGCGTGAGATTCTGGCCGACATGGAAACGCCTGTCTCGGCATTTCGAAAAATCGCCGAAAGCGAAAATGCCTATCTCCTCGAATCCGTGGAAAAGGGCGAAAACATGGGGCGCTATTCGATTCTCGGATGCGATCCCGATGTCGTCTTCAAGTGCAAGGGCAAGGAAGTCCAGATTCTCTTTCATGAAAATGAAGAAGACTTCGAATCCCAGGAAGATCCTATCCAGGTTCTCCAGGAATACATGACCCGCTACAAGCCAGTGATCGACAGCGAACTGCCGCCTTTTACCGGTGGGGCCGTGGGCTACCTGAGTTATGACATGGTGCGTCACTGGGAAAAACTGCCCGACAGCAACCCCGACGACCTCTGCCTGCCCGACGCCTATTTCTGCATCACCGATACCCTCATCGTCTTTGATCACGTGAAGCACAAGATGATCCTGATCTCGAACGCCCACGTCCATGATGATCCCGAAAAGGCCTATCTGGAGGCCTTGCACAAGATCGACCTGCTCCAGGAACGCCTTCGCGCACCCATGCCGGGAGGCAACGACTTTGCCCCCAAGCTCGCCCGCAAGAACAAAAATTCCGAATCGCAAATCGAATCCAATTTCACGCAGAAAGACTTTGAGGAAGCCGTGCGCAAGTGCCAGGAATATATTTTCGCCGGCGACATTTTTCAGGTGGTTCCCTCGCAACGCCTCAAGCGCCAATACGACGGAAAACCCCTCGACCTGTATCGGGCCCTGCGCGTGATCAATCCGTCGCCCTATATGTATTATCTCAAGCTCGGCGACCTGCGCATTATCGGCTCAAGCCCCGAGATTCTGATCAAACTCGAAGGCAAGGATGTCTGCGTCCGTCCCATCGCCGGAACCCGCAAGCGCGGTAAGACCCGTGAGGAAGACCTGGCGCTGGAAAAGGATCTGCTGGCCGACCCCAAGGAACGCGCCGAACATATCATGCTCGTGGACCTGGGACGCAACGACGTGGGGCGCGTGTCCAAGTTCAACACGGTTCGCGTGGATGACCTGATGGTGATCGAGCGCTATTCCCACGTCATGCATATTGTCTCGAACGTGGTCGGCGAGCTGCGCGACGATCTCGACGCCTTTGACGTTCTGCGCGCCGGTTTTCCCGCGGGAACACTCACGGGCGCACCCAAAATCCGCGCCATGGAAATTATCGACGAAGTGGAAAATGTCCGGCGTGGGCCCTATGGCGGGGCCGTCGGGTATATTTCATTCAATGGCGACCTGGACATGGCCATCACTATCCGCACCATGGTCGTCAAGGGTAACACCATCCACATGCAGGCCGGAGCCGGTGTGGTGGCTGATTCGGTTCCGGAGATGGAATACGAAGAAACGCTGAACAAGGCGCGGGCCATCCTCAAGGCCGCCGACATGGCCGAGGACGGGCTGGCCTTGTAATTTCATATGAAATGGAGAATGGATTATGATACACCGCGAAAAAGCAGTGACATTCAAGGGCGATCCCCTGACGCTGGTGGGACCGGAACTCAAAATCGGCGACAAGGCGCCCGCCTTCAAACTGGTGGGCAATGACCTGTCAGACGTATCCCCCGATCTTTATCCGGGCAAACTGCTGGTCCTGAGCGTGGTTCCCAGCATCGATACCTCCGTTTGCGCCACGCAGACCCGCAAGTTCAACGAGCAGGCCTCCGATCTTTCCGACGACGTGGTTATCCTGACGGTCAGCATGGACCTGCCCTTTGCCTTCGGGCGTTTTTGCGCGGCAGAAGGCATCGACCAGGTGGTCACCGCCAGCGATTACAAGTACCGCAGCTTCGGCGAGGCCTATGGCGTTTACATCAAGGAACTCGGTCTTCTCACCCGCGCCGTGTTCGTCGTGGACAAAGACGGCGTTATCCGTCACGCGGAATACGTGCCCGAAGTCACCGACGAACCCGACTACCAGGCAGCGCTTTCCGCCGCTCAAGCGGCCCTGTAATTCCGGGACCTTTCATTAGCTGATCAATCCTCCGCGTTATCCCTTTTCCTCGCATAAAGGGGTAACGCGGTTTTTCGCCTTATTGATAGATTTTGCTGTCAATAGCCCCCTGATGATAGAATTTCAAATGATTCGAGTACTGACAGCGATATGCGGTTATATCGGTTTTGATCCTGCCTCGCCGGCTTGAAGATGCAAGGGCTTCAAGCAAAGGATCCGGCCTCCCTATTCGGAATACCGTAATTTACCAAAAAAGGATAGAAATGCAAAGAAACGCGTTTACACTCGCTCGCGTGTTCGCTCAGCTTCTCGTGTTGCCCCATGGCAATGTCCTCAAACTGAAGACGCCGCTCGTTTTTTTGAGAATCCCATTTGCCGCCTTCCCATATTCCGCGGAAAATCGGTTTTGGGGAGTTGATTTTTTTGATCCAGCGATTATAATGTCTTTCGCTTTTGCGGAGATGAGGCCTATCTTGTGAGATGGCAAGCATCCAAAGCATACATAGATGAACCGCAAGCGTCATTACAGGACGGACAACGGACAAGGAATCCCGTCAAAAGCTGAAAGGAGAACCGAACAAATGAGCGGAACCCAGGAAACACGGCAATTTCAAACCGAGGCGAGGCAACTTCTCGACCTGATGATTCATTCCGTTTATTCCCACAAGGAAATCTTTTTGCGTGAGTTGATCTCAAACGCTTCCGACGCGCTGGACAAGCTGCGTTTCGAGGCGCTGAAGAATACGGATCTGGCCGAATTTACCAACGATCCCCACATCCGCCTGACTCCGGACAAGGAAGCGCGGACCCTGACCATCTCGGATAACGGTATCGGCATGAGCCGCGATGAGGTGATCGAATATATCGGCACTATCGCGAAATCGGGCTCCAGGGAATACCTGAAACTTCTGCAGGAAGCCAAAAAGAGCGACGAACTGCCGCCGGAACTCATCGGCCAGTTTGGTGTGGGCTTTTATTCCAGCTTCATGGTGGCCGACAAGGTGACCATGATCACCCGACGCGCCGGAGAGCAGCATGCCACCCGATGGGAGTCCACGGGCGACGGCAGCTATACCCTCGACGATGACCAGCGCGACGTCCCCGGAACGACCATCACCCTCCACCTGATCGATGCCGACGAAGAGGAAAGCCTCGACGATTTTACGGAAGAATGGGTCATCAAGCGGACCGTGAAGAAGTATTCCGACTTCGTCAATTACCCGATCAAGATGGAAGTGGAACGCACGGAGATGGAAAAGGATGAAGACGGTAAGCCCAAGGAAGACGGCAAGGAAATCAAGAAGGTCGAAGATGAAACGCTGAACTCGATGAAGGCCATCTGGACGCGGCCCGAGAGCGAAGTCTCCGATGAAGAATATACCGAATTCTACAAGCACATCAGCCACGACTGGACCGAGCCGATGGAGCGGATTAACTTTAAGGCCGAGGGCCTTTCGGAGTTTCGCGCCCTGCTCTTCATTCCGTCCCACGCGCCCTTTGACCTCTGGATGCGTGACACCGACAACCATGGCGTGCATCTTTATATCAAGCGCGTTTTCATCATGCAGGACTGCAAGGAACTGATCCCCGAATACCTGCGCTTTGTCAAGGGCGTGGTCGATTCGGAAGACCTTTCGCTGAACATCTCCCGCGAAATCCTCCAGCAGAATCGCCAGGTGCAGACCATCCGGAAGGGTGTGGTGCGCAAGGTGCTCGATACGCTGGGCGACATGCTGGAAAAAGACCGCGAAAAATATACGAAGTTCTGGGATGAATTCGGCCGCGCGCTCAAGGAAGGCATCTTCAGCGACGACAGGAACCGCGAGAAAATCCTGGACCTCTGCCTTTTCAACTCCACCCATGACGACGAGAAAAAAACCACCCTCGCCGAATACATGGAACGCATGCCCGAGGGACAGGACGCCATCTATTATCTGACCGGCGAGTCCCTCGATGTCGTCCGCAAGTCACCCCATCTGGAAGCCTTCCGTGAAAAGGGCTACGAAGTGCTCCTTCTCACAGAACCGGTGGACGAGGTATGGGTGCAGAGCGTTTTCGACTTCAAGGAAAAGAAGTTCCAGTCCGTCGGCAAGGGTGAGGTCAAGCTCGGCAGCGAAGAAGAACAGAAGAAGGCCGAAGAAGATCTGAAGGAAAAGAAGGAAGCCTATTCCGCCCTCATGGAGCAGATGAAAAAGCAGCTCGACGAATATATCAAGGAAGTACGCCTGTCTTCGCGCCTGACTTCTTCGCCGGCATGCCTGGTGGGCGACACGATGGACATGACGCCCCAGATGGAGCAGCTCCTTCGCGCGTCAGGCCAGCAGGTGCCCACGCAAAAGCGCATCCTGGAACTGAATCCGAAGCATCCCGTGCTCGAAAAATTGAAGGCAATCGTGGAAAGCGACAAGGACAGCGAGATGGTCAAAGACTATGCCGAACTGCTCCACGGTCAGGCGCTTCTCGCCGAAGGTCAGCCTCTGCCCGACGCCACACGCTTCAACGAAGTCTTGAATAAACTCATGACCCGTGGTTTGATTGTCTGAGATTTTCCAGGCAGGCACACATAAAATTGGTCCCGGTTGGGAGGATTTCGATGCGTAAAGAACAGCTGGTCCTGAAACGGAATGAAGCCCTGAACGACAGCACCCACCTGCTGACGCTGGAACTGGACCCTGAGATTTGCGCCGAATGCCAACCGGGACAGTTTTATAACCTGCGGCCACTCGACTCCAGCGCGCCTCTTTTGCGCAGGCCCATCAGTATCTGCGACGCCCGACCTGAGGACGGCGAGATGGACCTGCTCGTGCGGATCGTGGGCGATGGCACGAGCCTGGTTTGCAGCCGCAGGCCGGGGGCGAAACTCGACGTTATGGGCCCGTTGGGAAATCCCTTTGAGATCGACACGACCAAACCGGCCGTGATGATCGCGGGTGGCGTTGGCGTTGCGCCCGTTTATTTTCTGAGCCGCCGAATTTGGGAAGCGGCCCGAATCGAAGGCAAGAAAGCCCCTGAAATCCATTTTCTTTATGGAGCACGGACGGCGTCCGATTTTGTGCTGCTGCCCCAGATCGTGAACACCGTGACCGAGACGGTCCTGACCACAGAAGACGGCACGCGCGGGACCAAAGGCTTCGTTACCTCCGTGGCCGACGAGTATTTGACGTCCGAATACAACATCTACGTCTGCGGCCCCTCGCCCATGATGCAGGTGCTGCTGGACATGGTGCACGCAAAAGGGGTTTCGGCATTTTTCTCGCTCGAAAACCAGATGGGCTGCGGCGTCGGCGCCTGCATGGGCTGCGTCGTTCCCGGCAAGGAAGGCCTCATCCGCGTCTGCTGCGACGGCCCCGTAATTCCTTCCGACAAGTTGGAAAATCTATTGATCGATTAATGCCCCCTACCGCCGGCATCCTGTCGGCAGAGGTTTTCTGACAGGATTACCATTTCTAAAAGGAAAATTTCTTTCTGGTAGAGATGCTCCAGCGCCACCAGGATGGTGGCGGTAGGGCTAGCCCTTGCTTGCCTTTTGGGGCGTTCTCTGGAATAATCCTTCCATGAGCGATTCGGCTTCTACTACCACCAATAATTCGACCCCGCCCCGTGTGGTGATTTTGGGCGGTGGCCTGGCGGGATTGAGCGTGGCGCGTGAGATTTTGCGTGAGCGGCCTGCTGATATTACGATCATCGAAAAAGGCGCGCGTCCCGGCGGCATGGCTCTTTCGCTCGAATGGCAGGGCATGAAGACCGACCTGGGCCCGCACCGTATTTACAGCGCCATTCCCGAGATGCGCGAATGGTTCCGCGACTTTCTGGGTGAGCAATTGTTTTATGTCCGCCGTTCGAGCCGGATGTATGTGCAGGGCCGATATATCCAATATCCGCCAAGCCCCATGCAACTCCTGAGCGCCTTTGGACCAATCCAACTGGGCCGTTTTGGCATGAGTTATCTGGCGGCGCGTTTTGGCAGCAAGGCGGAGGATTCCTTTGCCGATATCATGCGTCGGGCCTTTGGTAACGCCATGTGCGAGGCTCTGGTCTTTCCTTATATCCGCAAGACCTGGAAGCGGGAACCGGAGCAGATTTCGGCAAGTGTGGCCCGCGCACGGGCGACCATGGGCGGTGTGGGCAAGATGCTGAAGCGTATGCTTTTCTCGCAGGAAAAAGAAGGCGAAGAGACCACGCTGAAGCGTTTCGGTTATGTGCGTGGGGGCATTGAACGCCTGGTGGAGCCGCTGGCGCGGGAGATCGAATCGAAGGGCGGACGGATTCTTTGCCATGCCGAAGTAACGAGCCTGGACCTGCAAGACGGGCGCATCGGCAGAATCGAATATCGAAGCAAGGACGGTGAAGCCGCCATAGACCGGCCGGATTTTGTTTTCTCGACGATTCCCATCAACGAACTGGTCGCGCGCTCGAAAGGCATGTCCGATGCGTGCCGCAATGCCGCCAAAGGGCTTCGCTTTCTGAACACTCAACTCACCTTTGCCAAAATCGCACGGCCCAGCCTGGGGCCGGATCACTGGCTTTATTATCCCCAGGCCGCTCCCGCCATCATCCGCGCCTATGAACCCCGCAATTTCGACAAGAGCCTGGCTCCCGAAGACAGTACCATGGTCTGCATCGAACGCACCGCCGAACCGGCTTCGTCCGAATGGAAGGCCGACGATTCGGAAGTGGCCGATCAGTGCGTACGCGAGATGGCATCGACGGGAATTTTGGACATGGACGAGGTTCGCGAAACCGCGCTTCACCGGCTGGAATATGCCTATCCGCTTTACGAAATCGGCTACGAAAAGAAAATGCAGGCCATCACCGGGACTTTGGCCGGGATCGAAAATCTGATTACCCTCGGACGTCAGGGGCTTTTTCAACACAACAATATGGACCACACTATCTATACCGGCCTGCGCGCCGCGCGCTGCTGGATGCATGCCGCCGATCCTGTTTCCCACTGGTACGGTGAAGACATTTCCGAATTCGAGCAATTTCGGATTGTGGACTGAGACAGGAGCCCCACTATGCACCGAAAACAGGTGAAGGCGATACTGGAAGAACATGAAAAAACTGTGGCGCGGGAGGATTGCTTGACTTGCGACTGCTATCAGGGCCTGCTGACTCAGCTTGAACTGGATGCCGACGAGGATGTCACGGACCTGACCGAACCCCGCAAGGTTCCGCGCGAAGAAATGCACGGCTGCCTCGGATGCAAGCCCTGCGACCCCGGCGCGTTTTATGCCGAATACCTCCGCAAACGCTCCGCAGGTGAAATCTGAGGTGGGCGTTATTCGGGTTGGTAGATTTTGATGGCGAGGTCGCGGGTGAGGGTGGGGAGGGGGATGCGGCATTTGCCGTTTTCGGATATTACTTCTTGGCGACGGATGCGTCCGGGCACCCAGGTGTCCCAGAATTCAATCAGGTAGCGTCCGTCCTTGAGTCCGGGGACGGTGATTTCAGCACCCTTGATTGGTTTGAACAATTCTGCGTCGGGATCGTCCTTGAACATGTGGGTCGGTTCGTGGACGCCGTTGGTGCGTTGATAGTGAAAAACCCAGACATAGGCGCGGTCCTGGGCGATGCGTGACTTTGCGGAGAGGGGGCCGCCCTTCTGTACGGGGATATCGCGAAAGCGCCAGCTGCGCTGCATCAGGTTTTCACCCCGGATAAAATCCACAAAGATGGCCCAGTGTTTTTCGAGTTCGAAGTCGAAAGTGAAATTCCACCACCAGGTCATGGGCATGCCCGACGTGTCGATCACCCAGCCCAGCCAGGGGGCATTATGCGTCTGGAGTTGGAGGTGGGAGTAGGAGGTGCCAAGGGAGGTGCCGCCGTATTCTTCGATCAGGTTAGGCTTTCCGAAGCTGGAATAATAATCGGTCATAAATTCAAAGCGATCGACGAACTTGTCGCGCGTATAGACGGGGCCCTGAATATAGTCGATCACGTCGAGGTCGCACCATTCCATGCGCCACATGGCTCCGGAGTATTCGGCCGAGACGAGGTGCCGGTCCTGGTCCACCAGGGTGAGGTGCTCGCCCATGATCCGGTGCCATTCGCGGCGGACTCGGGCGCTGGTATGCACGGTGTCGGCCTCGATCCATAAAATCCAGGCGAAGAGGTTGGGGTAGGCTCCGTATCGGGCGGCGCAGTAGCGATGGCGGTCCTTGAACAGTTTGATGACGCGGGGATCGGTCATGGCTTCGCCGTGATGGCTGAGAAATCCGCCGTTGGCCTTGTTGTAGGGATTGCGATGCCACTGGACGTTCCACTTTGTTGTCCAGGGGCCATGGTGATTCAGGGCGACTTCGAGCATCAGGTCGTAGCGCTGGGCCTGCTCAAATAAATAGTCGAGCCGCCAGGCGTTTTGCAGGTTGTATTTGCCGATGCCGTGATAGCCGGGCACATCGTCGCGCCATTCGAGTCCGAGCCACCAGGTGGACATCCAGACGCGCCCCATGTCGATGCCCGAGCTCTTCATGCGTTCGAAAAAGTCGCCATACATGATGGTGTTGTTGAGTTTGTCGGGGTCGTGTTTGTATTCGTAGCCGGGAATGTCGAGGGCGCGTTCATCATAGGGCCAGCAGATGTTGATGGCGATGGGGTAGTAGTAATCGCCATTTTCAAAGGTGAAGTATTTGCCTGTGGATTTCAGGTAGCCCCTGCCCGGTGCGGCCTGGGCGGTAAAGGTGCGCGGCATGCTTTCGAAGGTGGCCCCCGTATGGTCGCGCCCCTTCAGGTACCAGCGATATTCACCGCTTTCGTGGGGCATAAATCGCACTGCCCAGTAGGGTTCCCCGGTGAGTTCGAGTTTTTCGTCGCCGCTGCTGGCATGGCGGATATAATCCTGGCTGTAGAAGGCGGGGATTTTCCACTGCTTGCCCGAGGGGGCCTCAAAGATGGCATCGATAAGCACCTGGTCGGTGTCGAAGGGATTTTCAAAGCGGCGCTTGATGTGGAAGCGGGTTTCATAGAGTTGGTATTGGGCGGCGGATTCTGGGGCGTGGGTGATTTCCGGTACGAAGGGCTGGAGGGTTTGGCTGCCTGTGGCCTTGATCTCGATGATGTCCATGGAACGGATATTTGATACGGCTCCGAAAAGGCGGACGCCCGCTGAACGTATCCGTCGCAGGCACCAGGGGCCCCATTCCGCCTCGGTCAGGTTCGATTCCCAATTGCGGTCGAGGGGCAGGCGCATGCTCAGGATGCCCGATTCCAGTTTGTAATCGTCGGCCATGGTTTGATACCATTCGCCGTCCATCACCTTGAGATAGACCATGGGCCGCACGGCGGGGTTGGATGAGTGCCCCTGCATTTCGCGGGCCTCGCTGAGTGCGATGTCGGTGGACATGGCGCGGAGGAGGCTTTTGGGCGCGTCGAGCCGGGCCTTGACGATGAGTTCCTGCTGGCCGAACCAGGAAACGTCGAGGGGCTTTTCCTCGTTGATGGACGCGCCTTCCATATCGACGGAGGCGATGCGGATGGAGCGGTCCATGTGCAACATGCGCGGAACGGAAAGGGCGACGAGGATCAGCAGGATCAGGCCGAAAGCGAAGGGGATGGCTGTCCACACGGGCCCGAGCATGGGTTTCTGGCGGGCCTCGATTTCCTCGCGGCTTGCGCTTTTGCGGCTGATGCCGTGGGGCGTCTTGAGCCAGGCAAAGGGTGACCAGAAAAATTGCAGGAAGCCGAACCAGGCACCGAGGCTGAGCAGGAGCCAATAGACGGGCGAGAGCAGCGCGGGGATCAGCAGGTGGTGACTGCGTCGGCGCAGGGCGGTGATGACGTTGACGAGGACGAAATAAAGATTGAAAAGAATCAGGACCGCCGTCAGCAGGACGAAGAAGCGCGTCCACGGACGGTAAGGATCGAAGAGCGGCAGGCCCATGGCAATCCAGACGAAAAGGGCGATCCAGCATAGCGGCAGAACCAGCATCATGAGGATGTTACCGCCGACGGTCAGAAGCGTCATCAGGTAGCGCCAGGGGCCCATCTGAAGCGCGGCGTGCAGGGGTTGGCGCGTGTGGACGAGGAAGGTCTGCCAGTAGCCCTTGGTCCATCGTGAACGCTGCCTCAGCCAGGGCAGAATGTGGCTGGCGGCTTCCTCCCAGGTGGTGGAGTCGAGAATGCGGGTGTGCTTGTGCATGCGCGCCAGACGCACGCCCAGGTCGCAGTCTTCCGTCACGTTCCAGGCATCCCATCCGCCGGCTTCGCGCAGGGCCTTCACGCGGAAATGATTCGACGTGCCGCCCAGGGGGATGGGCGATCCGAGACCGTAAAGCCCCGGCAGATACAGCCCGAACCAGGCGGCATATTCGAGGGTGAACCACTTGGTGAGAAGGTTCTCGTCCATGTTGTAATAGTCGAGGTGGGCCTGGAGGCAGACGATTTTTTCGCCTTGACGTTTGCGATCGAGTTTGCGGAAGGCGGCGACGGCTTTTTTGAGTTGGTCGCCGTCGGGTCGGTCCTCGGCATCATAGACGACCAAAAACTCGCCGCGGGCTTTTTCGAGACCGTAGTTGCAGGCGCGGGGCTTGGTGCGGGGTTCGCCTTCGGGGACGACTACGGCTTCCACGTGGGCGGGCAGTTTGAGTGCGCCTATCGCCTTGCGTGTTTCGAGGTCGTCCTGCTCCAGGAGAATTTTTACGTCCAACTTGTCGGCGGGATAGTCCAGGTGTTCTATGGATTCCAGCAGCTGGGGCAGGATGGCGGCTTCCTTGTAAACAGGAAAGAGCAACGTGTAAAGGGGCAGTTCGGAATCGTTGAGTTCGGCGATTTCGTGGGGCTGCGGGCGCATGGTGAAGAGGTGGAATTGTCCGATGAAAACGGCCAGGGTCTTGAAGAAAACAATCGGCCCGAAAAGGCAGATGGATATGACGCACCAGGTCCAGAAAAAGGTCAGGGGGTTGACCAGGGCCTGCAGAACGAGGCCCAGCGTGATGCCGATAAAGACGCCGCGTTGCCAGGGCTGCCACGGTTCGTGCGCGCCTTCAAAGGGATGAAAAGTTTTCGACCCGGACCGGGATGGTTGTACTTCATTACGGCTTATCATAAGGGGACTTCCCCGAGGCAATTTCAATTATCACGGCTATAATTCTTAAAAGTAGTTCTGGAAACCCAAATTTGTTTCGGGCCTTCAGCCCTCGCTTTTTTGGTAGCGTTATTCTCCTGGGGTTAAAACCCCAGGCTATTATAGGTCGCGTCTTTGGCGCTTAAAACCTGCACCTCTCTGATGTTGTGGAAGTTCCATTTTATCGCATCAGACCGGATCGGCGTAATCGTGAAAATCGATGTTCGGGAAAATATTATTGCGATATTCCAGATCCGAGAGATAGTCCACGTTGCTGGTTCCGTCTTCGAGCATGCGCCAGAGATCGCGGAAGTTGAGCAGGTGCTGCTTGGTGCGTTCGACCGCGTATTCCACCATGGTATTGGTCTTCATGATGAAGGCCCAGTCGCTGCTTTGGGCCAGCAGGAGTTCACGGGCCGCCTGGTTCAACATGCGCAGGCGAACAGGATCCTGTTCGTGGCGGTTTTTGTTGGCCAGGCGGATCATGCGTTCCGTGGCTTTGTGGATATGGCGATAAATCCAGTCATTGCTTCCCATGAGCCATACCTCGGCATAGCCCTTGTATCCCCAGGAGGAAAAACTGGGCGTGGCCATCTGGTTGATCGGGTATTTCTGGAGATATTCGGAAGGCGTGATCGTGCCCACTGTGGTCGAGTCGTAATGCAACTTGCGCAGAAGCGATTCCAGGAAGGCCGGTCCCTCGTACCACCAGTGGCCGAAAAGTTCGGCATCGTAGGGCGACACGATGATAGGCTGGCGATCCATGTTGCCCGCGAGATACTCGACCTGGCGTTCGCGGTTGAACATGAAGTTGCCCGCATGGGAATGAACGCGATCGCGCGCCACGTCCGGATCATAGGGCTGCTTATCCGAGAGTTCACAGGGGCGGCCGGTGATGCGATAATACTTGAGTCCCGTGCTGATGCGCAGGCCGCTTTCGTGGATATAGGGCCGGATATAGTCCATGTCCAGATCGAAGCCGATGTCGCGATAGAATTCGCGGTAGTCAAAGTCGCCGGGGTAGCCTTCTTCGGCGCTCCAGACAGACTTGGACGATTCGGCGTCCCGTCCGAATGCGGCAACCCCCGACGGGCAGGAGATCGGCGCAAAAACGTTATATATGGGTCGGCGGTCGGCCAGCATGATGCCGTGTGTATCGACGAAAAAATAATTGATCCCTGAGTCCTTGAGGTAATTATCCAGTCCGGGAAAGTAGCCGCATTCGGCGTTCCAGGTTCCGCGGGCGGGACGTCCGAATGCTTCTTCGTAGGCGCGCGCGCCTGTGCGGACCTGTGCGCGGATGGCGTTGGGAAAAGGCTGCAGGAGGGGCAGAAAGCCGTGGGTGGCGCTGCATGTAATGACTTCGAGGCAGCCATGGTTCTGGAAATTGCGAAATGCCGTGATCAGATTGCAATGATAATGATCGCGGAAAATGCGCAGGGCTTCATGGAATTTCTCGCGATACATGCAGGCGCAGGCATGGAACTGGGGATGCATGCGCGTTCGATAGACTTCCTTTTCGGAAAGTTCGATCAGTTTTTCGATATGGCGCAGGTAGCGCTGCTGGAGCAGGTCGTCCTGGAGCATGGCCGCCAGCGGAGGCGTCACGGACATGGTCAGGCGGAATTGCACGCCTTCATCCACGAGCCGTTCCATCATGGAGATAAGGGGGATGTATGTTTCCGTAATGGCTTCGTAAAGCCAGTATTCCTCCATGGAATCGCTGTATTCCGGATGGCGCACAAAGGGCAGGTGCGCGTGCAGAACCAGGCAAAGATAACCTTTGGGGTCAGACATGTATTTCTCCTCCAGACGGATAGAATGCAGCCTTCGCCAACAGGCTAACGGTTCAGGCGGAAAGATTCAAGACTTCTCCGCGATTCATGACAGTTATTCGGCTTCGGTCTGCCTCGGGCACGATATCCACAAATTCCTGCGGATCGAGGGTGTTGTCCTTGAAGCAGTCGAAATGGCAGGGAATGATGGTATGGGGTTTGCACATTTCGACAATACGCAGGGCGCCTTCGGGACCGGGATTATTGTATTTACGGTTGATAGCCACAATCAGGGCGTCGGGCTGGAGGTTGCGGATGGGATCCAGTTTGGCTTCGTAGTTTTCGACGTCGCTTCGGGTGTCTCCGGCATGATAGACCACCAGACCGCCAAAATCGAAGATAAAGCCCAAATGGGTGGTGTTCGGAACATTGGCCGTGTCGTGTGAAAAAACAGCCTTCACGCTGAAGCCGTCGAAGTTCTGGGTTTCGCCTTCCTTGATCTCCTGCAGACGTGCGGGGGGGATATCGGCTTCGCTGATGCAGCGTTCGACCGATTCGCGGGGTCCGATAAAGCGGCATTCGGGGTTGTTTTCGCGCATCGGTCCAAGCGTATGAGGATCGGTGTGGTCGCGGTGGTCGTGGGTGAGAAAAACGTAGTCTCCCGGCGCTTCGTTGGGCCACATGAGGGGTTTGGGATAAATGTGGTTTTCCGGTTTGACATCACGTGAGAGAAAGGGATCCACGTGGATAAGGGTGCCGGCTGAGGTCTTGAAGAGAAAGTGGCTTTGCTCCAGCCAGAAGATGGACAGGCAGTTTTCCGGCACCTTGGTTTGCATGACTTTTTCGCGAAATTGATTCATGGTTAATCCTTTTTAATCGTGGTTCAGGTCGTTGAGGTAGTAGTCGGTTTTGAGGGTTTCACCCGTGGCATGGCGCACCAGGTCGAACCAGGGCATGGTGGCTCCGGGTGCAAAGACGCGCTTTTGGAGAAAAGCACCGGCCTTGGGATTGCCCACGATGCGTCCTTCCGTTTCATCCTGCATGGCAGCCATAAATTGAGAGGCGTTCATCTCGCCCATGAGATAATTCTGATAGTAAACCGGGGCGCAGGCCAGGTGCATCTTGGACGCCCAGTCGGGAAAGGTCTTGCGGCTGGAACCGTCGAGCCACTGGAAGCGCTCCACGATCTCCCACCATCGCGCGGAATGATCGGCATCGGGATTTTCATAAAGGCCGCGCTCGAAATGGGCCATTACCAAAACCCATCGCAGGAAAACCAGCATGGTGTCGCGCTTGTGGCGGCGGGAGAGGCGTTCGGTGCGGAGAGCGTCGTTTTCGGGCATGCCGGCGATTTTGTGGAGGAATTCAGCGCGATAAAGGAAACGCTCGTTCAGCATGGCAATGGCCTCGGTGCTGAGCGTGTGCGCCGGGCCGCGCAGGAAGAAAGGAAGCGACGGATCGAGATAGCGGTCATAAACGGCATGGCCGAACTCGTGGAGCATGGTGCTCATCCAGTTTTCGTTGGAACGCAGGTTGCAGAGAACGCGAACATCGCGGGGGGCATCCACGGCGATGCAGAAGGCGTGCTGGTCCTTGCCTTCCTTTTCGTAGAGGTCGCTGGTCTTCAGGATGGGATCAATGTCGAGGCCGATGCCGCGGTAATACTCCTGGGTGAGATTTTCCAGGTTCTTGCCGGAAAAAACGGGGTCGAGATCGACTTCTTCATTGGCCGGCATTTCCTGAAAGAAGGGATTGCGATAGTGCCAGGGCCGCAGGTCGGCCTGGGCGATGCCGAATTCGGAGGCCAGCTGCTGATCCAGTCGTGTTTTGAGCTCTTTGAAGAGGGGATTGCTCTTCTCCTCAAGTTCTGCAAGCAAATCGAAAAGGGCGGTCTGGTCGAGTTCCTGGAGTTCCAGGGAAAAGGTGTAATAGTTCGGGCTACCGAGGCTGCGCGCGTGCTGATTGCGCAGGCGGATCAGTTCGATAACGCGCGGCGCGGCGACGGATCCAACCTGCTTGAGTGCTTCCCAGGCATCGCGCGCTTCTTCGGAGTCGCTGGTATGTTTCAGGATGTCGCGCAGGTCGTTGTTGCTTTTTTTATCGCCGTGATAATCGGCGCGAAAGGTATTGAACTCGCGGGTCAGGTCGGATTCGAGATCGACGATTTTCTTTTGCAGCTCGGGATCGCCCTGGGAGCCTTTGAAGTTTCGATAGAGGATGTCGATCTGGCGCGCTTCTTTGGGATCGGCGATGGCATCCTTGTTTTCCTGGAGGGCCTCGACTTTTTCGTAGGCCTCCGGATCGCTGTAATGCTCGACCATCTGTTTTTCGAGTTGGGCGGCTTTTTCGAAGTCCTCGGGTTTTCCGGAGAGGCTGGCGTCCCAATAGGCCAGGGCGATGGACTTCTCGAGCGGACGCATGACCTGTGTCTGCTCATTGATGAACGCGCGTGCCTTTTGATCCACGTTTCCCATGCTTTTCTTTTCCAGAGGCGCTTTAACGCTTATTTTTTCCTGGCGCGTTTGGCGTTTTTCTTCTTGGCCGGTTCGCCGATTTCTTCGCGCACCCGTTTCAGGTCCGCTTCCACCATCATCTTCACGAGTTCGGGAAAAGTAACCTTGGGCTTCCATTTGAGTTTGCGCAGGGCCTTGGTCGAGCGTCCCTGCAGGGTCAGCAGTTCGGAAGGACGCTTGAAGCGCGGGTCGATGACCACGTAGGGCTTCCAGTTCTTGATGCCCACTTCGCGAAATGCCAGGTCCAGAAAGTTTTTGATCGAGTGGGTCTCGCCGGTGGAGATGATAAAGTTGTCCGGTTCCTTGCGCTGGAGGATTTTCCACATGGCTTCGACATAGTCCCCGGCAAAGCCCCAGTCACGCTTACTTTCGAGATTGCCCAGGCGGATTTCGCTGGCCAGGCCGAGCTTGATGCGGGCCACGCCGTCGGTGATCTTGCGCGTAACGAATTCCTTACCGCGGATGGGCGATTCGTGGTTGAAGAGAATCCCGTTGGCGCAGAACATGCCATAACTTTCCTTGTAATTGTTCACGATCCAATAGGCGTAGAGTTTGGAGATGGCATAGGGACTGCGCGGATGAAAGGGCGTGTTTTCTGTCTGGAGACCGGCGCGGTTGCTGCGTCCGAACATTTCCGAGGTAGAAGCCTGGTAGAAGCGCGCGCGGGGCGAATAGTCCTTGATGGCGTTGAGCAACTTGAGCACGCCGATTGAGTTCACCTCGGTTACCCATACGGGCTGGTCCCAGGAATCACCCACGAAGGATTGGGCGGCAAGATTATAAACTTCGTCGGGCCGCACCTGGCGGATGGTGCGCAGGAGCGATGCCTCGTCGGTCAGGTCACCCTCGATATATTCGATGTCGCGGTCCACGCCCAGGTATTCCAGGTTTTCATAGGAATGGCGGCTGCTGCGCCGGACCAGACCGAAAACGCGGTAGTCCTTTTCAAGAAGAAGTTTCGAAAGATAAGCACCGTCCTGTCCGGCGATTCCTGTGACGAAAGCATGTTTCTGCATGTTCAAAACCTTCCTGCGAGGATGGGAGCAAAAGTCTTCATATTGGTTCGGGCTTTCAGCCCTCTGACAATAATTCCGCACCAGACCTGGGGTTGAAACCCCAGGCTATTATAGAACGGGCCTTTGGCCCTGAATTTTTGGATTTGCATTTGTTTGATCATTGCAATATGCCTTATCTGAAGCGGAACCATCATTCATGTCGTGCGACATGTTTTACTTTTTCAGATTCTGAATTTGTATCTGGATATTGTCGTGGGCATAAAACTCGATTTCCGCCTGCAAGGCACGGAAGGAAATTTCGCCGGCGCGGGAAACCTTGACCGGCTTGCCGGGACGAAGGCGGTTGTTCATCGTTCGGCCGATATGAAACTGCAAGGCATTCTCGCCGAGACGTTCGGCGGGGCCCTTGGGATTCAGCACGATGCTATCGCCCGCCAGCGCCACAAAGCCCGATTCATGCCATTCGCCGTCCGCCGGAAATTCCACTGTTACCTGCGTTCCCGGTTCCATGATCTGGGGCGCGTCCTGCTCCGGCATTTCGGCTGGATCTTCCTCTTTTTTCATGCAGGCCACTGCAAGAAGGCACAGCAAGGCGACAAGGACCAGCGGGGCGAGATGTGTTTTATTTCGCATGGCGTTCTCCGGATTGACTTAGTCAACCTTCTTGATTTCAACCTTCTTGATCACGGGCATATCGACGGGCAGGCTGGGAGTCGCTTCGCCACCCATTTTGACGGGCACATCACCGATCTTATTGACCGTGTCCATGCCATCCACCACTTCGCCGAAAATGGTGTAGCCGCCGTTGAGGTATTCCGCCGGGGCCAGCGTGACGAAAAACTGGCAGCCGCTCGTGTTGGGGCGTCCGATGTTGGCCATGGCCAGGAGCCCGGGGCGGTCGAACTTCAGGTCGTCGCGGATTTCGTCCTTGATGGTGAAACCGGGGTTGTAGCGGTTGGTATCGTTGGGAGACCCTGTCTGGAACATGAATCCCTTGATAACACGAAATATTTTGCGTCCGTCATAAAGGCGTCCCTTGGTCATTTTGCCGGTTTCCGGGTCAGCATATTCTTTTTTGCCCTGCGTCAGGTCGATAAAATTCTGGGCGGTTTCAGGGGTCTTTTCGGTATAGAGTTTGACGGTGAAGTTGCCGAGGCTCGTTTCAAAAATCGCGTAGGTTCCGGGTTCAAGTTTGCTGTCGGTCATTTTTTCCTCTTTCTTGGTCTCTTTATTATCGTCCTCCGCTGTTGTTTTTTCCTCAGCAGAGGCGTTTTTTTCGTTGTTTTCGGAGTCAGCCGCCTGGAGAACCGAAATGGCTCCAAGCCATACCAAAGCCACCAGGATCAAGATATAGCCAGTCTTCTGCAACATAATCGTATCCCTTTCTTTGTTCAGGCCACAAATAATTCCACGTTGTTATAAGGGCCACCGAGCTCATCGCAGTCGGACCTGCGTATTCTTACATTCCGGCTAAGTCATGGCAAGGGAAAAGGGAAGCCAAGACAAAGCAGGGGGCACGATATAAATGGGGGCTGTGTTTAATCTGAAACAACGAT
>CAYWYC010000006.1:32287-49329 GCA_964462565.1 uncultured Candidatus Sumerlaeota bacterium | reverse complement strand
TTGCGGGTGGGATATGCCTTACGCAAAAGCCAAGACAGATATCAGTATGAAGGATTAAGGTGATGCAGGCTCGGCGCAATTCGTCCTGTACCTGCCGGGTTCAGGGCATTATAATGAACCATGAATATTTTCAGGACTTACTGTAAAGGCAATGCCGCTTAAATTCTTATGGGAGTTTGTTTGATGCATTATGATAGTAAACATAAGCCGAAGGCCTTTATATGTGACAATACGCTGGGCAAACTCGCCAGGTATATGATCCTGCTGGGATATGATGTGGCGCGGGACAAACGGAGCGCCCGGGAGATATTGCGGGACTGGGGCGGAGCCTTTGTGCGCGAGGGCCGCATGGTGCTGGGACGTTCTCCCGAACTGGCCCGCGAGGAAGCCGAGAGCGGACGGGATATTTTCGTGCATATAAAAAGCCCCGATCTCACGGAGCAACTGAAACAGGTGACGGCACGTTTTCCCATGGATTTCGCCCGGACGATTTTTACGCGCTGCACCCACTGCAATACCCCGCTGGATGGGCCTTTGCCGCGGGAACAGGTGATCGATCAACTGCCGCCCCTGGTAAGGGATTATGGCTCAGAATTCATGCGATGTCCCGATTGCGACCGCCTATACTGGCGCGGCACCCATACGGAACGCCTGGAAAGATTTTTTCGGGATGAAGTCGGTTTGGATGTCTGAACAGTCGGACGACCTTATTCACCGAATCGCTCGCGGACGTCTTGGACGATTCGGGCAGTGCCGTCCTGAAAGCAATGGTAATGATCGCAGGCAAGGTCTTAGACACAGAGCCTTTGCAACGCAAGCAAAGTGGCAAGAAATTGCAAAAATGAAGGCTTGGTAATGAGGAAGGTGTCGATTATGATAGATTGGAAATTATGATGTGGGTTTGAGTGTTTTGATTTTCATCGAACCACGAATCCTGCGAAATATACGAAGGCGGATAAAAGGTTTAAGGAATGCGTGAGTGGATCATTAATAATTTTGTGCACGTTTTGGCAGTATTGATTCTGATCTCGCGAATCGGCGATATCGGCAGCACCTGGATTGTGTCGCCGACGCTGAAGCTGGAGAGCAATCTGCTGGTGCGGAAATTGGGCTGGCCCTTTGCCTTTTTCAGCCTGCTTTTGTGCCTGGTCCCCTATTTGGATCCGGCGGCGTCCCTGATTGTGCTGGTGGCGTCCTTGCTGGTGACCTCGTCGAACCTGAGCAAGGCCTGGTTTGTGCGGGCCATGGGCGAGGAGGAATATTCCTATCTCATGTTCCAGATGGCGCGGCGGGCCAATTTCGGCTTTGTTGTCTTGTCAATCTGGGGTTCGGCCTTTTTCGTATTGCTGGCGGGGGCGGTGCTGGTTTTTCTGGCGCCCGACCCGAACAACGACTGGGCTTTCTGGTTCGGCATGGGGATCATCACCTATGGCGCTGCGATGCTGATCCATGGGAGCCTGGCTTATTTCAAACTGTTTCGGAAAATCCGGCAATTGGACCGGATCGAAAAGCAAGGTCCCTTCAGCGCCTTTGATGACCAGGTAGAATGAGCACACACCGCCGGAATCCTGCCGGCAAATTTTTCACGCTTAGATTATCGATTCAGACAGGAATAAGGCTTCGGCAGACCCGTTCTTTTGCCGGCAGGATGCCAGCGATACGTTTTTTGCCACCAGGATGTCCCCGGCTCTATTCATCCTCGATGGCGTAGCCTTCTTTTTTGTAGCGGCGGATTTTGTATTGCAGGTTGCGGCGGCTGATGCCGAGAGCCTGGGCCGTGGCGGTTCGGTTGAAGTTTTGCTCGCGTAGCGTCTGCAAAATCACGACGCGTTCGACATCTTCCATTTTTCCGGCGTTGGATGATTCGGCTTCGGTCTCGGGCGTGGCAGTCTGGCTCTGGATGCGGCGCGGGAGATGCTCGGGAAGAATGACCCCGCCTCGCGACATGAGCACGGCACGCTCCATGGCATTGCGAAGTTCGCGCACATTGCCAGGCCAGTTATAGACTCCGAGGGTGGCGGTGACGCCGGGACTGAATCGGGGTGAGGCCTGCGAGAATTCGCGGGCAAAGGCGTTGGCCAGGGGCATGATGTCCTCGGCACGATCACGCAGGGGCGGCACGAAGATCTCGATCACATTGAGGCGAAAAAAGAGGTCCTCCCGAAATCGACCGTCCCTGACCTCGGTTTCCAGGTTGCGATTGGTGGCGGCCAGAATGCGGGCGTTGGTGTGGTGTTCGGCGTTTGCCCCGATGCGCTGGAAGCTTCCGTTCTGGGTAACGCGGAGCAGCTTGGCCTGAAGTGCCGGCGGGATTTCGGCGACTTCGTCCAGGAGAATGGTTCCGTCGCGCGCTTCTTCGAATCGCCCGATGCGACGCGCGGTGGCTCCAGTGAATGCGCCTTTTTCATGGCCGAAGAGTTCGCTTTCGAGGAGTTCCGACGGAATGGCGGCGCAGTTGACCTTGACAAGGGGGCCATTCCTGCGGGGGCTCCACTGGTGGATGAGATCGGCGACGACTTCCTTGCCCACACCACTCTCGCCGGTGATGAGGACGCGGCTTTCGGAAGGGGCAACGAGCGCGGCTTCGCGCAGGGCGGCACGGAAGGATTCACTGCGTGCGATTATTTCGACAGGCACATCCATGCCGTCAATTTCGGCGGGAAGGACTTTTTCTTCGGGCTTGCCCAGGGCCTTTTGCACGCTTTCGAGCAGTTCGTCCAGGTCGATGGGTTTTTCCAAATAATTAACCGCACCATCGCGCATGGCGGACACGGCGTCGCGCACATCGGCGTAGGCCGTGACCAGGAGAACAGGAAGATTAACGCCCTTTGCGCGCAATGCCTGGAGGGCTTCGAGGCCCGTCATGCCGGGCATGCGGACGTCGGAAATCATCATGGCGTATGAGCCGGATTCGAGGGCGCGGATTGCCGCTTCGCCATCTTCGCGCGTATCGACGGTATATCCCTGTCCCGACAAAAAGGTCTGGAGCAGGCTGCGCTGACCGGCATCGTCATCGACTACCAGAAGACGGGACTGGTTTTCCTGCTGAGATTTTGGGGCAGAAGTCATTGCTCATCCCGGCTGGCGGACGCTTTGTTGGAAGCCAGAACTTGGATTCCTGATACACGAAAACAGGCGCCGCCATCTTTGCCGTCAAGATACGTAATATCCCAGTGATGCGCAAGCACGATCTGGCGCACCACAGCCAGTCCGAGGCCCGTTCCCTGTTCGTTGGTGGTGAAGTAGGGACGGAATATTTCGTCGCGCAATTCGGGCGATACGCCGGGACCGTTGTCGCAGATATCAAAAAATGCTTCGCCGCCGGGAGTCCGCTCGATATATAAATGGACCGTTCCACCTTCTCCGACTGCCTGAATGGCGTTCATCATAAGGTTGAACAAAATCTGTCGCAAGAGACCACTGTCGGCCATGATCATGAGGTTGGGTCCGTCGATTTCGAATTGGACGCTTTTGTCTTCGATATCCGTTTCGAGGGCGCGCTCCACGTCCCGCGCCAGGTCGGCCAGGGCGGTCGGCGCGGGTCTCGGTTCGCGGGGACGGGAATAGTCGATAAACTCGTTGAGCCGTCCGGTGACGCGGTCCACTTCCTGAATGATGGAATTGGCCTTGGTCTGGATTTCCGGTGAGGCTGCATCGTTTCGCGTGATAACCTGAGCCTGGGCGCGCACGATGTTAAGCGGGTTGCGCGTCTCATGGGCAAGCCCGGCGGCGGCCACGTTCATCTCGCGGAGGTGGGTATTCATTTCGCTGGCGCGCAGGAGGCGCATCTGGAGTTGTGAAGTGCGCTGCATGTTGCGCCAGGCAAATCCCACGCCGCCAACGGCCAGGAGGCTGATGAAGATGAGTCCCGCCCGTAGCCAGAAATCGCGGCGGACTTCGGCATGGTATTCCTGAGTCGAAATTTTGAAAACGAAACTGTGCAGCCCCTGCTTTTCGAGCATCGCCTGGTATTCTTCTTCCGCCATCCAGAAAGGCCGACGCAAGTTGCGCGGATGAAAACGGGAACGGCCCTTGCCCCCTTCGCGCTGGGGACGCGGATTCTCCAAAGAGCCCGGTCCGCTTACGGGAGTGTCCGGCGGGAATTCCAGCCGCATGACGACGCTTTCCGAGGTGCGGAGGATGTCGCGCTTGAGGGCCTCAAACATGCCATAACGCAGGCCGCGGGACGTTTTGTCATCATCGCCACGGCCACGCCGGTCCCGGTCTTCTTTTTCAAGATCCTCTTTTCTTTCTTTTGCCTCATCGTCATCGGGAGCACCGCGCGACGGCATGATCAGAAGAGGCACGGAAGCGGTGGAGCCGTCGTCATCCATAGCCACACCCAGATCCACCAGATTCATAATCGTTACCGTATCTCGATCCCATCTCGGCGAATCCTGATCGACATTCTCGACACGGAGGCTCGATACCTCTCCCGCCGAAAGCACGCTTTCGCCCGACGCATTATAGAGGGCGATTCCGATAAGATTGCGCGTACCGATCATTTCTTCGAGCGCGCCTTCGAGGCGAAACTGGGAGACCAGGCCGAACATGCGTTGGGATCGTACGATAGTGGCGACGGTGGAAGAAATGTCGCGCGCCTGGTTCAGGACGCCTTCCCGGGCGGAATGGATGACGCGCTTGTGTTCGGACATTTCCCAAATCACAAAAGCGATCCACACGATCAGGAGCACGACATAGACAGTCTTTCGGCGGTTTTTCAGCATGGTGCTTCTTTCTTCCGACGGTATCGGATTTATTCTTCCGTATCTTCGGGAACATCCTGGTCCATGGGCAAACTATAGCGCTGGAACTGTTCATCGGAAAAGGATTTTCTGCTCAACTCGCCGCGCTTGATTTCATCCCGGGTCGCCGCATCGAGCAGATCGGTCTGGGGTACGACCTGGGGCGTGAGGAAGATGATGAGTTCGGTCTTGGCCTTTTCCTTTATGGTGCGGCGGAAAAGCGCGCCCAGCCAGGGGATGTCGCCGAGCAGGGGAATCTTGCGGACGGATTCGATATAGCTGTCCTCCATGAGACCGCCAATGGCAACGGTGCGTCCGTCGGGAACGATGACGCGCGTCTCGGCGGAACGCTTGGCGAAGACCGGTGCGTTGACGGTTTCCGAAATCTGAACCGAGTCGCCGGTAAGGGATGAGATTTCCGGCAGCAGGTGCATTTCAACCACGCCATTCTCGCCCACGTAAGGCGTGACGCGCAGGATGATGCCGATATCCTCGTATTCGATAGTGTTGATGGTCTGGCCGTCATTGGTGATGCGGCTGTCGCGGATAAAGGGGACTTCCTGGCCGACGGTGATGACGGCTTCCTGGTTGTTGCGCGCGAGGATGGACGGGCGCGACAATATTTCAAGTTTCGACTTCTCGGCATAGGCGCGGATGGTCATGGTGAAGTCGTCTTCGAGAACCCGAAAGAAGGCGCCCTGTGTCTCCGCGGCAAGTCCCCAGAAGTCGCTGAGGGTGTAGTCGTTATTGTCGCCGCTGCGTCCATCCACTTCGACAGAACCTTCGAGGCCCAGGTCAAGGCCGTCGCTGTGGGTGACTTCGAGAAAGACCACATTGATGAGGACCTGGGGCGCGGGACGGTCAAGGCGTTCGATGACTTCGCGAATCTTGTCGTTCGTTTCGTCGTCGGCGATCACGATCAGTGAATCGGTTTCGGGATCGAACTGAAAGACGGCCTCGCCAGTGGACTGGGCTCCATAGGCCTGGCCGGTTTCGTTGGGTGCGGCCTGTGCGCCGGGCATGCCGCCGCCCGTCATTCCGCCGCGACCGCCTTGTCCGCCGCCTTCCTGGGCAAAAGCAGACGACGCGACTGCCAGCGATCCTGCCAGGACCATTGTTCCAATCCTATCTTTTATTTTGCTGAGTTTCATGTTTTCACCTCGTATCGTTTTATCGAATTGGCTGTTTGCATTCGTGTTTTCTTTATCGGTTTCGCGTTCCACCGCCGCCGGTTCCGCCGAATGCTCCCAGTGTTTGCTGGTTGGTCGTTGTGCGTAGAGGAACATATTGGCGGTTCAGGTTGCTGGTGCTTTCCGAGCCGAACATTTCGGTCAGGATTTCGGTCACGTTTTCCACGTCCGCATTGTTGAGCGTATAGACGTGAACCTTTTTCTGCCGGGCCGGATTGGAGTCGAGGGTTTCGATCATCTGCGATATCTGGTCCATGGCTTCCGACGCCGCGGTGATGACCACCGAATTGGTGCGCACATCGGCCACGGCCTTTACTTCTTCCTGCTGGACCTTGCGCTCGCTGGCCTGGTTGTTTTGATTCTGGCTGCCGCGATCCCGTCCGCGGCGGAAGAAAAAAGGAATCCGGCTTTCGTTATCCTGGTTGGCGCTGTCCGACGATGCAGTTTTGAAAACGTCGTTGATGGTCTGGGCCATTTCGGTGGCGTCGGAATATTTCAGCGGAAAGACACGGACCTCCGTAATATCCTCGGCTACGGTGTCGATCTCCTGCACCAGGGTTTCGATAGTGGGCATGAGGTCTTCGGGCGCGCTGACGACCATGGAGTTGGTGCGTTCGTCGGCAACGGCCACGACCAGATTTTGGGCCGCGCGGGCTTCGCTGGGACCGGCACTATCGTCGTCGCCACCGCCGGGACCGCCACGTCCGCGGAAAAAGCGCTGGATGCGTCGGCTGCGGGAATCCTCACCGCTGGCCTGGGCGCGGGCCTGGAAAATATCGGTGATGACCTTGGCCAGTTCCGTGGCGTTGGCATGGTTAAGCGTGAAGACGCGGAGTTTCGTGATTTCCGAAATCGAGGTATCGAGCGCCTTCACGATGCGGGTCATGCGCTGGATGGTCGATTGCGTGGCCGTGAGCACGAGGGCATTGCTGCCCTGATTGGCCGACAGGATGGCATCGTCAGGAAGCAACTTGTCGAGATCGTCCACCAGTTTTTCCACGTCGGCATACTTGACCGGAATGATCTGCGTGACGACGATTTCTGTCGCGGGGATTCCCTCGGGGTCGCTGCCTGTGACGACGGGTATCATGCGCTTGGCGGCGTCCTTTTTGGCGACGATGGTCATGGTGCGATTGGTGTGGATGGCGGCGTAGCCGTTTTCATAAAGAAGCCGGCTCACGAGTTCGATGGCCTCGTCGCGCGTCAGCGGCTGGTGGCTCCACGCATCGACGGTGCCGTCCACGTCCACCTTGCGGATGACAATAACTCCGGCAGCCTCGCTCAGGTAATCGAGCACCGTGTTCAGGGATGCGCCGCGAAAGTTGAATCGGATGGCGTCGGCGCTTTGCGGCGCCTCTTCTTCCGGTGGGGCCGCAACCTCCTGCGCGTGGATCGCGACTGCCAACAAAACCATGCATAGAACTGCGAGAAGGATTCGTTTCATGTTTTTCATTTGGTTAACTCCTGTTGTCTTCTTTCCCTGAGTTTTTGAAGCAGGTCGCTTGGCGAGTCTGCCTGGATGGGTGCTTCCTTTGTGGATGTCGAAGCGGGTGCGTCGCGCTTGATTTCGATTTCGCCCGTGTTCTTCCATGCTTCGCCTTCTGCTCTTTCGAGTGCCTGGCCGATGGCGAGATTGAGGGTTTCGTCACCCTTATGGAACTCGACGCCGCTCGTGGAGATTTGGCCGAGGGTCAGGTCGTCCAGTTTTTCGTCGGCGCGCTTGGGGCCGCGGGCTTCGCTCATGTTGCTTTCGAAAAAGGCGATGGCTGAGTCTTCGGTGACCATGGCGCCCACGAGTTGAATCTTGTCCACCCGGGGAGCCGGCGGTGGCGTGGGTCGCGGTGGCGGGGCTTCACGCCGAGGCTGACGGCTTGCGTCGAAAATGTTGTTCTCCATGATTTCGCGATATTCGGAAAAGCCCGATTGCGAATCCCGGTCCTGGGCGTAGGTATTCGGATTCATCACAAGGAAGAGAATCGCAAGCGCGGCGAAGAGATAGGGGAGGATTCGTTTCATTGCTTCTTCTCCTTGAGAATGACCGATGAGAATCGGGCGCTCATGGCAATCTCGCGCCCGCTGTCGTCGCGGCTGCTGAGTTCCACATCTCTCAAGCGCACGGGTAGGGAATCGGTTTCCATTTCGTAGAGAAAGCGGGTGACCGATTCAAGGCGTCCCTTGCCGGTGATGCGAATTTCCAGTTCGTAGTGGGCTTCGTCGGCATCCTCGATCCAGCGGGGCTTGAGTGATTCCACGATGATGCGGCTGGTTCCGGCCCAATCGCTGATGACATTGAGCACGCGATCCTCGGCCTGGGCGGCTTCCGTCGGCAGGGCGATCTGCTGCATTTCTTTCCATCGCGATTCAATGGCCTCGCGGCGATCGAGCAGCGTTTCTCCATTTTCCAAATCGGCCTTGACCTGGGCGATGCGTTCGGTGCGGTCCTTCCAGCCCGACCAGAGGGGACCGATGAGCAGACGGTCCCCCGCCAAGGCACCCACGCAGACCAGGACGGCAATCAGCAGCCAGCGTTCTCTTTTTCGAGCAGTCATGATCAGCCTTTCTCGTTCCATTGAAATTTCACCGCGAACTGCAGGGGCGATTCGCCACGGACCTGTTGCACCTGGAGTTCTTGAATTTGTGGCGTGTTGCGCAGATTTTCGAGGACCGTGAGCCAGGCGTTTTCACTGCGGGCGTATCCGGTGCAGGCGACGCTTGAAAGATTCCCCGTTTCGCCGGTGGTCTTAATCTCGATGCTGCGGGTCCAGACGATTCCTTCACGCGGCATGGCGGTGGTGAGGGCCTTCAGGATTTCGAGACGTTCGGCCTCTTCACCAAACCAGGGACGGTACGTGCGGATGCGGTCCTGGGTGGCGCTGATGGCCGTGGCGGGTTTTTCGATGGCGGCCCATTTATTCTCGAGCCAGGCCAACCGGCGATCCTGAACGAGGAAGGCCAGAATCATCAGACCCACGAGCGCGACCGCGGCAATCCCGAGCCACATGATGCTGCGCGAGGAAAAGCGCTGCTGGAGTTCTTGCAGACGTGTTGGTTTGGGCGGAAGAAATTGAAAGGTGTCGAGTTTTTCGCGAAACCACCAGGCCGCCGCGCCGGAGGCACTGAGGGCGGGACCGGTGAGTTTTTCTTCGGCATCGATCGCCAGAAGTTGCGACACGTCTTCATGCTTGCAGCGACAATGCAGGGCGTCAAGATCGTCCTGAAGATCTTCGCACAGTTCTTCGGTCTTTTCGGGGATGTCGAAAATCCGGACCGAAGTTTCGGCGGAAGCGGGATCGCGCGAAAGGCGGCCGATGGAGATGCGGATTTCGCGGGACAGTTGATCGATGTCCACGTGGCGGGTGTTCCGTTCGAGGGAAACGGCATCGGGCAGGCAGCGCAGGTTGATGAGTCCGCGCCTGTCGCGCAGGGCCATGTCGATGTCCCGTTCACCGACGCGCAGGAGGATTTCAGTATCGGCGGCGCCGGCCATCGAAACCAGCGGGGCTATGGCCAGGGTAACGGCCTGCGGCTTGAGTTGCGCGGCATGGAGCGCCCTGCACAAAGATTCCACATGGGCGCGGGGTATGGCCGTCATCAAAACACGCGAGGGCCTTGTACCGTTCTGGCTTGCGGGCATGGACAGCGAAAGGTCTTCGCTGCTGTATGGGAATCCGCGTTCGAGGGCCAGTTCGATATAATCCTGCCGGTCCTCGTCAGAAAGGCCGTCGGGAATCTCCACTGACGCGCTCAGGGCCCAGTGGAGCGGCACGCTGACGACGCAACGTCGTTCACGAATCTGCGCGCCTTGGAGGATGTTATGAATCTCCCGGCCTACCAGTTCCGGATCGTCGGCGAGGGGATCCACGTTCATGGCCGCGCGGACGGAGGCCGTTATCGCGGTGCGGTCGCTTTTTCGCGTGGCGAGACATGCGGCGAGTTGCCCGCTTTCAAAGGCCAGGGCCAGGATGGTGTTGCCGGTTTTGGCCGCCATGATTATTCTCCTTCTGTAATGGCTTGCGCCAGATCGTTTCGTATTTCCAGACCCAGGGGCCAGCCCAGGCGACTCACTTCACCGCGAAAGACGACAAGGGGACGCGCCGACTCGCTGTCGTCCTCCGAATCGTCGGCCTGCATTTCGGCGCAGTCGAAAATAAACTGCGATCGCCGGAAACCCTTGCCATTGGATCCGCAGGCGGCGATGTCGGCCATGAACTGGTAGCTGCGCGTGGTGATCCAGGGCCCTGCCTCGATGGCGGCGTCGCGGTCGATGACCTCGGCCAGCCATCGCACTGTTGCGAGTTCGCTGTCGGTGCGGTTTTCGCGCCAGGCCACGACGTTGTCCGCGTTTGCTTCACCGATGCCCGGAAGGGCCGCCAGCACATCGCGCGAGGCGGTGTTGATATTCACGAGCCCGGGCAGGAATGCGTCATCACTGACGCTGAGTTCGGCGTCGAGTTGGGCGCATTCTTCCAGTTTCATATCGCCGCGCAGATAAAATTCCAGCACGCTTTTCATCTCTTCCGTGTTGCCGGCGCGGCTGAGAATTTCGCCAACACGGCTGCTGTCGAGCTTCTCTTCCAGCCGTTCGCGGAGTTGCTGGCGGCTATCTTCGTCGGTAATGTTCACGCGCTTTTCGCCGTCGGTGTTGGTGTTGGGTTCGCGGGTATAGATGGTGACATATTCAAGCAGGCCGCAGTCCAGTTTCCCGTCCTGGTTATCGGCTGGCTTGGACAGGTCGCCATCGTCCTCGTTGGGATCGAGGATACCGTTGCGATTGGTGTCTTCGCCGTAGAGTCTTTCAATATCCACGCCCATAACGAGACGCAGTTCTTCGACCGTCTCGAAGGGGCCGTCCTTGCAGTTGTAGGCCGGATCGAGCAGGAGATAGTCCTGGGCTTCCGCGCCACCTTCGGTGAGTTCGGAATCCGTATCGCGCCAATCGACAATGGCGGCGGCCACGTCGGCATCCATGTTCGGCAGGGCCTGGAGCATTTCGAGGGAGGCTGTGTTGAGATTGAGTTTCGACGCTTCATCGACGAGACCAAAGACCGGGCTTTCGGCGCTTTCATCATCGTCGCGTCCGATGAGCCAGATGGTGGCGTCGCCGGCTTGCATGGCCGTGAAATCATATTCTTCCCCGTCGGGCATTTCGCCGGGAGTGACGATGTCCGTGAGAATCCAGGATACGTAACGCTCCATGCCCTGAATGGCCTGGTCGGCTTCGAGGGCGGCCTGGCTGTTTCCGGCGGCGCGATATTCAAGGCGCACCGAATGCACAAAAATCAGGATCACCGCAACGAGACCAAGGGTCATGATCATGACGATGATCAATGCGGAGGCGCGGAGATTTTTACGACGCTTGCCTATCATTGACCGCCTCCTTCCTCTTGGCCTGCTTCGGCTTCTTCCGGGGTGGGGGCTATGATTTCGAGGGGCGCGAAAATTTCCATGGCCATGATCGACTCGCTGTCGGCTTCCATCGCCACTTCGACGCGCGCCAGGACGGCTTCGGGGATTTCGTTATCCTGCGTGGTCGAGTCCCAGGCGTCTTCCCATTCGTCTTCGCTGAGATAGGAAAAGGACAGGCCCCGCACCTTACGCAGCAGAATTGTTTCTTCCGGGTCTTCCTCGACGGTGGCCAGGAGATTGCGGGTGATGGCGCGCATAAGGTTCATTCCGGCATCGTCGCCGGTTTCTTCGTCTTCAGCGAGATAGTATTCGATCTTCATCACATCGCCCCAGGGGGCATCATCGGTAATGATTCCCGAGCGGCTGTAGAACTCGAGCGTGTCGCGCCGGTATCCGCCGATGTCCCCGCGTTCGCCGATAAAACTTCCAGCCAGGACACCGTTGGCGGGCATGGTCTGCTGCAGGTCGTCGCGCATGACGCCAAGGGCATAGTCGCGGCTGAGGTTTCGGTTCAGGCTCTCTTCGGCGCGTTCGCGCAGTTTCATGGTCCCGAAAAAAACCGCATAGACAGCGCCGACGACGATGGCGAACATGGCGGTGGCCGCGATGATTTCGAGCAGCGTAAAACCACGCGCGGGGAGGCGATGGATGATGGGCTTTGTCATTCTTCCAGTTCCTCGACCAGGCTTGAGAGGGCAATCGATTCCTCACGACCGGCCACAGCGAAATAAACAGTCAGCGTCAGGGCGCGCATGGCGCTGTCTTCCTGCCAGGCATCGTCCTCGAGGCTCCAGCGGAATCCGGGCCAGTCTTCGCCGAATTCGTCGGTGGTGATTGCTTCGCGCCAGTCGCCCGTCCGGGCCAGTTCGGTCAGTTTCATGTCGGCCAGTTGGACGGCCGTGCGCTTGCGTTCGGCCAACTCGGCCAATCTGGCAGAGGCGGACATGGCATGGACGATTACGGGTACGACAATCGCCACGAAGACCATGGCGGCCAGGACTTCGACAAAGGTGAAGGCGCTGTGCGATTTGGCGCGAATCATTGCTTGCGTGCTTCCTTTTCTCCGATTTCAAAGTTGGGACCCGTTTCCGACAGGCGAATTTCGATGCGGCTCATCTTGTCCATCAGAACGAAAGTGTCGGGACTTTCGGAATCAACTGTACCGTCGGGCAGAAAACGGATATTCGCTTCACCGTTCAGGTCCAGTGCATCGGGCTCGAAGGAGAGTTCCATTTCCACTTCCAGCCGCATTTCATACCGGGGCAATCGTCCGTCGGGGTCAAATCCGTCCTGCGGTCGTATGCCGCCTTTGTCTTCTTCCGGTATGAGCCACATCTCCATGGGCACGCCGCGGGTGACGGCTTCCGACCGGGCTTCGCGGGTCATGCTGAGAAGGCGACGCGCTTCCTGGTCCAGCTTGCGGCCCTTCATGAAACGTGATAATGACGGCGCGGACCAGGCAAAGATCATCGCCAGCAAGCCCATGACCAGGATCAGTTCGATCAGCGTCATGCCGCGACGAAGGCCCTTGCCCCAGCGGATTCTATTCCGTGGTCCAGTTGTCGATGTCATCTTCCGTACCCTTCTTGCCGTCGGGCCCGTTTGAGCTGATATCATATCCCTCTTCATTGTTCTTGCCGGGATATTCGTAGTTGTAGGGATTGCCCCAGGGGTCGTTGGGGATGCCTTTTTTCAGGTACGGCCCGTGCCAGTTTTTCGCGTCGGAAGGTTCTTCAACCAGTGCCTGAAGTCCGGTGTCGCCTTCGGGATAGAAGCCATTGTCCACTTCAAAGGCGTCGAGGGCGGTCTCGAAGTTGCCGATCTGGGCCTTGGCAGCAGTGATTTTCGCTTCCTTCGAGCGGCCCGTAAACTTGGGCACGACGATCGCGGCCAACGTCGCCAGAATCACCATGACCAACAACAGTTCGATCAGCGAAAAGGCCTTTTGCTTTTTGCGATTTGTCATCTTGTGCAGCATTGTATTCTCCTTCTCTTTCTTATTGGATAAACTCCTGGATCGTAAAAATCGGCAGCAACATGCCCACCACGATGGTACCGATAAGGGCGGCCATCATGAAGAGGATGAGCGGTTCCGCCAATGCCACGGCAGAGCGCAGCTGACGGTCGAGATCATTGTCGGCCAACTCGGCCAGACGCACCAGTTCGGGGCTGAGGCGGCCCGTTTCCTCGGACACGGAAATCATCTCGAGCACGGAACCGGGAAACAATTTGGGGCATCCCGAAAGGCTGTCGGAAAGGCGGCTGCCCTGGCGCACGCGATCAATGGAACTGGACACGGCATCGACGAGGACCTGGTTGCCGAGGGACTCGCGCGCCACACGCAGGGCCTGGATCAGTGGCACTCCCGCACCGACGAGGGTTCCCAACATGCGGCAGAATCGCGTCATGGCGAAGCGCGCGTTCAGGTTTCCAATCACGGGCGTTGCCAGAATGATCTGCTCCCATTTTCGGCGTCCCGATTCGCTGCGCAGCCAACGCATGAACACAATGACCGCCGTAGCCACAATCAGAAGCGTAAAGGGACCGTATTTGGTGAAGGACTCGCTCAGGCCGACGATGACACGCGTGAGAAATGGCAGCGATCCGCCGAAGTCGTCGAACATGCCTTTGAATACGGGGATAAAATAGACCATGAGAAATGCGATAACGCCGATGGTCATTGTGACGAGGATGGCCGGATAGATGAGGGCCGACAGGACGCGGGATTTCATGTCCTTTTCGCGCGTCTGAAAATCGGCAATCTGACCCAGGACCATGTCGAGGAAGCCACCCGCTTCGCCGGCCTGGACCATGGCCACATAGACGCGTGGAAAAACTTTGGGAAAGTGGGCCATGGCATCGGCCAGGGCTGTGCCGTCGGCGACCATTTCATTGAGGGCCTTCCATTTTTCGCGGGCGGCGGCGGAGGACGATTCACGCTGGATAATGCGCAGGGCCCGGCTGAGAGGCACACCCGCGCCCAGGAGGCCGGAAAGCTGGCGCGTAAAATTTTCCCGGTCCCGTGCACTGACGTGATTGTGCCCAAAGGAAAGGCGTCCACGAGCTTTTTCAGATTTCGAATTTTGCGCCGATGCCGCTTCCTTCAGGCTGACGGGCTCCAGGCCGCGCCCCTGCAATTGACGCAATGCTTCCTGGCGGCCGCCTGCTTCGAGCAGACCCTCGGCCATGAGGCCGTCCGATTGGAGCGCGCGATATTTATAGGATGCCACGGTCCTGTCTCCTATTCGGCAAAAGTCTTGCGGGCGACGCTGCGGCGTTCGTCTCGAGTAACGCGCAGCACTTCGTCCACGGTGGTCTGACCTTCAGCGACAATGCGCCAACCGTCTTCACTGAGCGATGTCATGCCCTGCTCGCGCGCCAGGCGACGCACTTCGCCGGAAGAACGGCTCGTTAGAATCAACTCGCGAATGGCCTCGTTCATGTCCATCATTTCAAAAACGGCACGCCGGCCATTGAAGCCGGTGTTGCGGCATTCTTCGCATCCCACGGCGCGGAAGATGGGCGTGGTTTCGGGTAGTCCTATCTCGCGGCGGAAGGCCTGGGTGGCGGCGGAGGAATCTTCTTTGCGGCAATTCATGCAGAGCACACGAACCAGTCGCTGGGCGATGACGGCTTCCAGCGAACTCGCCACAAGATAAGGCTCCACGCCCATTTCGATGAGACGGGTCAGAGCGCCGGGGGCGTCGTTGGTGTGAAGCGTTGAAAAAACGATGTGCCCCGTGAGCGATGCCTGCACGGCGATCTGGGCCGTTTCCATGTCGCGGATTTCTCCGATTAGAATCACGTCGGGGTCGTGACGCAGGATGGATCGCAGGCCCCGCGCGAAAGTCAGCCCCGCCTTTTCCGAAACCTGAATCTGGTTCACGCCCTGCATGTTGTATTCGATCGGATCCTCGATGGTGATGATTTTGCGTTCGAGGTCGTTGATCTCGTTGAGGGCGGCGTAAAGAGTGGTCGTCTTGCCGCTGCCGGTTGGTCCGGTGACGAGCACGATGCCGTGGGGCAGGGTCAGGATGTTCTGAAAGGTGTCGATTTCGCGGGAAGCCATCTGGAGCTCGCGCAGGCCGAGGATGGAATTATCCTGACGCAGAAGGCGCATGACCACGGCCTCGCCGTGAAGCATGGGGATGACTGAAACACGGACGTCCACCTCGCTCTGGTGCATGCGAATCTTGATGCGACCGTCCTGGGGCAGGCGCTTTTCGGCGATGTCGAGGTTGCTCAGGATTTTCACGCGTGACACGATGGCCGGCTGGTAGCGCTTCAGCTGGGACGGTACCGGCACTTCCTGCAGGACACCATCGATGCGATAGCGGATGCGGAGTTCTTCTTCGAAAGGTTCGAGGTGGATATCGGTGGCGCGGAGCTCGATGGCGTCGCCCAGCACCTGATTGACGAAGCGGATGATCGAGGCGTCTTCAGCGGCTTCGTCAAGATCCACGTTGTCCTCATCGCGCTCGTTGACCACCATGAGGCCCGCTTCTTCTTCGAGGTTGTCCAAAGTGTCGGCTCCCACGCCGAGCCGCTTTTTCATCTCGCGCAGGATGGCCGCCGTGGGCGCCAGGACGGGGACACATTTTTCCCGCATCATGGAACGCAAGGTGTCCAAACCTTCCGTGGCAAAGAGGTGGCTCGTGGCGATTTCCACCTCGCCCTTGACCCGCCGGATGGGCAGCAACTCATGCTTGAGCAGGATGCGCGCGGGAAATGCCGAGACCAGCTGGCGGTCGGGATCGATGGATGAAAGGTCGTCGTAGCGCAGGCCGTATTCGTCGGCGAGCCACTCAAGGACCGATTCTTCGCTTGCAGGATCGGGACCGTCGGCATGGTTTGCGGCATCGGCCAGGCGGTCGGCATCCATCGCCGAGAGCTGGCCCGTTTCGATCATTCTTTCAAGAAATTGCGTTGATTCCATGGGAGTCGCCTGTGTGTGGGTTTGCGGCAAAATCCATCGGCCCCGCGCGGGATTATCCTGCGGGGCCGATTCCATAGGATTGGATCTGCACTACTCCAACATACCGCGCAGGACCAGTTTGGCTTCCTGCCGCAGGGTCAGCACCGAGCGCAGTTCATCCTGGGCCTTTTTCAGGGCGTCTTCCTTTTCTTTCTTTTCCTTGCGGAAGGCTTCCAGTTTTTCCTTGATCGTTTCGCTTGAGGCATCTTCATCTTCCACGGCTGCTCTCAGTTCCGAGGACGGTGTTTCTTCCTGGTCGTCCTCATCGCCGCCACGTGCCCAGCGACGTCCCATGCCGCCACGCGTGTCCCATTGTTTTTCCATGACCTTCGACATGAGCGGCTTGATCGCTTCCCACTCGTCGTCGGAAAGGTCCAGATATTCCTGATAGTTGGCGAGCATACGCTCCCGCATCTGCTCGGGATCAAAACGCCGTCCGCCACGATCTCCCCCGCCTCGCGGTCCACGATCCTGGGCGATTACGCTCAGGCTCAATACGCAACAAATTCCAAATACAATAGCCAGCATCCATTTTTTCATGATGATGTGTCTCCTTTAGTTTTCCGGGTTGCCTGCATGCTTCTCATGGCGCAGGACATACCAGTGCATAAAACTAAATGGAGCAAGCCCCGTGCCATCCCTGAAAGCAGCAATATCAGGGATTTTTGAAGACTGGTGCGCAAAAAGAGGCAAGGCAGCAGATTATCCTGCGCAAATTTTGCGCGG
>CAYWYC010000006.1:5360-32187 GCA_964462565.1 uncultured Candidatus Sumerlaeota bacterium | reverse complement strand
ACTGGTGCGCAAAAAGAGGCAAGGCAGCAGATTATCCTGCGCAAATTTTGCGCGGGAAGATTGCTTATCTTGCGATGTCTCTCAAATCACGGATTCCGCAGGTGAACCTGGAGCCGCAGAGCCCAATCAATAATATCCGCGACATCCGCACCATCCGCGGTTGATTAAAAAGAAACGCGGAGACGCTGGGACGCGGAGCATCGAAAGCGTTTTGCCGATTTGCCAAAATATGTCGAGAAATAATTGACAGGATTTACAAGATGAACAGGATTTTAGCTACCGATAAATCTTGTCAATCCTGTTAATCTTGTCTGAATATGAAAACTCGATCGCCATGTATGTACGCACGCGTTTTGGGGATTTGAAGTATTCGCGTGCATTCGCGTGTATTCGTGGTTTGATAAAAAAGAACCGCGAATGCACGCCAATAAACGCGAATGCAGGGGTTATTATTTGACTGCGAGATCCTGTTCATTCTGTGAATCGGGTCCATTATTCCATCACTTCGTTTCCAATCGAAAAACCGCTCCTGATGCTCCGCGCCCCAGCGTCTCCGCGTTTCTTTTCTAATCAACCGCGGATAGCGCGGATGTCGCGGATGTCATGGCATGTGATTCCCCTGCACTTCCGGGATTTTTTAGATTGGCATTATTCGCGTGCATTCGAGGTTTGATAAAAAAAGAACCGCGAATGCACGCCAATAAACGCGAATGCATGGGCTATTTTTTCGACTGCGCAATTTAGCAGGATTGGGAAGATTAATAGGGACCCTCCAAGTCCTGTTCATCTTGTAAATCCTGTCCATTTTTCTCGACATATTTTCACAAATCGAAAAACCGCTCCTGATGCTCCGCGTCACAGCGTCTCCGCGTTTCTTATTTCGGGCTTTTGGGGAAACGGTGTTTTCGATTTCGATTGCGTTTGCAATTGCGAAATGGGAATGGGTGAGGTGAAGTCCGTGCTTGTGTTTTTGGGTTTCGGGGACATATAATGCTTGCGGCAAATGGCGAAACTTTTGACTTTGACAGGATCGCCCCCTTTTTCTGCTGGATGTTTTTGTCCAATTTCGCGCCCTTTGCCGGGGTGGCTTCCTGCCGATTAACAGGATTTATCATGCAAAGCGATATTCTTTCGAAACCAAGCGCCTTTCAGGAAACTTTTGTCCGCAAACCCAGCGGATCCCAAAAATCGACGCACTATTGCCCCGGCTGCGGACATGGGGTCATGCATAAGCTCATTGCCGAGGCCATTTCCGACCTGGAGATTCAGGACCGGGTGGTTTTTGCCGCGCCGGTGGGTTGCAGTGTTTTTCTTTACTATTATTTCGGATGCTCCACGGTGTCTGTCCCCCACGGACGCGCTCCGGCAGCCCTGACCGGGGTTTCGCGGGTGCGGCCCGACGCGATCAATATCAGCTACCAGGGTGATGGCGACCTGGCGGCGATCGGCACGGCGGAGATCATCCACGCGGCCAACCGGGGCGAACGGATCGCCGTGTTTTTCGTGAACAATGCCATTTACGGCATGACGGGCGGCCAGATGGCCCCCACAACGCTTCCCGGAATGAAAACCGCCACCAGCCCCTATGGTCGCGATGTGGAGAGCGAAGGCTACCCCATGCGCATGTGTGAGATGATTTCCACGCTCGAAGCGCCGATTTATGTCGAGCGCGTGTCACTGGACAGCCCCAAGGCCACGATGAAAGCCCGCGCCGCCATTCGCAAGTCGCTCCAACTGCAAAAGGACCGCAAGGGCTTCACCTTTGTGGAAATTCTGTCGCCCTGCCCGACAAACTGGAAGGTGTCCACCGATCAGGCCAACGAATGGATTCGCGAAAAGATGCATCCGGTCTTTCCTCCGGGGGTATTCAAAGATATTTCTGCGAATATGAATCCCAAGCCCCTGCCCGATAGCCCTGCCGAAGAACCGGACGTGCTCCAGGTGCTGGGGATTGACGAGAGCCAGCCCGAACTGAGCAAAAAATCGGACCTGCCCATCCCCATGCTGCGCTGCAAAATGGCCGGCTTTGGCGGACAAGGCGTACTGCTGATGGGTATTTTGCTGGCCCAGGCGGGGATGACGGAAGGGTATGAGGTATCGTGGATTCCGTCCTATGGCCCGGAAATGCGGGGCGGAACGGCCAACAGCAGCGTCATCCTGAGCAGGAGCAAGATCGGCTCGCCCGTGGTGAACGAAATCGACGTGCTCCTGGCGATGAACGCCCCCTCACTGGATCGCTTTCTGAAAGATGTCCAGCCCGGCGGAATTGTTATCTATAACAGTTCCATAGTCAAGAATCCGCCCGAAGCTGCCGAAGATATAACTATTGTGGGCGTGCCCGTTATGGATCTGGCCAAAGAGGCCGGCGAAGAACGCGCCGCCAACATGGTAATGCTTGGCGCCTATAATGCCATACGTAAGGCTTTTGACAAGGCAAGCGTCGAGGCGGCTATGAAACTCAGCTTTCTCAAGCCTGCTTTGGTAGAAGTGAACCAAAAGGCTTACGAAGCCGGGGCTCGATATGTGGAAAATATGAAATCCGCCAGCCCAACCGCATAATTGCCAATCATTACCAGGCAAAAAAGATTGCACAAAACCGAAGCATAACAGAGGGACCGCGCCCGGAAGCGAGTCTTCAGGCGGCCCTGGATATGAAATTGTATTCTTACATTTCCGGAATGCCGGCGAGGAGCCGTGCATCCCTGAGAAGGAATGAACCATGGCGAACATCCTGAGTGAACAAGACACTTTTTTTGGCTCCATCGCCTTTCGCAACAAGCTGATCTCCCAGAAGCAACTGCAAAAGGCCGTGATCATGGTCCAGAAAACCCCCGGCCTGCGCCTGGGGGACGCGATGGTCGAACTCGGCTACATGACCCAGGAGCAGGTTAACGCGATCCTGAGCATGCAAAATGTGCAAAAAAAGAAATTCGACGAAGAAACGCCGCCCTATAAAAAACCTCCCGAACTACAGACCCCCGAGAACGGCGAAAACGATGAAGGCGACGCCGTATTTTCCACCAGGATCGAATCTGACGAAGTGGAGCCGGAACTGGAAATCGAAACAAGCGCCGGATTTCCCCAGGACGCGCAATCGGAAGAAGAACCAGAGGAAGAACTGGAAGAAGAATTGCCCATGGAAGCGTCCGTGGAGGGCGGCGAAGATCTGCAGGCCAATCCCCTGGGTGGCGAAGACCTGACACCAGGCCGGGAACCGCAGCCTGATCTCCCGTCGGAACCGGAAGAAGAACTGGAGATCGAGAGTCCGTCCGATTCGCTTTTTTCTTTGCCCAGCGGCGGCGAAAGCCCCCGGCCAACGATCAAACTGACCAAACCGCCCAAGGATCTGGAACTGGAGATCGAAAATATTGCCGGCTCCGGATATGAAGAAGAATATCCCGAAGAAGAATCGCAGGATTCAGGCAGTTCGATAGATTTATCCGGCGACCTGGACGGCAGTGACCTGGAATCGGCCATCGCCGAACTGGAAGGCGCTTCCGGTGAAGCACCAGAGGAAGAAGACGAAAAACCCCAAGGCATCAAGCCCCTGCCCGATGAGGCCTTGGCTGAAATTGACGAAGATGATGCCGGTTTTCAGCCTTTTTCGCCCGGCATGGCTATCCAGGAAGAAGCGGAGGAAGCCGAGCCCGAAGAGGCAGAGGCCCCCGCTCCGGAAGTTCCGCAGAAAACGGAACCCCCACTTCAGAAATCCCCGGCACCGGCTGCGGAATCCGCTCCTGCCACGGCTGCCCCGCCCTCTGCTCCCACTCCCCCGCCCGCCGAAGTGGTGGAAGAAGATGTTCCCGCCAATCTCATGGCCGGCGACCCAAACCGCCTCGAACGGCTGGAAGACTTTCTGGCCTATGCGCGAAACGTCGGGGCCTCGGACCTGCATATCAGCGCCGACGTCAAACCTTTTATGCGACTCCATGGGCAAATCGTACCCATGAATACTCCGATTCTTTCGGCGTATGATACCGAACGTCTTCTCTTTTCCGTGCTTTCCACGCGCCAGAAGAGCATGCTGATGCATGACCATGGCCTCGAAATCTGCCTCGACCTGTCTGACGGTCGCTATCGTTCTGTCTTTTATAAACAACGTTGCGGCCTGGACGCCAACTTCCATATCATCGGCAGCAAGGTGCCGACCTTTGAAGAACTGGGCCTGCCTCCGGCGCTCAAGCGTCTGACCGAGTACAACCAGGGCCTCGCCCTCGTCACAGGACCCTCGAACTCGGGTAAAACAACGACCCTCGCCGCGCTCATCGACGTCGTGAATCATACGCGCGACGATCATGTGATCACCGTGGAAAAGCCGGTCGAATATGTCCATACGCCCGACCTTTGCCAACTTACCCAGCGCGAAGTGGGCACACATACGGAATCCTTTTCCATCGCCCTGCGCGCGGCCCTGCGCGAAGATCCCGATATCATCATGGTGGGCGAACTGCGCGATCTGGAGACGCTTTCCATCGCCATCACCGCCTCCGAAACAGGCCATCTCGTCTTCGGTACACTGCCGACGATCTCCGCCGCCAACACGGTGAGCCGCATTGTCGATGGCTTTCCCGTGGGACAACAGGCGCAGATTCGCATGATGCTTTCGGAATCGCTCCGTGGCATCATCAGCCAGCAACTGGTCCCGAAAAAGGACGGCTCCGGTGTGGCGCTGGCCATGGAAATCCTGTTCATCACCTCGGCCGTATCCGCCCTGATTCGCGATAACCAGCCCCACCAGATTCCCTCGGTCATCCAGACATCGCGCAAAATCGGCATGTGCCGCCTGGACGATTCGCTCATGGAACTGGTGCAGAACAACGTGATCAGCGGTCGCGAGGCCTATCGCCGCGCCGACAACAAAACGCCCTTTGAAATGTACAAAAATCAGGACTGACGAAAGATAAGAAGAGGATAGAACCATGGCACAATTGGATAGCTATTTCCGAAAACTGATTGATGAAGACGGCTCGGACCTCCACATGGCCCAGGGACAGCCCCCCAAGATGCGCAAGAGCGGCGCTATCGTCCAGATCGATGATGAAATCCTGGACGCGGAAAAGATATTTTATTATCTGAAAGAGATCTGCCTGGATGACCGCTGGGATCATTTCGAGGAAGCAGGCGACCTGGACTTTGCCTATGCCCTGGGTAACGAAGCCCGATTCCGCTGCAACTATTACAAGCACACCGGCGGCATCGGCGGCATCTTTCGGATCATCCCGCGCGACATCATGTCGGTCGATGAACTGGGCCTGCCGGAAGTATTGAAATCCTTCGGCGATTTTTCCAAGGGACTCGTCCTGATAACCGGACCCACCGGAAGCGGTAAGTCCACCTCCCTCGCCGCCATCATCGACCATATCAACACCAATTACGCGCGCCATATCCTGACTATCGAAGAGCCGATCGAATTTGTCCATACGAACAAAAAATCCATCATAGTCCAGCGCGAAGTCGGTATCGATACGGAAACCTTCAGCCAGGCGCTGCTCGAAGCGGGCCATGCCGATTGCGACGTGATCCTGGTAGGCGAAATGCGCGACCTGGAAACGATCAGCCTGGCCATCTCCGCGGCGGAAGCGGGCAACCTGGTCTTCGGCACGCTCCACACCAACAGCGCCGCCAAGACCATCGACCGCATCATCGATGTTTTTCCGCCGGAACAACAGCCCCAGATCCGCACCATGCTCAGCGACTCGCTCAAGGGCGTCTGCTCGCAGCTGCTGCTGAAGAAAAAAGGCGGCGGACGCATCGCCGCCAACGAAATTCTGATACAGACCATGGCGGTCTCGAACATCATCCGCGATGGCGGCGGCTCGCTGAACAAGCTGCACTCGGTCATGATGGGTGGCAAAAACATGGGCATGCAGATCATGGACAACGTGATCGAAAACTATCGCTCTCAGGGAATCATCACTGGACACGAAGCCTACATGAAGGCCCTTGACAAGGAGCAATTCGAGAAGTACCGTGATGATGAATAGCATTTGACCGAAAGGCGTTCATCATTATGGATACGCAACAAGGGCGTCCGCGTCGTTACGATTTTCAACCCGATGCAAATTTTGCCTGCGCTGAGGCTGCCTGGTATGTGGCGGCTTTGGATGAGTTGCTGGAGCGGCTCAGCGACCTGCTTGTGGGTACCCCGCAGGAAGTGCTGGAATTTGTTCCGGAAGGCGGCTGCAATTCCATGGCCATGATGGCCCGTCACATTGCCTGGGGTGAAGCCGGATGGATCAGTGGCCTCACCAAAGTTGATATTCCCGACGATCTCATGGAACAACTCAAGCCCGGCAAGCAGGGGCCCTCGGGCGAACTCGAACCATCCTCCATGTCCGGTGAGGAACTCATCGCCCTGTGTCGACGCGTCCGCGAGGAAATCACACGTCCCGGCGTTTCCAAAGTTACTGACATGCAGGCAAAAACCCAAGCGGGCGACAAGCCCATCGATGCCCGCGCAATCCTGATGAATCAGCTTTGGCACTGGACCCATTCCACGGGGCAGATCGCCCTGATCCGTCGCCTGGCCGGAGCCAAATACCAGTGGCGCTATCCCGAGGAAATCAGTTCCCGATAGGGCGCTCCATTTCAATCAGAAAGAAATACCATGTCTCTCACCCATGAAGTTGAAGGCTGGCGCGAGTACAAGATGGAATACCGCAATCCCCACCGCGAAATCGAACCGCTCGAAAAAGAAATCGAAGTGGTCGATGGCGCGCTACAGGCGCTTAAGGATGCGGAGATGCTGCCCTCCACAGAATACGACCTGGATAAGTTCATGGCCTTTCGCAAATTCGTCCGCGAGAATTTCGACATTCCCTGGACCGGCATCACCCCGCGCATGCAGCGTCTGATATATGCCATCAACGCCATTACCAAGCCGCCCGTCATGGTGGCGGTCGGTATATTCGTGGGCAATACATTCATCAGCAATGCCGGAACCGCCGTCGGCCCCGGTAAGGTCTATGACGCCAAGCGTCTCGTGGGAATCGAGATCGAGGGCGAACCCATCGAAAAGGCCCGCAAAAACATCGCCACCATCGACAAGAACAACGAATGCGAAATCATCCATGCCGACGCCGTCGAATGGGTGGCCCACCTCGATACCCCCATCGATCTTTTTTACAGCGATGCCAACGGATCCTATCGCCAGATTCTCGATGCCGCCCTGGCCGGAAAAGCCATGCGCAAGGGGACGCTCTGCATGGCGCACAATTCCGTCAACATGCCCGGCAGCGTAGGCCCTTATCTGGACCTCGTCCGCGATCCTGACAAATTCCGCCAAAGCATGAACATGATCATCGACGGCGAAGGCCTGGAAGTCAGCCTTTTCTGACGCTTGCCTCATATACAACAAACATGCCTCTGCATAATATCCTGGGCTGGCTATGATTTACGTAATACTACTAGCCAAAGAGTCGTTGCCCCATTATAAAGATTATTATATGGTATTAACCGTTGACCTGCTTTTCAGCAATATTTTCGAAAGGAGATGTTCTTATGTGGAGAGTGATTCTGACTGCTATGGCGCTGGCTATGATGCTGATGGCATTGCTGGCCTGTGGGGATGAACGAGCGGACCTGCCGGATGAGGAAATCGAAGCGGCCAAGGAAGCAGCCGCCAATATCGATTTCGCTGGCGATATCCAGCCAATCATGGAAAAATTCTGTTACCCCTGCCACAGCAAGCCCGACGTACCCAACGGTATCAACCTGGCCGCCAACAAAACGACCGAAGATTTCAAGCAAGACAAACACATGGTGGAAGAACTTGTGGAAGTAATGGAAGAAAACCGCATGCCTCCGAAAGCCATGCCCCAGCCTTCTGATGAAGAAAAGGCCAAAATCCTGGTCTGGGCCAAGGGATTGCTGGCGGAAATGTAATACCGCCTTCTTTTCTGGCGCATCACCTTATATAACACCCACGAACGGAACACTCCGCTCGTGGGTGTTTGCTTTTGACGATGTCCCCATGACTCCCGTAGTCGCGGTCAGGCGTCCACTTCGTCGCTGTAGCCGGGGATAGTCTGATCCGCCCAGGGGTGGTCCTGGTAGAGCATTCCGGCGTCGGGGTTGGCGGGGAGTTCCTTTATGGGATATTCCTTCCAGTCGTCGCCATCGAGCGCGGCTGTTTCACCTGTGTCTTTCAGCATCCCGATCAGGCGGCCGCGCATCTCCTGCTGCGCGCGGACCGACGCGAATTTCTGGTTCCATGTGCGGTTCGCCAAGTCGTGGGTTTCGGTGGGATCCTGCTTACGGTCGAAGAGCAACTCGCGCTGGTCGGGCGCGCTATAGACGTATTTCCAGCGTTTGCCGACAGCCGTATAAATGGCATTATCGCCGCTGTAGAGTTGGCTGAAGACGACGCGATCCGCATCGGCCCCGCCGGCAATATCAATCATGTTGCCGCCGTGGAGATCGTGAGTTTCGATCTTGGCCCCGGCCACATCGAGAATGGTCCGGGTCACGTCCACATGGCCCACAGGCGTATCACATTGCGCGCCTGCTTCAATCTTGCCGGGATAACGTACCAGCATGGGTATGCGGCTGGGGGCATCATGATAACTCCGCTTGCCAAAACTGCCAAAGTCCCCCAGCAGCTCCCCATGATCCGACATGAAAAAAATCATGGTGTTATCGAGTTGCCCCGTTTCTTCCAGCGCGTCCAGCACACGGCCCACCTGGTAATCGATAAAGGACACGCAGGCGTAATAATAAGCCCGCATCATGCGCACGAGTTGCAGGTCGAAACCGCGATCGCGCCGCTTGTAGCGGTTCTGGAAACGGTTGATATAGATCAGCAGGTCCTCATAGCCCAGCGGCATGTGAGGCATGGGCATATCCATATCACGATAGAGTTTGTGCCAGGGATTGGGCGGGCAAAAGGGCGGATGGGGATGGATGAAGGACGAGAACAGATACCAGGGCTGGTCCTGTCCCTTACGGCTTTCCACAAAGGCCACCGACCGGTCGCCCACCCATTGCGTGGGATGGTGCTTCGCGGGCATCTGGGCCGGTTGGGGTACGTAATACATGTCGCCGCGAATGCCGTGGGGATCGAGAACATAATCGTAGCCCTGGCCATGGAGGTACTGCATGTATTCGTCACGCTCCAGATGGCTGGTGATTTCCTCCTGCCGCTCGCGCGCGTCAAAGCCGTGGAGCTCATGGCCCACGTCGTAGGGTTCGAAGTGGCACTTGCCGACGCCGTGGCAGTAATAACCCGCGCGCCCCAGGGCGCTCATCATGGTTTCCTTATCATCAAAGGGCATGGGGCTGCCGTTGCCGTAGCACTTGGTGGAGGACGGGTACTGTCCGAATATCATGCTCGCCCGAGCCGGAACGCATTCGGGCGAGGCGCTGTAGGCGGAGGTGAAGGCTGTGCCTTCGCGGACCAGTCGATCGAGGTTCGGCGTCTTGATCACAGGATTATTGAGCGCGCCGATGACGTCAAAGCGCAATTGGTCGCAGAAAAAATGCAGGATATTCGGTTTGTCGGACATGGGGGTTTTTCCTTGATGAATCTTATTTCCCGAAATAGTCGTGGGATTCAGCTTCCGATTTTCACAGATCGGGCCAAAATTTCAATTTCTTTTTTTGAAAATGTTTCGCCCGCATCGTGCAGTGGAAACCGTCAAGGACCTATAAGAGCGCTTTTCAGCCATTTGGACTTCCCGCCAAGTTTGCAGACAAACCCGGATAATCGCCTCCAGATAAAGCCTATGTCGAAAAGCTCACAAACGGGCATGTCCTGTCGAGCCATCATCGCTCCTCATAGGAAGGACGAAAAAGTTGCAGCCGCTCGGGGTCGGGAGGAATTTGGAGCAGACGGGGTAAGAGATCAAAGGATTCCAAGCCCGCCGAGCCGCTCAGTTCCAGAGGCAGCACGAAGCGGTTCATGTTTTCCAGGGCCGCACGCCTGTCCATTGCCGCCTGGCGTTCGGCAAGGATTCTTTTAATTTCTGTACGAGCGTCCCGGTCATAGTCACGCTCGCGGGGTTCGGGCTTCTGGTCCTGATGCAAGACCCGATAGCGCGCGCGATGTGCGTCGGCGTCCAGGATGGCAACGCCGCGGTGATCAATTTCTCCATTTTCCTTTTTCCCATCCAAGAGGGCGGGATCCATATCCAGGGCGGTCGGTGCGGTCAGTTCAGGCCAATCGCGCAATTCGCGCTTGCTGATACGGGCATAGGGAGCATTTTTTGTTTTCCGGAGCATTTCCCGGGCCTCATGGGCTGCCGGACTATCGGGAAAGTCGTAAACTATTTTTTCAAGCAGCTGAATTTTACGCTCCCGAATCGGCTGAATTCTCGCGATTTCGAGCAGATAGCGCGCCGCCTGTTTGTCGAGTTTTTTCTGAAAATCGGGATCCACCCGGTTCCCTTCAGCGAATCGATGCCAACGCAGGGCCGCGTCGAATCGTTTCAGATCGACATAGCGTTCGGCCAGTTTCCCGGCCACTCGCTGCTGCTCGCGGCGCAGGGCGTCCCGGTCCGGCTGGTCCATATAGATGGCGCAGGCTTCGGGATCCATCCGACAGAACTGAACCGCGGCATCGCGCCAGTTGGAATCATTGACCGGATTACCGAAAGCCAGGATGCTTCCGCGAAATATCCAGTGGAGGGGCAGAAAGGGATTGATCCAGGACAGGGCCTGACGCCTTCGCGTTTCGGCAGAAAGGGGTACGAATTCGTGGGTAGCGTATTGATCGCCACTAAGGAGATACTGCCATTTTTCGCGATACAAATCCTCGCGGGCCTGAGCCAGGCGGGCGAGTGGATTGGCTGCGGGGGCTTGCTTCCAGGCCTGCTGGTAGAGGCTTTCAGGCGGAAAGACGCCTTCCATCAAGGGGCGAATTTTCCCGGGCGTGTCTTCGAGCAAAATATTACGGATGCCCTGCCGGACCCGCTGATTTTCAGCATCGGACCAATCGGGTCGAAAAGGCGCTTGCAGGCTTTTCAGGCGGATGCGTTTATCGAGCGAGGCATAGCGCGCGGCGTTGAGGCGGGCCTTTCGGGCTTTTTCGTGGCTTGCGTTTTTGTCCAGGACAAGGGCAAAAGTCCGCCGGGCTTCTTCCCAGCGGCCGTTTCTATAATGCCACCGGCCGCGCTCCATCAGCAGGCGTTCGAAGTCGGCATCCTGCCGGGCCTGGAGTTTGGCGACGCGGTCCTCTATTACCTCCGTGATTAATCCGGCTTTCTTCAAGGCCCCACCATGCACCTTGTAAAGATACAATAATTCCCGCTCGCGCGGCGTGATCCGCTGGTATGCCTGGGGCGAGAAAACAAACTCGATGCTCTGGGATCCGGCCATGACCCATTGGCCCGTTACAAAACCATAGACGGAAGCCACAAAGCGGTTGACGGGTGATACGAGCCGGTTAAAGGCGTCGGCTCGCGACAAGTCGCGGACTCTTTGGGCGGGCGCCTCAGAGATGGAATGCTGAACCATGAGGGCCGCCTCGGGACTGGAGGCGGAAGACGTCAGGTTCTTCAGGGAATCGGGCGGCCTTCCGGTTTCGTTCCGGCTCCAGAATCGAATGAGACGCAGCCAGATCCAGGTGGGATCTTCCAAAGTCGATTCATTCGGAATGCTGTCCAGGACTTCCGGTTTATCCGACAGGGCGGCACGCATGTACGCACGTGCTTCATCGGGTGTAAAGGTCCTTTGCGGGGCTTGCGGGGCGGTGGAACAGCCCGGCGCTCCCAAGGCCAGCAGCAAGCCCACCAGGCTCGACAGCATGCGCAATAAGATTCTAAGCCCCATAGCCCTCGTCTTTCTGGAAATCGAGCCAGGCGGCGCGCACATTTTCTACCTGTTTAATTCCCTCCCGCCGACATCCTTCCAAAAATTCAGTGATGCTTTCTTCTTTGGACGAAGGCTCCGTCTCCTTGTCCCAAGTGACCCATTGTCCATCTTTGACATAATGGATGTGCTCAACACTGCGGTTTGCCCGAAAAACGCCATCATCCATGGTGATGGGCAAAAAGATATCAAAGTTCGCGAAATCGCCTTCAGGAGTTCCGCAGTCGTTCACGATCTGGTCGCGGGCCTGCTCCAGGGTATCGGCATGAAGGTTGGTCACGATGCGCGCTCCCCTGCCGGGCAGGCTGGCAAAGTCGGCCACGTCGCGTCCCCATATATAGGCCTCGTAATGGCCGGGGCTGATTTCATAGGCCACCACACAATCGCCGGACTGGCTCTCGCGCCAGGAATTGCCGGGATTGGCCAGGCAGATGTTTTCGCCTTGCGGAAGCATAGTGAGGAGGGCGCTCATGATGGTGGTTTTTCCAGCGCCGCCGGGCTTGGCCCCCACCATCCAGGAAGCACCGGAAAGGATGCGATCGAGCAACCAGGCGGTCTGGCGGAGGGACAAGGTGCCGGCATCGATCAGATCGATCACCGACAACATGCGTCCGCCGCGCTGGTTGCTTCGCCGCACAATCTGAATCACCGCATCCATATTCCCGCCCCCTGAAAAACTTATTGACACCAATGGCTCCTATTCATCAAACTGAATATTGATTATAGTAAAAGAAAGAGGCCCTTCAGAAAACCTTTTTTCGGATTTTTAAAGATAGAAATGAGGCAGCCCCACTATGGCGAAGCGCAAATCAGGACGCAAGGTTCAAAAACCATCTCCACAGGAGTCCCCAAAAGACTCCGGTCAGGATACGCCGCAAGAGCAGGAAGCAGCTGAAGAATCCCGGCCCCTCATGGAATATATCGAAGCGGCCCTGGACTGGCTGTCGCCCGTCCGTATCCTGGGGATTGGCGTGGTGATCGCCTTTATTTTTCTGATCATGTCCTTTGCTTTTCAGCGGGATTACCTGAACGAACTGGCGCTGAAACGTGCACGCCAACAGAACGACTGGCGGAAAATATCGATGCTCCTGCTGAAAGAACACGGGAAATCGCCGAAGAGTTTTAACGCGACCATTGAACTGGCGGAAGCCTTTGCCCAGGCCGATCAGGTCGATGCCGCCCTGAACCAGCTGGACCACGCGTCTGAACTGGCGGAAACCCCGCCGCAAAAGGCCGAAATCCACGCCGTTCGCGCGCTGACTTACCTGACCGAAAAAAAGTACGACGAGGCGATAGAGCAGAGCAAACTGGCCCTCGATAACAACCCCAAATCAAGCCGGGCCAACGCCATGATGGCGCGTTCGTTAATAGGCAATGGACAACCGCTGGAGGCGAAGCCCTATGTGGAAGCCCTGGTGAACCAGGACGCCTATCCCGAGGTGGTAGCCGAATTCAGGGAAGCCCTCAAAAAAGAATTTGTTGAACCAATCCAGCAATAAGATCGCCGGTTTCTTTTATGGGTGCACGAAATAAATAGGGGGGATGTTTTTTGCTATTCATGAATATCTGGGATAAACAAGAATCCTGAATGGTTCATTAATAATTGTCGTTCTCTTTTAAGCGCCACCGGCGCGCCCTATAATAGCCTGGGGGTTTTAACCCCAGGGAAAGCGAATAAAAAAAGAGGGCTGAAGGCCCGACCCATAAAAAGACCTGCAGGATATTGGATCGGGCCTTCAGCCCTCTATTCCGGATCAATCCGAAGCCCTGGGGTTGAAAGCCCAGGCCTATTATGGGGCGGGCTTTCAGCCCTGAACATGAAAACCTATTTTCATAATTCAGCAAATTCTCGATTCACTGTTTTGGTTGAGCAGCCCCCTATTTATGTCGTGCACCCATTTTTTATCGCAGCGCCTCCTGGCCCTGTCTCGCGTAATCAACCGAAAGCGTCGTGATTCTCGCCGTCTCCTGGGGCGCGTGAAAGCCCATCGAGTTTTCCGACACAAAAAAGTCGATCAGGAATGACGCCTTGCGCTGAAAACCGCGTGCCGCCTCGATTTTTTCCTCGGCCACGCCTGCCTCGATCGCTTTTTCGATATCCCGAATCAGGGCCACATTCGCGCCCAGGGCAATATCCTGTAATTCCTTGGACTTGGCCTGGATGTTTTCGGCGCGGGCCTTCATCTCTTCTTCCGACTCGCGGTGGCAGGTCTGGCAGGACCGGTTGATCTTGAGCAGGGGGCTGTTCACGTGGTGGTCGCTGATTTTCTGCGCGCCCACACGCATGTAGGGCATGTGGCAATCGGCGCAGGACACGCCGGCTCTGGAATGGATGCCCTGGCTCCAGGTTTCAAATTCGGGATGCTGGGCCTTGATACCCGCGGCGCCGGTTGTCTTATGGGTCCAGTCCTTGAAGCCGCTTTCTTCATAGTAAGCCAATATCTGGTCCGCCTTGATGCCATTGTTCCAGGGATAGGTCAGCGTTTTGCCTTCACCCTTGAAGTAATATTCCACATGACACTGGGCGCAGACATAGGCGCGCATTTCCTGGTGGGTGGCGTCGCGGTTCACGTCGTAATCCTCAACGCCCTGGGAAGCTTTGTAGGCGCGTAGACTATTGATAAAGGCGGGCCGCGTCACGCGGAGGGCCATGGTCTTGGGATCGTGGCAATCAATACAGGCAATGGCTCTTTTCGCCATCTTGGCGGCCTGGTCGTAGGGCATGGCGTTGATGGCGTCGAAGCCGGCCATCAGGTCGCCGTCACCGGCCTTGCGATAAGGGATAACCATGGAAGCGTGGCAATTCAGGCAGGTTCCCGGTTGATCGACCACCAACTGCCGTTGGGTCAGGGTCTGGTCCTCAAGCATATAGGCATGGCCGCGATCTTCGCGATAATCGACGGCAAAGGAATAACCGGCCCAGAGAATTTTCAGGCGCGGCACTTCCTCAATGACCGATTGCGTCACCACCTCGCGCGGATCCGCTCCCGTAGGCGTTCGAGGCAGAGACTCGCTTCCGCCGAAGCGCGTGCGCTCCATATCCACGGTGCGTTTGTACTGGTCATATTGCAAGGGAAAATTCTTGCCCCAAACAGCGGGATCGGAAATGGTCTCGTCCAGTTCAACCACCCGGAAAAAAGGATTGGCCGCTTCCGCCTTGTGCTGAACAATAGTGACCAGCAGGGCGGCGATTCCAATGATGCCCAAAAAGGACAGGGCCGCCGCGATGACCAGCAACACAAATACCTTTTTCACCATGGGAGACTTGCTTTCACTTTGCTTCTCGTCCGAAGGCATAGGAGGCTCCTTTTGTTAATTAGTTATAATGACCCACATGGGCATGACAGCGGATGCAGGATATTTTTTCGCGGCCCGATTTGGGATGGTCGATCATATCCACAATGTCGCCATGGCAGTAGCGACATGCGCCTTCCGTGACGGAAGTATTCAAGGGTGTGATTTGGATAGGCTCATGGAAATTCTGGAAGGTAAAGGCTCGGGAATGGTTAAAGCCGTTGAGGCCCTTGATGAAATACTTGCCGAAGAAATTATGGGGCGTATGGCAGTCGTTGCACACGGCCACGTCATGATGGCTGCCCTTGCGCCAGGCGTCCAGGTGATCCTGCATGACATGGCAATTGGCGCAGGCTTTGGGGTCGTTGGTCATGTAGGAAAAGCCGTCGGCATAGTAAAAAGTATAAGCACCAAGGCCGGCCATGGCTCCCAGGCACACGGCCAGAATCACCAGGGGAGGCGCAAGCCGCTTAATCACTTTGCGCCAATCGCCCCGGTCCCAGTGGCGGATTTCCTGTATTATTTTTCGCATATTCAAAATCAAATCGTCAAATAAATACAAGCACACAGACCGAAGCCCGTATGCTGCCTTCAAAAACAATCCCATCAAAACGTTATGCAAAGATTTTAAGAGGCCCCGAAGCAATATACAAGAGAATAATCCTCCGTATTATTGCGTAAATTCAGATATTTCAGAGTCTTACCTTGTATTACATAGCCAAATGCGGCGGGAGAATCCTGAAATCAAACCTGATTTTTGGTTGCAAGAGGCGCTTGTATTCGTCAGTATCGGCGTGGAAAAGGAGCGATTATTTATGCGTTGGATTATTGCGGGATCCCAGAGTCTGAACAGTGTCCTACGTTCGAGCACGAGCGACCTGGCGCGGGGCATCGCGGCGGGCTTGGGACGGTTGGTGCCTTCAGAGGAGGATTCCGTTTTTTATTTCCCCGCTCCCATCAGTCCGTGGCATTACCTTCTGAAAGGTCGCGACGCGCGTTTTCAGGAACGCAAAGGCGCCTGGGGTTTTTCGCCGGAAAAGCATGGCGAAAACCTTTTGCAATACACGCCCTTTACTCTTTTTCCGGCGATTAATACGTCTATCTTTCGCAAGGATAAAAACCTGCGGCGCTCGCTGGGCTGGACTTTGCCATCCTTGCGGCGGGTGATCGATAAGGCTGGTTTCATGCAGCCTGACGTGCTGATCGTCAATAATCTGCAATACGCCTGGCTCGATGAAATTGTAAAACCCGCCTGCCTGGTTTACCGCTGCGTGGACGATATTCGCGGATTTGAAGGGGTGCCGCAAAATCTGATCAACGTGGAAGCGTCACTGATCGAACGGTGCGACCTTTGCACGGTGCTGGCCTGGCGAATGGCGGAGATTGTCATGGATCGTGGGGCGAAGGAGGCCGAGGTGATTTCGCTGGGGGTGGACGCCGAACATTTTAACCCCCGACGCGCCAGGCCGGAGCCGGAAAAGCTCCGCGATATTCCACGCCCACGCCTGCTTTTTGTGGGAACGCTGAATGAACGTATCGACATGGACTGGATCGAAACCTTGGCGCGGGAACGACCTGATTACCATCTGGTGCTGGTGGGCCCGCTTGAAGGTGGCTGTCCCGCCGTGCCGGACCGCGCGAATATCCATGCCCTGGGGCCGCGGCCCTACGACGCGATACCCGCCTGGATGCAGCATTGCGATGCCGGGCTCATCCCCTTCCGCCATACGCCACTGGTGGAATCGACGAATCCGATTAAACTCTATCAGTACCTGGCCGCCGGGCTTCCTGTGGCAAGTCGGCGCTGGCTGGAACTGGAAAAAATGCAAGCCCCCCTTCACCTGGCTGACGATGCGGAGGGTTTTGTCCGTGCGGTGGATGCCGCGCTTGGGGATAAAAACATCGTAGCCCGCCTGGCTTTCGCGCGATCCCAAAGTTGGGATGCCAAAATCACCGAACTGCGCCAGGCTATTGCGGCGGTTCTATGAAATCCACAATTACAAATCTCTTGCAATTATGGGCCGATGGCTTATTCTATGGGAGGTGGCCGCAAGATGATGGGCCGCTATGCAGAACGCGGAAAGGATACGATTGGATGCGGAGTTTTGGAAGAATAGCAGCGATGGCGGTGCTGGCGGCGATTTTGCTGTCAACCACGGCCTGTATCCGATCCCGGCTCGAGGTTACGACCGATCCTCCCGGCGCGACGGTCCATTTCCACCAGCAGGAACGGGGCGACAGCCCGATTACCATTCCTTTTATCTGGTACTGGTTTTATGAATTGAAGGTGGAAAAAGAGGGCTATGAGACGGTGGAGAAGACGGTGTTTCTGGCGCCGCGTCCCTGGCTCGTGATGCCCCTGGATATAATCATGGAACTTTTGCCCATACCCATTATCGATACCCACCGGCGGCACATCGAGTTGATCCCGCTTCCCGAGTTTGAAGAGTAGCCGCGCCGGAAGTTTATCCGCCGGTACAGAAAGGGATCTCATCCGATGAATTTTTCCCGTTGCCCCATCCTTGTTTTTCGCCTTCTGCCGCTGCTGCTGCTTTTTCTTGTCGGATGTCATAATTCCAAACTGGCCTATACCCCCGAGGACGAAACCACTTTTCGGGAAAAGGCGCTCCTGGTGAAGCTGGAATATGAAGCACGGGGCAAGAAGCAGAGCGCCTGGTATTTTCCACCGGAGAAAGGCACCGAAGCCAGGCCCGATCCCCTGGTGCTGGTCTATCCCGGGATCAACACGCGAACGCTGGACTGGCTATGGCTGGCAACGGATTGTCCGCGCAAGGAAGCGGGATTTCTCTTTATCGAATATCCGGGACGTGGCTATTCGGAAGGCATGATGCGTCCGAGCAAGTTGGGTGATAACACAAGCGGCGCGCTGGACCAACTGGCGGAAGAAAGCGGCTATTCCCGCGAGGCACTGACGGATGGAGTGCGCCTGATCGGGCATTCCTTCGGATGCGGTGTGGCCCTGCAGGCGGCGCAGCAACTGGAACCGCGCTCCATCGTTTTGGCCGCGCCCTTCAATACTTTGCGCCGCGCCATCTGGCAGACCCACGGTCCCCTGGCCTGGATCACTCCCGACAACATGGACAACCGGAAATATATGCGGCGGCTTCTGAAACGACTTGGTCCCGATGTATTGCAGGTGGCTATCTTTCACGGCGAACAGGATCCACTGCTGCCCTTTCGCATGGGCCAGGAATTGGCGCGCGTGAATCCGGACCGCCTTCTTTTTTATCCGATTTCCGACGGCGACCACAGCAATATCCTGCGGCAGTGCCAGATGGAATTTTATCGTCTGATTTTTTTGGATCCGAACCTGCCGCACACCGCCGAACTCGTCACGAAGCAGGAAAGCGAATAAAGGCGATGGCCGTTTTTGAAGGGAAGGCGAAAAAGTACCGCCTGGCAATCAGCGGAGCCACGGGCCTGATCGGTTCCAGCCTGACGGCCTTCCTGCATACCGGCGGGCATGAGGTAATCAAACTGGTGCGGCAGACGCCTTCCGCCCAGGAACCGGAAATATTCTGGAATCCCTATAACGGCGAGGTGGATAATGAAAAGTTGGAAGGCCTGGACGCGGTGGTGCATCTTTGCGGGGAAAATATCGCCGGCCAACGCTGGACGCCTGAATTCAAGACCCGCCTTTGGAAAAGCCGGATCGATGTGACCCGCTTTTTGTGCGAGAGCCTGGCCGGACTTGAAAACCCACCCAAGGTGCTGATCGCGGCGTCGGCCACCGGATACTATGGCAATCGCCCGGAGGAAGCGGTGGATGAAGACAGCCCGGCCGGTGAGGGCTTTTTGCCGGAACTCTGCCAAGCCTGGGAACATGCAACGCTTCCGGCCGTGGAAAGGGGAATCCGCGTGGTGAACCTGCGGATTGCGCCGGTGGTGACTGTGCACGGCGGCATGTTGAAAAAGATGCTGCCTGCTTTTCGACTGGGCCTGGGGGGACCGGTGGGATCGGGCGAGCAATGGCTCAGCTGGGTAGGCCTGGACGAGCTGATCGCAATGATCTATTTTCTGCTGGGCGAAGACTCCACATCGGGGCCAGTCAATGCATGTTCGCCCCATGCCCTGCGGAATCGCGATTTCGCGAAAGCGCTGGCTCATGTTCTGCATCGTCCGGCATTCCTGCCTTTGCCGGCATTTGCGGTAAAGGCCTTGTTCGGAGAGATGGGAAAATCGCTGCTGCTCGAAGGATGCCGGGCCAGGCCTTCGCGCTTGCAGGAGGCGGGTTATGATTTTATTCAGCCCCATTTGCCCGAAATCCTGAAGGAAGAACTGGGGAAGAAATAATATGGCAATCCTGGCCCTGACCTATGCCCTGGAAACATCCCTGGCGGATACGGCCTTGCGCGAGATCGACCTGCAGACATGCAAGCGTCTCTGCCTGGTCCACCGCTCCAACGCCGACCACCTGGGCATCTTTCTGGAACATGCGCTGACGGAGCGTCCAACGCTGATGGTGGATGTGGTGAGTCATTGGTCGCCCGATGTGCTGCGTGGCGAATACGATAACATGGCCCATCTTGAGGAAAAGCATGGGGTCCGTCTCTTCGGAGTGTCGGACTGGTCCGGCACGTCGGGACCGTGGGACATGGTGGTGATGCTTTACTCCGCGGCTGCCACTGTACAGGCGAAAGACGCTCGGACCCTCCGAAAAATTTTTGCGGCGACCAAGGCAAACCAACGCATCATCATCAACGGCGACGGCAGTATATGGAAAGGCGATATGCTCAACCGCCTGAAACGAAAAGTGCTGGTGCGGATGCTGGGAAAACTGGCGCCCATGCGCGACCGGATTGAGCAATCGCTGATTGACAAACGCCTTTTGCCCGATCCGGGCTACGCGCGCAAAAATCCGCCTCCCGCGGAATTACCGGCATTTCGCAAACACCGCATGATCCTGGCCCTGCCCACGCCCATCGAGCAGTGCAAAGAAACGGGAAACATCCGAAAGCCCGAGCTGCTGCGCCAGGGCATTCAAGACGCCGTGTATGCGGGTGGCTACCATTTTACGCCATTTACGGATCGTCGAGAAGATCATGAGGGACGGCTCCGACGCTGGCAGCAGAAGCGCCTGCGCAACATGAAAATGGTGGGCCTGATTCCGGAAGAATTTCCCGACGGCGCCCGGGCGCTGGACGTGGGATGCGGCGCGGGAATGTTTGCCGGACTTCTGGCGGACCGGGGCTTTGACACGCTGGGGATCGACCTTTCCGAAACGTCGATCCGGAAGGCGCGCCAGACCTTTCCCAAGGCCCGTTTTGAAATCCAACGCGCCGAAGAACTGCGGGATGCCGGAAATCAATATGACCTGATCGTGGCGTCCCACGTGCTGGAACACATGAAGCATGACGGCAAATTTCTGGAAACGCTCCGGCCCCTCCTGGGAGAGAATGGGCGGCTCTACGTGGAAGTTCCCTGGGCCGACCGCGAAGCCCTGGCCGCGCGTCCGGGATGGTGCAGGCAGATGGACCATTACCGCGAGTACAGTACGCGGGGCTTCTACCAGACCCTGGCGGCATCGGGCTATGAAGTGCTGGCCCACGAACAAAGTTTCAGTATCGATCCCGAAGAACCCTTCCAATTTGCCTGTGTCCGCGCCATGCCTTGAGCGCCAAAAGCCTTCGGAAGAAAATCCAGCGGAATCCGGCTAGTTTCTTGATTTTATGCGTATGGTCTGTTATGCTCAAGGGGTGTTGATGTGAGCGGGTTGATCGGCGCCAAGGGCCAGGAATGCTCTTGGATTTCCCCAATCGGCCTGCCAAAGAGGGATATTATCAAAAAGGACAAAGGCCGACGCGCTGGCCAGGGCATATAATGCTTGCGGACGGTGCTTGATGCTTTTGCCTGAAAACCGCAAAGGAGGAAGTAAAATGTTGAAGAAGATTGTTCTGATTGCAGCTGTTTTTCTGATGACCGCGAGCCTGGTTTTTGGCGCGGAAAAAGTTTATTACGAAGGTTCGATTACAGAAATCGGCGATGGCACTGTAACGATCACCGATTCCGGTCGCGCTCCCAGTGGCGTAGTCGTCAATGTTTCCGACGGCGACGATATCCGGCACGAAAAATCGATTGAAATGTCTGAAACCAAGGGCAAAAAAGTCATGGCCAAGGGGAAAAAAGGCGATGACGGTGTTTTTAATGTGCAAGACGTGGTCTGGGTGGATCCGCCCATGGACCAGACGGGTGTCAAGGGCTGGGCCATATTCGGCACGGTCAAGGAAATCGGCGACGACACGATGACCTTTGACGTGGATGGCGAAACGGTAACGGCGAACATTTCCGGCAGCACCAAGGCCACCCATCGCAAGATTCTGGACGCCGACGAACTGGCCAAGGGTGACGAGGTGAGCTTCTGGGGCAGCAAGGATGGTGACACCATCACCGTAAGCACCATGAACATCACCCATAAGGCGGAAGAAAGCGAAGATTCGGAATAGTTTTCTGTCGCCCGGTTTTGTATGATTGCGCTGACGCAAAATTCAGCTCGATCATAATTAAACTTGGGGGACTTCCATGAAAAAGCCGAATCTCTTGTTTTTATATACCGATGAGCAGCGTTTCGATACGCTGGCCGCCTATGGCAACGACCAGATCGAAATGCCGAACCTGAACCGCTTTGCCGAGAAGGCGACGGTCTTTGACGAGTGTTACGTCACGCAGCCAGTCTGTACGCCATCGCGTTCGACGCTGCTCACCGGTCTCTATCCCCATACCAACGGCTGCACCGCCAACAATATTCCGCTGTCCGCCGACACTCGCTGCTTTCCCGAACTGCTTGACGATCCCGAATACGTCACCGGCCACTATGGCAAATGGCATCTGGGTGACGAAATTTTTGCCCAGCACGGCTTCCAGCACTGGCGCGGAATCGAGGACCAGTATCGCGCGCATTACAGCGAGGGCCGTCCGCGTGACGCCTTGTCGGATTATTCGAAATTCCTGATCGAGGAAAACGGCTTGCAGCCTGAGGGCATGGATTATTTTCATCGCGGGGCCGCGGCGCGTCTGCCGGAAAAATATTGCAAGCCCCGATACCTGGCGCGTGAGGCCTGCGCGTTTCTCCGCGAAAACCAGGACAAGCCCTTCGTCCTTTACGTGAACTTTCTCGAGCCACACATGCCCTTTTTCGGTCCGCGCGATGAGCAATATGATCCTGACTCGATCCCCCTTCCCGACAACTACGACAATCCCCCCGGCGAAGATCAGCATCCCCGCCCCCTGGGCCTTTACCACAAGTGGCAGGAGAGCATTCCGACGGAAAAAGAAACGCGGGAACTGATCGCGCGATACTGGGGCCTGTGCAGCCTCGTGGATAGCTATGCGGGGCAGATTCTGGAAACGCTGGAGGAACTGGGCCTCGACGAAAACACGATCGTCGTCTATACCTCGGACCATGGCGACATGATGGGCAGCCACCAGCTCGTGGCCAAGACGGTGATGTACCAGGAATCGGTGCGCGTGCCTTTTCTGATTCGCACGCCGGGCCAGAAGGAGGCGCGTCGCGTGAGCGGACCGGTCAGCCAGATCGACATCACACCGACTCTCCTGGACCTGATGGGCAAGATGCCGCCCGAGAGCCTTCAGGGAAAGAGCCTGAAGCCGTGGATGGAATCGGGCAAGAGCCTTGAAGATGACATCGTGATTCAGTGGAACGGCGACAATGGCAAGGGGCCCGAGCAGGTTCCGGGAATCAAGGCGGAGGTGCTGGAACAGGCATACAAGGATCCCGTCCGCACGATTATCACCCACGATGGTTGGCGCTTTACGTGCAGCCCCTTGGGCTTTCATGAACTTTACAATCTGAATGACGATCCCGGCGAGACCAAAAACCTGGCAATCGATCCGGAGCACAAGCCGATCATGCGCGACCTGCGCGGGCGCATCGTGAAGTGGCAAGAGCAGAATGGCGATACGGTGGAACTGCCGGAAATCTGAGTGGAATAGAAGAAAGGCGAATATTATGGCACGGAGTTTTCGTGAAATCATCGAACTCCACCTGAAGTGGTGGGATCGCAAAAACGAAGCACCGCTGGTCCATGTCTTTGCACCGACGCCCAAGCAAAAGACGCTGGGTGGATTTGATATCGACAAGTCGCCGGAGGAAATTCTCGAGCGCAAACTGGCCGCGGCGCGGAAAAGCCAGGACCCCACGAGCGACAATCTGGCCTGCGCGTTCGTGAATTTCGGCACGGCCTTTTTTCCGGCGCTGGCCGGGGCCGGTTATGAATATGACGGGAATACAGTCTGGTCCCATCCCTGCGCGCAAAGCGCCGAGGAACTCCGTGTGCAGCCCTTTGATCCCGAGCATGAACTTTGGACAAAATATATCGTCCGCTTTGAAAAACTGCTGGAAGGGTGGAGTTGGGAAAGCTATCTGCCCGGACCGACCAACACCGTCGGCCCCATGGATACGCTGGCGGCGATGCTGGGGCCGGAGCTGCTGTCCATGGAATTGCTGATGAACCCCGACGCGATCAAGCAGGCGGCCATGGACGCGGCGCGGCTTTTCATCGATGTCTTCGACGCGCAATGGAAGATGCTGCAAAAGGCCGGCGCGCCCGACGGTGTGGTGGACTGGATGCATACGTGGCTGCCGGGCAAGGGGCACTGCTATTCGGAAGACTATTCGGCGCTCTGCAGCGAGGCCCATTTCCGGGAGTTTTTTCTGCCGCCGAATCATCTTATCGGAAGCCACCTCGATACGCCATACCTGCACATCCATTCGGGCGCGGCCCAGTGCATGCCGGCCATTCTCGAGATGCAGAACCTGAAGGCCATCGAACTTTCCAACGATCCCAACGGCCCCGACATTGACGGCCTGATTCGCACCGGGCGGATGATCCAGGCGGCGGGCAAGTGCCTGCAAATGTCGAACTGGGAGCACCCGCTTGAGCGCGACGAAATCGCCGAAATCCTGCGCGGTCTCGATCCCGGCGGACTCAAGATCACCCTCCAGGCCGAATCACGCGACGAAATGCAGGACCTCTACGACTTCGCCAAGTCCTTTCGTAAGGAATGATCGAGCCGGTTGCGAGCGTCTTACAAGCATGTGAAATCGTCCTCATATTAGATGGGCGAAAAGAGAAACCCCGGCTCAGACACAAGGCCTGAGCCGGGGTATTTTGTTCGGTGTTTTGAAAGGGTGTCAGGGAATCTTTTTATTCTTCAAAAAAATCTGGCAGGCTAGATGTAGCGCCGCCGTTGAAACGGTACACGTCACCATTGCTCATGGTGCCGTTGGTGGGGTCGTATTTCACACCCTGGGTCCAGCTGTCTTCGTCGTCACTGCTTTTAAGGTCCAGCACGACGCCTTGTTCTTCGCCCGTCGAGTCGTAATGCAAATCCTTGACTTCATTGCTTTGGTTGGGGCCGATGGTCAACAGGACCCATGTGTCCTTGCGGGCTTCGATTTCGTTGCTCGAGGCGGTTCCGCTGTAGTAGAGGTAAAAGTTTTTACCGGCCATGTCTCCCGATGCGTCCGAAAAGGGATCCGGGGGTATGGTGGTGATATAGCTGACAGGCGTGGTCAGGCCGGCAAATGCGGCAAACTCGTCATCGGGAACGGTGGGGGGCTCATAAGAATCTTTGAATGCGCCGGTATTGTTGTGCGCGCTGCGGATGTAGTTATTGTTGTCCACCATGTAGGATTCCAGCGCCGTGGCAACGGATCGCATATCCGCTTCGGCACGGGAAACCTTCGCTCGAACCTGGGCTTCCAGGAAATTGGGAACGGCAATCGCCGCCAGGATCGCGATAATTGCCACCACGATGAGCAACTCAATCAAAGTAAACGCGGCAATAGGGGTTTTGGTACTTCTGTGAGACAGAAACATTCGGACTTCCTCCTTGTTTTGTTTAATTTATCCCTTAACACCGTGTAAATCTTACCCAAATTTTGGCTTTCAAGCAAGAATAAATTAGTAGATGATTGAGGAAAATGGCTTATTTATATGTTGGATAAATGCGTCGCGGAACAAGAACCGACACATGGCACAATACGCAACAATAAAGAACATATCTCTACAGATCAGCCTGCAGCGATCCGTCGTCCCCAAAAATCACAATGTTTGCTATGTGCATGATTACAACATCCATTTTTACACACAAGACTATATAGGGCATCTGCAAAGAATCGAGCAGGGCTGACTTGAGGAGGTTGAAAAGAGAGAGAGATTTTGAGATAAAAGTCAGACGTTTGGAAGGTATGGCACATGAAAGGTTAGATAAAATATGGCGAATCCCAAATACTATGACAAGAGACAGGATTTCTGGAAGCAGGAATTTGAAAAGGCTCTGGACTATGAAGCCTATTTAAGCGCCGGTGAGGAAAGCCACCGCAACAAGTGGCGCAATATGGAGGCGGACATCGAGTTGACGGAATCGCGGAAAAAGCTGATTGGCAAATTCACGCGCAAAATAAATGTGCTGGTCTATACGGGCATCTGGTGTGGTGACTGTGTGCGCCAGGGTCCGATATTCAAGAAAATCGGTGCGGCAAATCCGAACATTAACATCCGCTATGTGGAACGCATTGACGGCACTCCCCTGGGCGACGAACTGCGCATGAACGGCGCGAGCAAGGTTCCGGTGGTGGTTTTTCTGTCGGAGGATTTTTTCGAATTGGGCCGTTTTGGTGATCGGCTGTTGACGATTTACCGGCGCATGGAACGAACCCAGCTGGGCAGCGCGTGCAGCACGGGGCTGGTTGCTCCGCCCGATGATGAACGCATGGCCGAGATCCAGGAGTGGGTGGATATTTTTGAACGGATGCATATAATGCTGCGGCTTTCGCCCATGCTGCGGGAACGTTATGACGATTAACGGCTTTTGCCGCCAGCATGAAAGGGAGTCCGGAAAATGGATATTTCAAAATCGGTCTGCCTGGTAACGGGCGCGGCAAAACGTGTGGGCCGCGCCATAGCGCTTGAGTTCGCCCGTCGGGGTGCGCGCCTGATCATCCATTATCGCGGCTCGGAGTCGGAGGCGCATAATACCGCCGAGGAATGCCAGGCCCTGAGCGGCAAAGAAGCGATTGCCCTGCAGGCCGACCAGCAAAATCCGGAAGCCGTGCAGCAACTGGTCGATGAGGCGGTCGAAAGGATGGGACGAATCGATGTGCTGGTGAACAGCGCGGCTGTTTTTTATCGGACGCCTTTTCTGGAAATGCCGATTTCGGAATGGGATCGCTTTATGGCGGTGAACGTGCGCGGTCCCATGCTTTTCTGTCGGGCTGTTGCGCCGCACATGCAGGCCCACAAGCAGGGACTTATTCTGAATATTTGCGATGTGTGCGGAAAAGAGCCCTGGGCGGAATTTGTTCCTTACGGCGTGAGCAAGGGGGCCCTGGAAAGCCTGACCATGGGCCTGGCCAAAGAGTTGGCTCCCTGTATTCGCGTGAATGCCATCGCACCGGGAACCGTGTTGCTGGAGGAAGATGCCGATGCGCAAGAACAGGAAAAACGGGCAAAAAAGGAGTCGCTTCTGCAGCGGCTGGGAAGTCCGGAAGATGTGGCGAGGGCCTGCGTCTTTCTGGCGGAAGGTTCCGATTACATCACCGGCGCGCTTCTGCCTATCGACGGCGGCAAGCGCCTGAAAAAATTGGGCTGAGTCGCTGTTTTGTTCTCGAAATCCGCGGCTCTCCTATTTCAATTCGCTGACCGCCTGTTCAAAGGGAATACTAGACTGGCGGACTTTTCGGGCC